>NZ_JBEZLP010000064.1:0-31850 GCF_040652195.1 Streptomyces sp. NPDC048278
CCCGGCGGCCCCGGCTTTCCGTCTGTGGCGGTCGCGCGTTCACCGTCACCGCCCACTCGGCCGTGAACGGCCTCCCGGTCGGTGCCGGGCGCGACCGCCGTTCCTTCCGCTCGTCACGCGCCTCGCCGTACGACTGAGCCCCGCTGAGCGCTGCGGCTCGGCGGGGCTCTCGGGGCCACCCAAAGCGAGGGGCGGTGTCGCCGTGTGCGCTGGTCGGCCGGGTGCGGGCCGTCAGGACTCTTCGAGCCACTCCCAGGGCTCGCCCGCGTCCGCGGCGCGGGCGGCGGCGTCGGCCAGGGCGCGGGCGAGGCTGGCCACCGCGGGCTTGAGGTGGCGACTGCGGGAGACCTTGAGCAGCTGCTCGGAGAACACGGCGGCGTCCTCGGCCGGGATGGTCCGCGCGGTGGGGTTCTCCAGCGCCTGGACGAGCGGGGCGACGGCCTTCTGGTCGTTCCAGGAGAAGGCGTTGGAGGCGTACGGGGCCAGGGAGATCAGGGACTTGAGCGAGTGCCGGTCCTGGCCGAAGAAGTCGCTGCCGTGGCTGATGATCAGGTGCGGTTCGGCGTCGACGATGGCGTGCTTGCGGGTCATCCGCGCTCTCCAATCACGGTGTTCCACGGGTTGGTGGGGTCCTCGCGGCGCAGGCCGGTGAGGAAGTCGAGGACGACCCAGAGCCGTTCGCCGGCGGTGCCGTACTCCGGCGCCACGATCGAGACGTACGTGCCGTGCGCGACCTGGTCGTAGAGGTCGCGGTCGAGGCCGGGCCACTGGATGGCCATGTCCGCCCGGCTGATCCGGCCGCCGAACGCGGTGACCGCCTCGCCGTCCCGCAGGGTGGCGGCGACGGGGTACTCCGGGACGCGGCCGCGGCTGTAGTCGTGGACTCGGACGAACATGCCGGCGTCGGTGGCGGCGTCGACCAGGCGGTGGAAGAGGTCGTCGTCGGTGACGACCAGCTCGACCGCGGCGCGCTGCTCCCACCACAGGCCGTCCACGCCGGTGCCGACGCACCCGGGCTGCGACTGGGTGGTGACGTACCCGGCCCTGCACAGCGCGGCGAGGGTGGGCACGAGGTGCTGGGTCTCCTCGTCGGGGCCGAACCGCGGCTGGTAGCCGGGGCGGGAGGCGATCTCGCCCTCCAGCCAGCGGGCCATCAGCTCGCCGAGGTCGGCGACGGTCTTCGCGGACTTCCAGGCCCGCCGGTCCGCGCGGCTCATCCAGGGCAGCTTCACCGGGCGCTCCTAGTTGTTGGACTTGTAGGTGATCCCGGATGACTTCCGGGAGCTGATCACTGCGCCCCGCATGTCGTAGTTCTTGACGACCTTCTTCGGGCCCTTCTTCCGTCCGGCCAGCGACACCAGGAACATGAAGAGTCCCCCCACGCCGATGGCGGCCACGGCTTCCGGTGATACGGCGTTCATCACGCCCGAGACGCCTTCCATGGCCAGCCAGACGCCCCCACCCGCAGTGGGGGCCGCGAGCGCAATTCCCTTGGCCCATCCGGGAATCGGCTCGGAAGGCTTCACCTCAGACTGGGGCTGCGGCACGTACGGGGCGGTGCGGTAGTGGTCGGCCTCTTCCTTGTGTCGGGCCAGCAGTTCGGCGATGTCCGGCCGGATGGCAGGGCGGCTGTACGCCGCGTCGACCGCGTCGATGAGCTGGCGGGCGCGGGCCTCGGTCTCCGACTCGCTGAGCTGGCGGTTGTTGGCTGCGTTCTCGGTGCTCACGGTGGCGACCTCGGCTTTCTGGATCGGGAGGGAGCGGCCGGCCCCCGGGCCGAAGCCCGGGGGCCGGTCGGTCAGTTCTGGTTGGTGCGGTACTTCTTCGTGCGGCGCAGGACGTGGTCGCGGGAGAAGCCGGTGGCCTCGCAGACGTCGGCCTGGAGGAGGGTTTCGGCGTCCAGCTCGGCGGCGATGTCCTTCCACATCTGCTCGTCGGCGGCGGCCTTGGCCTTCTCGGCGTCCTCGTGCGCCTGGTCCCGGACCTTCTTCAGCTCTGTGACCCGCTGCTTCGCGCCGTCACGGGTCTCCTGGCTGGGGCGGGGGCTCATCTGTGCTGGCTCCTTCGGTGTGGTGAGG
Source organism: Streptomyces sp. NPDC048278 (assembly GCF_040652195.1). Lineage (NCBI taxonomy): Bacteria > Bacillati > Actinomycetota > Actinomycetes > Kitasatosporales > Streptomycetaceae > Streptomyces > Streptomyces sp. NPDC048278. Next base: position 2,079 of record NZ_JBEZLP010000064.1, read on the forward strand.
GACGATGGGGGCTCCCTCCCGCTGCCGTTCGGAGCGGGATTCCGGGGCCCGGGGCGGTCGGCGATCCTTGGCCGGGTGACGACCGCCCCGGGGCGTGTCTACCGGGCCAGCGGGATTCCGGGGTGCGGGACCGTCGCCTCGGCGGCGTTGGCCACGTGCTCCAGGACGTTGCGCAGCGCGTCGGCGGCGTCGCTCAGGTGGTCGGTGAGGCTCGCGCAGCCGAGCTGATCGGCGCGGGCCGCGAGGGCGATCAGGTAGTGCCAGCCGTCGTGCATGTCGTCGTGGAACTCGATCAGGCCGGGCTGGAGCGCGTCGATCCCGCTGAGGCCGGCCACGGCCTTGGTGTGGGTCTCGGCACGCTTCGGAAGGGAGTCGAAGGACTTCTTGGCGATGGCCTCGCGGACTCCCTCGACGGACTCGTAGGCCCAGGACCGGCCGGTGAGGCCCATGAAGAACCTGGTCAGACGGTTCGGCTGGTTCGGCACTGATGTCTCCTGTCTGCTATTCCGCCTGCATTTTCGCTTGCGGTAATTAGATGATGCAGACTCCGAGTCTGCGTGTCCAGGGGTTCGCAGACTCGGAGTCTGCATAGAGTGCATTTGCGCTGGTCAGCGTGCCGAAATTCTTCGGGCGCGGGCTCTGTCAGGTGCTGCTGCGGTGGCAGACCCCGCACGGAATCTTGAGTTCTCGGGTCTTGCCGGTGGGGGAGTGGAGCTTGGTCTTGAGGGGGACCATTCCGCCCCGGCAGCCCTTGACCGTGCAGCGCTTCGGCTTCGGCTTCACGCTCTTGGTCGGCCCGGCCCCGCCGGTCTGGATGTTCCAGGCGGCGGTGATGACGGTGGCCTTCGCTGCGCCGGCGGTTTCCTTGGCCTTCTCCTTGGCCGCGCCGGTCACCGCGTCCCGCTTCGTCTTCAGCTCTGCCTTGACCGCCTTCTTCTTCGACCGCCACCACCGCTTCGCCTCGGGGGCGGCGACCTCGTCCCATCCCTCCTTCACGGCCTTCGCCGCGCCGACGGCCTGGTGGAAGTCGAAGGTGGGGTACAGCTCGCCAGTCATGACGATGCCGCGCCACTCGGCGGTGAACAGGTCGCGGTCCTCGTCGGCCTGCCGCTTCACCCATCCGGCGAGCACGGAGTCCACCAGGCCGTTGGTGACGACCCGCGAGTCCTCGCCCTTACCGCACGACAGGCAGGAGATCCAGGCGGGCGAGACCTCCCTGAGCCCGTGCTTGTGGATCTCCAGGGAGAAGGCGTTGCCACACCCGCCGCACGCGAGTTCCGTGTCGTCCACCCGGGCGATGCCGACGAGCTTGAGGTCGGGTTTGGTGTCCATCGGTGCCGTCCTCCGTCGCGTGGGGTTTGTCAGGGTTTGGGACCTGGATGGAGCCTGGACGGCTCTCACATCGATGCAGGTCAGAGGGGGTGAGCAACCTGGACGCTTCCCGGCTCGACCTGGACGGGTGGCGTCCAGGTCGAGCGGGGTGCCGTCCGGGTCGACGGCCGCCCGATCCGGGGGCGTATCAGCCCAAACCGGGCGACCGTCCGGGGTGTATCCGGGTTCTCAGGCCGTCAGGCCGTACTTCGCCTGGGCCGTGCGGAGCACCGCGGCGAGCGGGTAGCCGTTGAGCGCGGACTCGCTGCCCTCCCACGTGCGCTTCCCCTTCTCGTCGGCCTGGCGGACCACCAGGCGGGCGAGCTTCTCGGGGCTGATGTCGAGTCCGGCGGCCTTGAGCGCGTCGACCAGGACGCTGCCCGGCAGCCAGTCGACGGCCGCGGACTCGTCGTCTTCCTTCTTCGCCTGGTCGTAGGCGTTGAAGACGTCGACCAGGACGGCGAGGGCCTCGGCGTCGCCGTCGCCCTGGTCCCGGAGCTTGTCCGCGAGGGACTTCGGGCCCTCGGGCAGGGTGCCCGCCTTCGCCCGCAGGTCGTGCGCGCGCTCCAGGAGGAGGTTGACCTCGTCGTCGGAGTAGTAGTCGGCCCGGACCAGGGTCGGGTTCGAGCCCTCTGCCCACAGCAGGCCGGCGCCCCGCATCTCCGGCTCGATGCTCTTGGCGCTGTACCCGGACGCGGCCGCGCCCTTGCCGAGGATCGTGTCGGACGCCTCGGGGGTGGTGCAGCGCAGCGCCCACCGGATGGAGAGCAGGTCACGCAGCGAGGTGTCGACCACGTCCGAGCCGGGCTTCTGGGTTGCGCAGAAGGTGATGATCCCCGCCGCGCGGCCCCGGGAGACCAGGTTCCTCAGCTTCTTCGTGATCTTCTTTCCGAATTCGTCGTCGGTCGTGTAGAGCATCAGCTCGTCGACCCACAACAGCTTCTGTCGCAGCTCGGGGTGCTTGTTGGCCAGGTCCTCGGTGACCTTGCGCTTGCCCAGCTTCTTGAGCAGGGCGTACCGGCGCTTCATGTCCTCGATCGCGGCGTCCAGCATTTCGACGAACGCCTCGGGGTCGGCCATGCCCTCGTAGTACTCGCACAGGGCCTCGAACGGCTCCAGGTCGCCACCTCCCTTGCCGTCGGCGAGCCAGAGGATCACGCGGGGGTCGAGGGCGGCGGCGAGCAGGATGGTGTTGCCCGACGCCGACTTGCCCGCGCCGGGCTCACCGCCGATCAGGCCGGAGCGCTCGACCACGGAGATGGAGATCGGCAGGCCGCGCACGTCGGGGCCGATCTGGATGCGGCCCCAGAAGTTGGCGGCGGCCTCCAGGGCGAGCAGCGGGCCGGGGTCGACGTCGCCGGTGAACGGCAGCTCCTTGCTGACGTACAGCTCCAGGCGTCCGGCGCGGGCTCCCTTCGACTTGCTCTTGGTGATGGTGAGCTGGGCTTCCTCGACCGCGAACGCGCTGGCGAGTTCGGCGTGCGCGCGCATCGCCTTCTTCGCCGGGATGCCCGGCGGCAGGTCGACGATCGTGGACCACGCGCCACGGGAGTCCAGCATGGGCATCTGGATGATGGCCAGGGACTCGTCGGTGCCGATGACCTTCGCCGCCTGGAAGCACTTGTCGAGCATCGGCGCGGTCATGGCGTCACCGTCGCCGAGGGAGCGCCAGTCGGCGGACCAGTCCGTCTCTTCCGTGATCGGGTGCCGTCCGGCGAACGCACCACCGCTGAAGGTGGCCAGGGCGCCGGCACTCGCGCCGAACCATCCGGCCTGGACGTATCCGCCGGTGATGGCCGCGACCGGCGGGCCGTACGCGGCCCCCAGCCGGAGCGCGAACTTCGTGCGACGGCTGCTCCGCAGGCGCTTGTGCTCAGCGATCGCCTGCATGGCGACCGTCTGCGTGCGGTCCGCCTCGCGCTGCGCGACCTCCTTCTTCTTCTTCATGATCCCGGGGGTGAACCGTGCCGTGCGGGCGGCGGCGCGGGCCTCGGTCGCCGCGATGTGCGCCTGGTGGGCCACCGCCTGGAGCTGGATGCCCTCGAACCCACGGACCCAGTCCCCGACCCGGCGCCGACCGCGCCGGAACTGCGCGACGTGGCCCCGGTCGGTGCGCTGGCGGCGGACCCACCGGCGGTACGCCCGGCGCCGGGCCCGGTACGCGACCCCCGCGTACATGGCCCATCCCTCGCCGGACTTCATCCAGGCCGGGATCAGCGGGCGGTCGTCGAAGACGTCGAAGTCGGTCTCGTCGACCTTCTCCAGGTCGACCGGGGCCGGGGCGACCCGGCCTTCGAGGACGCGGCGGGCGGATTCGACAACCGCGGCCTTGTCGGTGGCCTCGGTCGAGCCACCCAAAGCGGGGGCGGCAGCGGCGGGGTTGGCGTTGGTGGCCGGCCCCGCGCCGTGGACGTAGGTGACGGTGGCCAGGTCTGTGCGGTCGAGGCCCCGGCCGGTCGGCATCTCGGTCATGCTGGTCCTTCTCCTTCGGGGGAAGCGGGGCCCGGCGGCAACTGTGGAAGGGAGGCGCCGGGCCCCGCGGCTTTGCGGGGGACAGTCAGTTCGGGGTGGGGTTCTCGTCAGCCAGCCAGCTCGGTGTCGTCGCCGTCGACGAGCTTGAGCTTCCGCTCGGCGATGACCCGGTCCCGCAGCCGCCGCGCGTCGTCCCGGCGGATGCCCACGCGCTTCGCCAGAGCGGCAGCGGAGATCTGGTTGCCCTCCGCGACGAGCTCGGCGGCGACCTTCAGCGCCTTCGGCAGCAGGGCCTCCAGCTCCTCATCGGACCGGCCTCGCGGACTGTTCCCGCTGGCGTTCCCGCCCGTGCTCCCGCCGTCCTTCTCGCTGGCGTTCTCGCGGGCATTTCCGCTGGCGGCTTCAGAGCCGTACATCCCAATTCCCGCAAGGGCTGTAGCGGCTCCAGAAGATCGCTGGAGGGCCGGGATCGGGAGGGTCGGACCGAGGGTCGGGATGCCCTCGGAGAGGCGGTTAGGGAGCGGGTTGTAGAGCGTGGCGAGCATGCCCGCGCGGACCAGCTCCGGGCGGACGTGCTCACCCAGCTCGAAGGCGGCCCCGAGGGCGACCCGGGCGTTGGTGGCGTTCGCGTAGACCTCGGCGGACAGGCCCGGCTCGGCGCCCATCTTGATCCGCCACGCGGTGGCGAACGCCTCCTCCTCGTCGATCGACCCGAACGGGAGGGCGGACAGCAGACGGTCGGCCTCGGCCGCGATGTCCTTGTGGTGCTTGCGCCGGTCGGCGAGGTGCTGCTTGCGCGCCTTCTCCTCGCGGCGCTCTTCCGTGGTCTTGCCGTGCGACCCGTGGGTCTTCATGTCCCACAGGTAGATCGCGATCAGGGAGGACGCGGCGAACACCACGGCGACCCAGGTCTGGTTCGGCAGGGCCTCGGACCAGTGCCAGTAGTTGACCGCGGCCGCGAGGAACGCGGTGACCCAGGTGGCGACCCTGTACTTGCCCGCCGGCCGACCCTCGTCTTCGGCCTTCTTGCCCATGAACGTCAGGGCCCAGGCCGTGCCCTCCAGCATCGCGCTGAGCAGCGCGGCCAGGAGGACGAACACCCCGGCGTCGGCGAGGGCGCCCACCTGGGAGATCACGGCCGGGACGATCGAGCAGACCATCACGAAGCCGACGAACGCGGTGACCGGGTTGCGGTTGAGCCAGCCGGTGACCTTGCCGTACTTCGCCCGGCGGGCGGCCTTGTTCCGCTCCTTCTCCTGCTGCCGGGCCCTCTTGTCCGCCTGCTCCTGGCGGCGCTTGGCCTCGGCGTCGCGCCGGGTCTGCTCCGCCTTGGCCTCGGAGTCCTTGCGCTTCTCCTCGGCGGCGATCTTCTTCGCCTCAAGCTGGGCTTCCAGCTTCAGCCGCATGTCCTCGCGGTCCTGTGCGCGCTCGGCGACCTGGTCGGCGCGGCGCTCCTCGCGGTAGCTCATCGTCCGACCCCCGCAGCGGTTGCTCCCTGGATGGCGGCGACCAGTTCGGCCAGCGCCTTGTACGTCTCCTGGTGAGCCCGGACGGCGTCCTGCTCGTCGGTCTCCCCGTACGTGGCCAGCACCTTCCTGGCCTCCTCCATCGCGATCTCCCGGCGCAGCCAGGCCGCACCCTCGCTGGCCTGTCCCTGCGAGCGCCAGTGCATGTGGTCCGACATCAGACGGCCTTCCTCGGGTTCGGGGTCGCCATCCCGGACAGGACAGTCGCCAGCTCGGTGCGGAGTCGGGGCGAGACCGGCGTCAGTCCGGAGCGCCGGGCGAACCAGTCGCCGCCGGCGGCCGTCGCACGGGCCACGGTCTCGGTGATGAGGCTGGCCAGGGCGATGGTCCCGGCGACGAGGCCGAACACCATCTCCAGCACGGTCAGCACGAACAGCGCGGTGTGGGCTGCGATCCTCATGCCGCCACCGCCGGGGTCTCGTTGCGGACGACCCGGAGGGCGGCGCGGACCGCGCGACGCTCGGCGCGCGGGGCACGGGCGCGGGAGACGACGGCGACCGGGTCGGGCCTGCCCACCAGGGCGAGGACCTCGTACGAGTCGTAGTCGGCGGCCGTCCAGTCGGCGGTGGGCTCGTCGTCCTCGTAACCCACGGTCTCGTCGGCGGCCTCCAACTCGGCGACGATCGCGGGCGTGCTGCTCTTGCCGGTGCGCAGTTCCTTCGGCATCCGGCGCAGCAGGCTGCGGTAGTAGGCGGCGTCCTCGTGGTCGGTGTCGGTCTCGATCTCGAAGTCGGCGAGGAAGGACTCCATCGCGTCCCGGCTCGCGAGACCGCCGGCGGTGAACTCGTGCTCGATGTCGAGGGCGAGCGGCTCGACCATGTCGAACCCGTTCGCGACCTCGATGAACTCGCCCTGCGTAACGATGCGCTGACCTGCGACGATGATGTTCATGTGGGGTCGTGCTCCTCTCGTGGAACGGCCTCCGTGGCGGCCCTGATCCGGCCGCAAGTGGCCCCGGTTTGCCCTGGACGGCGAGCCGGGGTCGCGCTTTGGGCATAGGAATGCCCGGGTCTTACGTGGCTTGCTTCGCCGAGTTATGTACCTAACTTTCGGCGACGACCATGACCGTACGGACTTCGGTGCCAACTCGTCAAGAGTTACGTACCCAACTCATCTGAACCACTAGCAACACGCTTGAAGTTATGTACCTAAGCCAGTTTTCTAGGTACTCTGCACGGCATGACGACGACAAGGCGCGATCGACGTGTGACTGCACGGTCGATCGCAGACGACCTCCGGGCGCAGATCAGGTCAGGGAAGTTGCCCCCTGGATCGGTCCTCCCCACCAGCCGTGAGCTGGCAGAACTCCACGGCGTGACCCCCAAGACCGTGAGCGCGGGGATCGACCTCCTCAAGACCGAGGGCCTCGTGATTGGCGAGCAGGGAGGCCGGCGCCGTGTCCGGGCGGACCGGCCGATCACCTGGAACCTCACAAAGTTCGAGCGCGGGCAGCGCCGTGACTCGACCGTCATGGACGACTGGTCGACCGCGATCAAGGACGCGGGGCGGGTTCCCGTCCAGCACGTCACCGTGTCGAGGGAAACCGCGACCGACGAGGTCGCCGAATGGCTCCAGGTCGCCCCCGGCGACCAGGTCGTTCAGCGGGTCCGTATGCGGTCGGTCGACGACCGCCCCTTCCAGATGTCGACCAGCTGGTTCCCTGGCCCTGTCGCGTTCGACTCTCCGCTCGAAGAGGAAGGCGACGTCTCGATGCCCGGCGGCATCCTCAAGGCGATCGGCCACCCGCAGCACCACGTGCGCGACGAGATCACCGTTCGGATGCCCACCCCCGACGAGACCGACGCTCTCCAGCTCCCGCCCGGCACTCCGATCGCGCAGCACGTCCGCATCGGGTACGGCGACGTCGGTCCTGTCCGCGTCATGAAGACCATCGCCCCAGGTGACCGGCACATGCTGGTCTACGAAATGGAAGTCTGAGCCTCAGTGACCTACGAAATCCGTCCGGCTGGCGTCGCCGACGTCCCCGCCCTCATGGCTCTCCGCACCGAAGCCGAGGGTTGGCTCCCCAGCCTGGGCACCGACCAGTGGTCCGACCCCGAGACTGGCAGCCGAGCCATCGACAAGTGGCACGCCACGATCGAGGACGGCCGGGCCTGGGTCATCCTCGACAACCGCGGCTCAACGGTGGGCACCGTGAGCCGCGGCCCCGCCGACCGCGACTTCTGGCGCGACGAGGACCGCCCCGAGACGGCGTTCTACCTGTACAAGCTGATCACTGCCCGCAGCGTCGGCGGTACAGGACTCGGCAGCCTTGTCCTCGACTGGGCATGCCGAGTAGCGGCCATCGAGGGTCGCGAATGGCTTCGGATCGACTGCTGGCGCACCAACACCGGCCTCCAGCTCTACTACGAGCGGCTGGGCTTCGAGCACGTCCGCACAGAGGCCCCGGCCCACCGCCGGTCCGGATGGCTCGCGCAGCGTCCGACCTCGCTGACCACGAATCCCAACTCACTTCTCCTGCCCCACGTTTCGGGACGTTTCAGGCGCAACGCGTAATCCGAGTGCACCCATTCTGTGATCAAGGGGCAGGATTGAGCCCCAGAAACACCAAAGGCGCCCCCTGGCCGGGGCGCCTGGTGTTTCAGCAAGGCCGGGTTTAGCAGACCCGGCGAAGTTCGAGCGGTTAGGACGCTCATTGATGAGAGTACGAGAAGTAGGCCGTGCCGTGCCACATGGTGCGCGCCACAATTCGGATGGTTTTAGGAACCTCCGGGCAACATTGTTGACTTCCGCGCTTCACTACGCCGAGCGCGGTATGCATGTCCACCCGCTGCTCGTCGGCGGCAAGGCCCCGGTCTGGAACGACTGGGAGGGCCGCGCCACCCTCGACCGGGACCTGATCACCCGGACCTGGAGCCGGGCCCCGTTCAACATCGGCATCGCCTGCGGGCCCTCGCGGCTCGTCGCCGTGGACCTGGACATCCCGCACGAGGACGACGAGCCCCCTGCCGAGTTCCCCCAGGTAGCCGACGGCGACACGATGTTCAGCATCCTGATCGACCGGACGCCCGGCGCTCACGCGGTGCCGACCCTGACCGTCCGTACACCGAGCGGCGGCCGTCACCTGGTCTACCGCGCCCCGGCCGGGGTCGAGATCCGCAACACCGCCCGGACCATCGGCTGGTGCATGGACACCCGGGCCACCGGTGGTTACGTGGTCGGGATCGGCTCGGTCGTCAACGGCCGTCCGTACGTGCTGGAGAGCAGCATCACCGAACCGGTGGACCTGCCCGACTGGCTGCTGACCCTGATCACCACTGCACCCGAGCCACCCAAAGCGGGGGAGCGGGTCAGCCGGGCTGAGATCGAGTCCCGGCTGCGGGCCATCTCCAGCGGCGGCACCCGTGAGGAGCGGTGGGCGACGGGCATCCTGCGCTCCGAGTGCCGCGACCTGTCCGGGATGGCTGCGGGCTCCGGGCGCAACAACCGGTTGAACCTCGCGGCCTACCGCGCGGGGCAGCTGGTCGCCGCCGGCCTCTTGGACCAGGCCGTCGCCGAGGAGGAACTGACGGCGGCCGCGAGGGCGGCCGGGCTGGGCACCGAGTACGCGCACGAGATCGAGAAGACCCTGAACTCCGGCATGCGGGCGGGTCTGCAGAAGCCTCGCTTCATGCCTCCCACCAACCGGATCGGCGGTGCCGTGTGACCGTCGATCGAGGACGAGACGTTAACCCCTTCGAGTACGTAGACCTCCCCTCGGCAACGAAGAAGGCCCCGGCGGTGTGCCACCACCCCGAGGCCAGGCACCCGAGGAGTACGACTCGCATGCGTTCCGGTTCTACCTGCTCAACCACGCTTGCGTCGCGTGTTCACACCAGCATTTCTGCTGGCGAGAATGCGGGCCGCAACGCCGCTCTCCGCTCCGACTCGATCGGCGGTGTCGCATGAGCATCCCGGCGGCACGCGACACGACGGCGCCCGACGAGGACATGTGGGCGGGTTCCGCAGTACCGACGACGACCGAACGACCTCGTCGGCCTCGACGTCCTCGCCCCACTTCCTCGATTCAGCACCGCGGGCAGCTGCGGATGGCTGAGCGGTTCATCGAGGAGCACGGCGACAAGCTCCGGTTCGTTCACGGCCTGGGCTGGCACGAGTGGGATGGCGCTCGCTGGCTGCTCGACGAGCAGCGCGTCGACATGGCGTACGCCGTGAAGACGGTGAAGAGTGCGCTGCACGCCCTGGAGAACATGAGCGGCGACGAGCGCGACGACCTGTACAAGGACGTCCGCAAGTCAGAGTCCGCCTCTGGCCTGGAAGGACTGCTGAAGATCGCATCGTCGCTGGCCCCGATCAGCACCGCCTCCAAGGCCCTGGACGCCGACCCGTACAAGTTCAACACCCCCGAGGGCACTGTCCACCTCACCGCGGGCACCGTCGACCCGTGCGCGCGCGAGGACCTGATCACCAAGGTCGCGGGTGCCGCGATGCCGGAGGAGGACGACGGCGAGGTCGCCGGCGCCCAGGAGTGGGAGCAGTTCCTCGAACGCATCCTGCCGGACCCCGAGGTGCGGGCCTTCGTCCAGCGCCTGTTCGGGTACGCCATGCTCGGGAAGGTCATCGAGCACGTCATGCCGATCTTCACCGGCACGGGCGCGAACGGTAAGGGCACGCTGCGCGACGCCCTGATGGCTGCCTTCGGGGACTACGCCATCGAGGTGGACCCGGCGATTCTGATGGAGTCGAAGCACGAGCGGCACGGTGCCTTCAAGATGCGGCTGCGGGGCGCCCGGCTGACGTTCTGCTCCGAGACGGAGAAGGGCAAGCGGTTCGCCGAGGCCACGATGAAGCGCCTGGTCGGTGGTGACCCGATTGAGGCGAACCTCATGCACAAGAACCCGATCACCTTCGACCCGTCGCACACCCTCATCATGCTGACGAACCACCTGCCGCTCGTCTCCGGTGACGACCCGGCCGTGTGGCGGCGCATCCTGGTCGTCCCGTTCGACGTGGTGATCCCGGAGGAGGAGCGCGACGGCGGCCTGCCCGACCGACTGAAGAAGGCCGCGCCCGCAGTCCTGGAGTGGGCATACGAAGGCTGGCACGAGTACATGGAGAAGGGGCTCGCGCCGCCGGAGATCGTCCGCATCAAGACCGAGGAGTACAAGGCGTCCAGCGACGTCCTCGGCCGTTTCGTCGACGAGCGCACCGTCGCTTCGCCCCACGCGGTTGTGTCCGCCCGTGAGCTGTTCAACGCGTGGACCGGCTGGTGCCACGCGAGCGGCGAGCAGGCTTGCAGTGAGGTCGAGTTCGCCAAGAGCCTGACGGCCCGGGGGTGGGAGAAGAAGCGCACCAGCGCGGGCTATGTCTACCGCGGTCTCATGCTCGCGGGCGACGATTCCGAGGACGGCGAGTAGGCCACAACGCCGCCCTGCACTCAGCCTCAGCACCGCCCTGCACGGGACCCCCGTGCAGGGCGGTTTCGTGTAGGGGGCCAAAACGCTCTGACCTGCGAAAGTGCAGGGTTGTGATGGGTTTCCCGATAATCCCCCATGGGTGCATGCATGGAGAGTTTCGGAAAACCCATCACAACCCTGCACTCTCGTTGCGCTAGGCAACCAAAAACACCATCCGTCACAGCCATCACAGTCCGCCGGGTACGTGCCGAACGCCCCGGGGTCCCGCCCCGCCTTTGGGTGGCTCTGTTCAGGTGGGACGGACCGGAGGCGCGAGGAATGCGCTGCGGTTGAACAGGTGGAGCCCCGGCGGCCACAGGTGGAGGTGCGGCGGCCGGGGCTCCCGTGAACCCAGGGCGACGGGGGAACGGCGCTGGGTGGCTCTGAGGGGCCCTGAGAGGTTCAGGGCGGGGGAGAGGCGGGCGGGACGGGCGGGAGGCTGTCGAGGCGCTCGTACAGCGTCTTGAGGAGTCGGGCGCGGTTCTGTGCGGAGGGGAGCGTCGGGCGGGGCCGGACGCTCAGCCGCCGGTCGGCCTCGCCGAGCACGGCCTCGGTGAGGACGCGCTTGGGGTCGCGGGCGGGCAGCAGTGCGCAGCGCCGGCGGACGTCGTCGGCGACGACCCGGGCGTGGCCTGCCAGTTCGAGGGCGATCTGCTCGCAGTCGACCGGCCGGAGGGTCGAGGCGTCGGTGGGCGGGTTGAGCACGGTGGCGGCGAGTTCGAGGTGCACCCGCCGGTCGAGCGGCACGACGTCGTCCAGGTGGTGCTCGGGGTCGTCCGCGACTTCGGCGGTCGGCGGGGGAGTGCTGGTCATGGGGCCACCGATTCGTACAGGGCGGGCGCGAGGTCCTGGAGGCGGGCGGCGAGCCGCTGGGGGTCGACGAGCGCGAGCGTCTCGCCGGGAGTGCCGACCCAGTCTGCGACCTGGCTGGTGTGCTCGGGGGTGCGGGGCATGAGCAGCTGGTGGCCGCGGCTGAGGACGCGAACGCCGGGCAGGCCGGTGAAGTCGTCGGCGTTGCCGACCGGCACGAGGACGTACAGCTCGTCGCGCAGGTGGTCGGCGAGTACCCGGTAGCCGCGGCGCGTGCCGAGCTGCATCGCGACGAGGGCGTCCAGGCCAAGCTGTATCGGCCGGACGGCGACGGCGTCCCAGTCGAGCCCGCAGGCCACGAACTCCGTGTGGTTCAGGACCCGGGAGCCGGTCTGGAGCCACAGGTCACGCTTCTTGGCGGTCGCGGCCGCGAGGTCATGCCACGTACGAGGGGCGCGCTTTCGGCCCCGGGTTCCGCCGGCGGATGAGTTCGGCACGGCGGGCCTCCTTGGTGAGTGTCCGTCACTTCCTCCCAGACAACCGGGTGATGGGGGTGGGGGATCAGGGCGTTGTGCGGGCACTTCCCGGACGCAGGGAGGACGTTTTTACCTTCGGCTCCCGGGGGCCCTCCCGCCGGGTCTACCGTCGAATCCGGAGGAACGGCGGCGTACGGGGGCGCGGTGGACACCCAGCGGAACGAGGTCCTGGCGGGCTTAATGCGGGAGTTCGGGTACTCCCGAGGCGGACTGGCGCGCGAGGTGAACAAGATCAGCGCGCGGATGTTCGGGCGGCCCGGCGCGACGACCGACCGGCATGTGCGCCGCTGGCTGTCGGGTCAGGCCCGTTGGCCGACCGAGCGCTACCTTCTGCCGCTGATGGAGCTGTTCGACCGGACCCCCGAGCAGCTCGGGTTCGTACCGCGCGGGCGGTCGACGAACCGCCTGCCGGTCCCACCGCCGGCGGACCCGGGGGTTGGGGAGGAGGACGCGCCGGTGCAACGACGACGCGAGTTCATGACCACCTCGACCGGTGCGACCGTCGCGCTGGTCCTCGGCCTGGAGGAGACGCCCGTCACCGGACGCCTCGCCCTGAGCGACGTCGACCGGATCAACGGGAAGATCGGGCGGCTCGCCGCGCACTTCACCTCGGTCGGCGGCGGCGGGCTCTACCCGGTGGCGACCGCCTACCTCGCCCGGCTGAGGCGGACCGCCGACGGCTGCACCTACGGGCCCCGGGTCGAGCAGGCGCTGAACTCGGCGATCAGCGATCTGTGTTCGTCGGCGGGGTGGGCGGCCCTGGACGCGGGCGAGCAGGGGCAGGCCCGGCTGATGTACGCGGACGCGCTCCAGTCCGCGATCCTCGCCGGTGACCGGCGGGGCCAGGCCCGTGCCTGGAGCAACCTGGCGATGATGTCGCGGGTCGACGGCCGGTTGCGGGAGTCCCTGCGGATCAACCGGGCCGCGCTGGAGTCGAGGCAGGCCCGCCAGGACCCGCTGATCGCGGCGCTGCTGCACGCCCGACTCGCCATCGGCCACGCCCGAGCGAAGGACCGGCCGGCGGCCGCGCGGTCGATCCTCGCCGCCGAGCGTGCGTACGACCGCGCGGACCGCGCGGTGCCCCCGCCCTGGCTGCGCTTTCTGGACGGGGCCGAACTCGCCGGGCTCGCCGCCATCGCCCACCAGGCGCTGGGGCGGCTGCCCGATGCGGAGACCGCCACGGCGCAGGCCCTGGAGCTGCTCGCCCCGTCCATGCGACGCAGCCGCGCCTTCTACTCCGTCCAGCTCGCCGAACTCCAGGTCTCCCAGGGCCACCTCGACCGCGCGGCGACCACCGTCGCCGACATCGACACCGGAGCCCTGAGCAGCCAGCGCATCACCGAGCGCCTGGCCGTCGTCCACAGAACCCTCGCCACCACATGAGGAGAGCCGTGACCTCGAACGACGTCGAGATCCGCCACTACACCAGCGACCACGCGGCCGAACTGCGGGAGACGCTGATGGACGTCTACCGGGAGGTGTACGCGGACTCGATCGCCGACGACCCGTTCAACGGAGTCGAGCGGTTCGGGCGCGGCCTGGACGGCTGGTCGTCCCGGCCGGGCTGGACGTGCACCGTGGCGTACGACGGCGACCAGGTCGTCGGTTACGCGTACGGCGCCCCGCTCCCCGAGGGCGCGGCCTGGTGGCGGGGCCTGCTGCATCCGGTCCCGGAGCACGTCGTACGGGAGACCGGCACCCGCACCTACGCCATCAGCGAGTTGATGGTCCGCGTGCCCTGGCGCAAGACCGGGGTGTCCCGCCGGCTGCACGACGAGCTGCTCGCCCCCCGGAAGGAGGGGCGGGCGACGCTCCTGGTGCGCAGCTCCCACCCGAAGGTGCACGCCCTGTACGTGAGCTGGGGCTGGAGGCTCCTCGGTCAGCTGATCCCGCGCATCGAGTCGGCCCCGAAGTTCGACGCGATGCTGGTGAAGCTGCCGCTCCGGGGAGAGACAAACCGGCGCCCCACCGGCAGCAAGGTCCTGGACCGGGTCGTCGCCGAGGACGACTGGGCTGCGGTCCTGCACGGCGACCGGCTCCTGGAGCCGAGCCAGCCCCACCACGTCGTGTACTTCATCAGCGCCGAGGAGATCGAGCTGATGTCGCTGTCGAGCATCGGCATGCTGCCCGTCCCGGCGGTGGGCGAGGAGATCGGGGTGGGGGACGGGATGCTGACGGTCGTCAGGGTCGGCACGCTGTACGGCCGCGACGAACAGTCGGGGCGCCCGACGGTGTTCACGAGCGTCACGGTCGACGAGACGCCCAAGCCGGAGTAGGCCCACCGGCGTTCGGCCGGCCACGGCGAGCACGACGGACGTCCGGCCCCCGCTTTGGGTGGCTGGTGGTCCGGCAGACGACAAGGCCCGCATTCCTGCTGGCGGAAATGGCAGCGGGAATGCGGGCCGGTTCGCGGGCCGGGGACGTCAGGCGACGTCGTCGGCCTGCTGCGACTGTGTGCCGGGGTCCTCGACTTTGAGCTTCTTGAAGAGGAGTCCGAGGGCCTCGTCGACGAGGGTCTGAGGGTTCTTGCCGGTCTGTGCGACCGCGGCGGTCAGCATCCGGTCGTTGGCGGCGAGGACCCGCACGGACAGCGGCGCGCGCTCCGGGCCCCGGGGCCGACCGGCACGGCGGGGCGAGCGCCGGACAGCCTTCGGCGCGGCACCGTCGCCCTCGATGGCGGGCGGCTCCTGGTGGTCGTTCCCGCTGTCCGGACCGCTGTCATTGTCGCTGGCGGAATCGCTGGCGTCGGAACCGTCTCCGCCCCAGGTCTCCGGGTTGTCCCAGTCGGGTTCCTGGGCGCCGGACAGGTCCGCGGGGTCCTTCTCCTCGCGGGCGCGCTTCTCCTGCTGCGCCTGGCGGGCCTTCTCTGCGAAGGTGGGCATCAGCTCTTCTCCTTCAGGTGCGGGAGGGTGTGGAGCAGGACCTCGCGGTACGCCTCCTGGAGGTGCTTGGCCTCGCGGCCGGGCGCTGCGGTGATCGGCATGGAGCCGGTCCGGCAGACCTCGCGGATCGCGTAGTTCCTGACGATCGTGGGGAGCACCAGGTCGCCGAAGTCCTCGCGCAGCGCGGCGTCCCAGTCCTGATGGATCTGCCGGTACTCGGTCTGGCGCGGCACGATGCTCCGGACGATGCCGGTGATCTCAAGCCCCTCGTTGAGACCCCCGGGCGCGGTGT
The DNA here is from genome assembly GCF_040652195.1 of Streptomyces sp. NPDC048278. Lineage (NCBI taxonomy): Bacteria > Bacillati > Actinomycetota > Actinomycetes > Kitasatosporales > Streptomycetaceae > Streptomyces > Streptomyces sp. NPDC048278. The sequence continues at coordinate 17,385 of NZ_JBEZLP010000064.1, forward strand.
AGTGCTCGATGGAGGTGATGGCCTCCTTGGCACCGTCGTGCCCGTCGTCGGTGAGGGTCGAGGGGATGAGGACCTTCTTGGTCGCGATCAGGGCGGACCCCACGATCTTCCCGCCGGCGCGCGGCGGGACGTCCAGGAACAGGACGTCGACCAGGTCCCGGATGCCCCACAGCGCGCGCTTGAGGCGGAACTCCATCCCGGTGGTGGCGTCGGTCTCCCGGTTGCCGAACTTCCGGACGCAGGGCAGCACGAACACGTTCGACGGCCATTCCTTGCCCGCGCGCACGAGGGCCTTGCGGGCGATCTGCGCCGGGTCCTGCGGGGGCTTGTCCGGGTCGACGTGGTAGATGTCGTTCACCGACAGCTCGGGGTCGTCGACACCCAGCTCGTCGGTGAGGGTCGCGCGCGGGTCGAGGTCGACACCGCCCACCCTCAGCCCGTATTCGGCGGCCACCGCGATCAGCCCCGCCGTGAGCGACGTCTTGCCGACGCCACCCTTCTCACTGACCTCAGCGACGATGTCCGGCTCCGGGTCTTCGGCCACAGGGTCCTCCCTCCTTCTCTCCAGGTAAGCCGAAGAGTGCCGATTCCGCACGCCTATGCGCAAGCTCCCCCGCAGGCATTGCCGCCGGTAATCCCGCATGCGGAAACACCCGCATTCATTCGCGGGTTATCTAGCCAGATTTCGCGCCTTTCCCCTGTTGAGGGGCCTGGGCATTGGGGGAGGTCAGAGAATGGCGTGCTTGACCGCGCTGCGGATGACGTCGCCCGTCGTGACGATCAGGTCCTGGAGTTCGACCTTCTTCAGCAGGGTGTCCGCGTCGGGGCGCGGCGCGAGGGCGGCGGCGAACAGAGCGAGCATCCCCGGCGCCCCGTTGCGCGCAGCGTCCCGCAGGATGACCTCGGGTCCGTCGCCCCACAGGTCCTGCCACTCGCGCAGGGCCTTCACGGCGGGCTCGCTCTCCCAGTAGCAGGCGCGCACGAGCTGCTCGCCGACGTCGGCGGGGAGGCGTACGGCGAGGCGGGCGCTGAGCTTGGTGGGTTCGTCGGCTGCCCGGCCTTGCTTGCGGGGGCTGCTGCCGAGGGGGCGGCCGGGTGCTCCGGCGTCGGCGGCCGGGACGGGCTTGTAGTCGCCGGTCATCTTCCGGCGCTTGAGTTCGGCGCGGACCTCGCGCGCGACGACCAGGTCGCGGGTGCCGGCCAGCTTGCCGGTCTTCCGGAGCCGGGCGAACTCGGTACGGACGCGGCCGCGGGCCTCCCGGGCGGCCTCACCCCGGAGGTAGCGGATGCCCTCGCGCTTCCGGGCCTCGGTGAGCCACTCGCCCTCAGCCTTCCGGCCCTGCTTGACCACCTCGTCGAGGGCCTGGCGGTCATCGGGCTCCAGCGCGATCACGAAGGGCAGCAGCGGCATGGCCGGGAGTCTAGCTAGATAACCCGCTGTGCCAGTCCGCTTCCCGTGAGACTCCACGCTCGCGTGCGATGGACGGTCTCACGGGTTCCATCAGTGCTGGCAAAGCCGCTAGCATTTCCGCAAGCGGAAAAGTGTTGAATCAAGCTAGATATCCCGCCCCTAAACGCGCAGGTCAACCCGTGTTTGAGGGTTGTTGCGCGGGGCGTTTCAGCTCTCTATGGTCGGCTCAGAATCCGGCCCAAGGAGGTTCGAAGTGCCGTCGTCCATTCCCCCGCTCCCCGGTCTCACCCGCTACACGTGGTGGGGCGCCGTACCCGAGGGCCTTCTCACCAAGACCCAGCTCGACCGGCAGGGCCTCAAACCCGGCGGCGAACCGCTGGGGCAGGTGCTCTACCACGGCAACTGCTACGCCCCGCTGTACGAGGTGACGGCCGCGGTGGCGAAGCGTTCGTGTTCGCCGGCGCAGAAGGCGACCCTCGACCGGGCCCGTGACCTCCAGTACGTGTGCCGCCGCTGCGGTCACCGCGATGACGAGCCGCTCGGACGGGGCCGCTGGTGTGACTCCTGCTCGGTCCCGGCCGCGCTGTTCGAGGTGCACGACCAGGCGCAGCAGCACGCCCGGCGGCTCGTCGCCGACGAGTCCGCCGTGCTCCTGGTCGTCGACGTCGAACCCGACGCGCTGCCCACGGCGCAGGCCGTCGCGGTCGTCGACGTCCACGCGGGTGAAGTCCTCTACGCCGCTCCGGCCGGGGAGTACGGCACCCCGGAGCGCGGCGAGGTCCTCGACCGGCTCGATGCGCTGCTCGCCGATCGGCGGGTGGTCCGCGAGCCCGACCACATGGGGCCCTACAGCCGGTACCCGGGCGCGCTGTTGCACCTGCCCGGTTCGGTCGTCCAGCCCGGCCTCGACCCGCAACACCCGTGGGCGACCTCGCACCACCGGAAGGAGAACCCGAGTGTCGCGTCGATCTGGTCGGGATGGTTCGGCTGGACTGACTACCCGGGCGAGACGATCCCGAGCGTCCCCCGCGACGGCGCGGTGCCCTGGAGCCGCTCCCTGGACGTCGCCGCCGACGGCCGCTCGATGTCCGCAGTCCTGCACCGCATTGCCGCTGGCACCGAACCGGTCTGGGAGCGCGCGGCCTGGACGACCGACGGGCATGGCGAGCCGGATCTCAGCTGGGACCGTCGACGGACAGCCCGGGTAGCTGCCTGACGTCTGCTGAAGCGCCAGTGTTTCCGCAAGCCGGAACGCTGGCGCTTTCGCATGCTCAGGAACCCGGTCCCTCCAGGCGGGCGCCGTACTCCTCAGCCCACCGCACCCACTCGTCGACGAGGGTGGCGAAGGCGGCGGCCGCGGTCGGCGGCTCCGGCTCCGAGGGCGCCGGTGGGATGCGGTCGGGGTGCGGCTCGTACGTCATGCTGCGCACCATGACCTCCCCGTCCTTCTACCGTCCCCCGCTCGCCGGGCACCACCAGGAGCACGACGTCCTCGTTGGACGGGACATGAGGCTGAGCCAGGCAGCGCCCGGAGTCGAGGCACGCGCCGACGAGGCGGCAGAGGCCGCGTGCAACCTCGCGGACGTGGCGAGCCAGCCGGACGCCTGGAGCGCGGCCGCGGTCGAGGACGTCGTCGAAGCGATCGACACCCTCGCCGCCGCACTCGCCACGGTCGACCCGGCGGCCGCGCAGATCCTCGCCCGGGTGCCGGCCGCCACCGCCGAAGTGCTTGCCCTGCTCAACGGCGGACCGGAACCCGTCGGCACGGCCCCGGCCGGGGAGACCACCCAACAGCGGAGACCCCGCCGACCCATCGGCCTCGGTCCCGGCTGGAAGGGAGTCGACGGCCCCCCGGCGGCGAGACGACCGGTCCGGTCTGCGCCCGCTGCAAGCGGCTGAGCGACGGCCGGTCGGGGTTTCTGGACTTTCTGGACCGCTCAACGCGCGCACGTGCGCGGGGCCGGATCGAGGGAGGACCAGGGTTTTGGGACTTTTGAGACCGCCCTACGCGCGGGCCCGCGCGATGAACCGAGCAGCGCACGAGAGCGGGATCAACTCGGACACATCGACGGGTTGTTGCCCGACTTGCGCAGGTCCACGCGCGCGTACGGGTAAGACGGCGAGCGGCTCTCCGTGAGACCCCGGCACAGCCCCGTGAGCTGCACGAAGGAACGTCCGTGAGACTCGTGAGACCGTCCTACGCGCGCGCGTCGCACGCACGAAGACGCCCCGGAACCGAAGTCCCGGGGCGTAGAGCGGCGTACGGCGGCGGCTACCGCATGCCTCCGAGGATCTTCGAGGCCCGGGTGCGGCGGGTCTCATCCTTCCGCCAGGCCCGGTCACGCTCGGAGCGGAGCCGGTTCGCTTCCCGGGCGGCGGGATCGAGGATGCGGGCCACGGTGGTCGGGTGCCACTTCCCGCCGCGCTTGGCCGGGATCTCGGCATCGTTGAGCCGCTTGCAGATCGGGCGCGGCCCGAGCCCCTCCGCGTCGTGCCACTGAAGGATCAGGTCCTCGATCTCCTTCTCGTCGTCGAGGTCGACCAGCTCCTTGTCCACGACCTGCTGCCCGAACCGCGGGGCGCCGTACGCGTACCCGCCCTTCTCGCCCTTGGTCGTACGGCCGTCCCGGAGCCGCTTGCGGATGAGGCCACGGTCGAGCTGGTGGAAGACACCGCGCATCTGCCTCATCGCCGTCCTCATCGGGTCGTCCTCGTCGTCCTCCAGGTGCTCGCCGTGGTCGGCGGTGAACACCCGCCCACCGAGAGCCCAGACGTATGCCAGCACCGCCTCCTGGACGGTCAGCTCACGGGCGAGGCGGTCGAGGTTCGGCGCGAGGATGCCGTCGGCGCGGCCGTCCGCGATCCACTCCATGGCCTCCATGAGCCCGTCGCGCTCGTCGATCGTCGACTTCCCGGTCTGCCCGGCCTTCTCGTCGCCGTCGGTCACGACGTGGACGATGCGGTGCCCGCCGGCGGGCGAGGCGTTCCACGTCCGGCAGTCGCGTTCCTGAGCCGGGAGGCCGTAGCCGTCGATGGCCTGCCCGGCGGTCGAGACCCGCTTGACGATGATCAGCCGCAGTCGCTCACGCTTGTAAGGGTCGCTCATGATCCAAGCGTACACATCTATACCTATAGATGTAACGCCACAGGTCAGGGCGGGATTGCTGTATTCGGGGGATGGGCCATGCTGAGCAGCCGGACCCCCACTCACCCTTTTGGAGACCAGCGTGGAGCTGAGCGCCACTGGTGAACCCGTCTTCGAGAAGGAAGACACTCAGGTCCACGTCGGCTTGGACCTGCTGCCCGGCAGCTTCACCCTCACCCGGGACGGGGAGAACTTCGAGCCGTACCACGCGCTGGTGCAGTTCGCTGGTGTCCGCGAGAACCCGTGGGCAGCGCAAGAGGTGAAGTTCTCGGCGAAGGGGCCGGACGGCAGGCGAGTGGCCTTCACCGTCGACCTCCTGAACGACTCCTGGAGCGGTCCCAGGGAGGGCCTGCCCGAGGCGATCTGGAAGGTGGTGGCCCTCGCCGCGACGTCTGCCGGGGACGTCGGCATCACCTACACGACTCCCGGCCCTGCCTGAAGCCGCGGGCCTGCCGCACTCCTTGCTACGAGGGCGGCGTCCGTCGGCGCGTGCCGGGCCGCGCCACCGCGATACGGGACCGCGCCGGGGGATGCCGACCGGAGCGGGGGACTGGGGGCCGGCGAAGGCCCCCAGCGCCCACCGGCCTCGGCACCCGACCCCACAATCACCGTCATGCCTGACTGGATGCCCTCGTGGGGCACGACCGTAGAGAGCGAGGACGTCCAGGTGACGGCCAGGAGAAAGTCCGCAGAAGACGACGGAGACGGGTCTGAACTTCGCCGAGACCCCCTCGTACAGAAGTAGTCGGCGTACCAGGGACCCCTTGACCAGCTCGTTGACGTGCGGATTCGGGTCCCGGCGGCGTGACGATGAGGCGACTCGTAGGGCGACTCGTGGGGGAACTCGTAGGGCGACTCGTGCGGCGACTTGTAGGGCGACTCGTAGGGCGACCTGGGTGAGACCACGGCGCTGTCACCCAGACGGCCCAGAAACGGCCCTGTAGGGCCTCTACGGCGCTCACCCGTCCGTGGGACGGCTGGCTGGTCTCACGGACGCTCTGAGGGGCTCTCAGCGGATGCTCTGGTGCATGGGTGCACAGGGGTTGGCGATGTAGAACCGCGACGTCACAACAGCGGAGTCTGTAGCCCAGGTTGTAGACCGTGAGGCCTTTTCCCGTACGATCGAAGAGCGGGTTGACGCGTAAAAGTTGACACAGAGGGCCCCTTTCCCGGGCTCCACCCCAGGTCCAGGGCCCTCCGTTCCGCGATACAGCCAGTGAGCCCGGTCGTCCACCATGCGGCCGGGCTTACTGCTGCCAGCCGTCGACGACCCCTCACACGATCTCCGTCAGGAGAAGTGCTGCACCACGTGGTAGGCGATGTCCGCGAGGACCGGTGACCAGTCGATCAGAAGCTGCGCAACGAGGCGGCGCCGTTCCCGGCGTTCCTCGACAGCTTCCTCCTCGTCACCGTCATCGACGGGCGTCTTGCCTTCCATGCGGTTCCTCCGTGGCGTCCGGAATGACCCGGCATCGCTGCCGGGCTTCACCTGGTGGTGAAGTGCTAGGCAGACGTCACGGTGGAACGAACCCAAGCATAGATGGGGGGCTGACACCCGAAGACCCGGAGGACCACAACTTGTGGGCCGGGGACTGTGGCTGACAGCCGGTCACGAGTGGGCTCTACCTGCGCTTACGGACGTCTCCGCGGCGACGGGAAACTCAAGTTGACTTCACTCGGCCGACTCCGCCTCGCGCCGATTCGCGCGTATCGCGGACGCGGAACAGCGTGCAGCAGCGAGAGGAGGTGGGCATGGGATCGGTACTGATAAAGGGCGGGTTGGCGAAGACCTCGCTGGGGTTCCCGAGCTTGTCGAACTCATCGGGCTATCGGCTCCGTCCGGAGCCGCTCCGGGCGGTCGACGACCCGGGGGACGCTGCAGAAGGGCTCTCCAGGTAAGTAGTCGGCGCCGCGACCGGCTGTCTGCGGACCCCTTGTCGTCCTGGTCAGGCCGCATGCCGAGGGCCCTCGCACGGCACCCACCGACGCGACCCAGGATGCGACTCAGGGCGCGACGTAGGCCGCGACCGAGGATGCGATCCAGGGCGCGACCCAGGGCGCGACCTCGGTCGACCGGCTACCGGCTCCGTCCCGACGACCGTCCCTGGGACGGCGGGGTGTGCGTCGCGGACTGCTCGTTCCGGGCCCGGATTTCGGCACGCCGGGCCTCCTGTGCCTGGCGCTGCTGCTGCACTACGCGCCGGCCCGCGGTCTCGATGTCGTGCAGCTGCGGGTGCTTGCCCGCGATCTCGCTACGGAGCGCCTTCTCGGCGCGCGCCTGGGCCGCTCGCGTGCGGGCCCGCTCGGCCTCCCCCCTTTGGGTGGCTGCTTCTCCCGTCATCCGGCCGACCCTTTGCTGGTCACGGACGTCGATGGTGTGTCCCGCGCGGTCGGCCAAGGTGCGCATCTCGGCGAACCGGTCGGTGACGACCGCGACGTCCTCCGGGCCGCGCTGGTACTGGCCGATCCCGAGGTTGCTGGCGAACGGGCTCTCCTTGACGTGCTTCCAGGCGTCGCTCACGGCGTGCCGGGCCGCGTTCTCGGCCCGGAGCTGCTCGTTGCGGGCGGCGACCCGCTCACCGGCGTACAAGTCGCTCAGCTCCCGCTGCTCCTTGCGGGAGGTGCCGGCCAGACGCAGGGTGAGCCACCCCTTCTGATCGCCCTTGGCCAGCTCGGAGAGCCAGCCCGCGCGCTCCTCGACCGTCCGCCGCATGGCGGCTGCGGTCTCCAGCTCGCCGCGCGCGGTGGCCAGTAGCTCACCGGCCTGGTCCAGGACGACCCCGGCCTCGGCGGCGTACTGCTGCCCGCGCGTCTGTCCGGCGGACGCGTCCCGCTCCAGCTTGGCGGCCAGAGCACGGGCGGCGACGTCGTTGCCGCGGGAGAGGTCCTCGAACTCCTCGGCGAGCTTCTCGTTGGAGGTGATCTCGCGGTCGAGGGCCCGGTCCGTGACGTCGCCGTACGGCCGTGTCGACCATGCGGGAACGGCCCGTTGCTCGCGCATCTGCTCCAGCTTGGCGAGGTGCTCCTCGGTGAGCCGCGGCAGGTCCCGATCGGTGGCGAACTTCTGCTCCTGGTCGTCCGCGACGACTTCGGGTTCACGCCCATCGTCGGCCAGGGCTTCCTCGGCGGCGATGTCTCGCTGGGGCGGCACCGCTGCCGCTTCCGGCTGCTCGAACAGGAGGTCGGAGACCATCGAGTCGGGCCGGGACTGCCCGAGGAACTCGGCGAAGGCGCGGATCGCCCGCTCCATCCGCTCCCGGTCGGAGCGCGCGGCCCCGAGGCGGGCCTGCGTCTGCTCGCTCTCGACCACGTCCAGGGGCAGCCAGATGTGGTTCTCCCGGCGGGCGCGGGTGATGCCCGGGTAGCAGGCGAAGGCGTTCGCGCCGTGCCCGTACATCAGCGACGTGTTGCACGTCAGGCCCTGGCTCGCGGCGATCGTCATCGCGTACCCGAGCGACAGGGAGCCGGACGCGATCTGATCGGCAGTCATCCACCCCGTCTCGTACCGGAAGCCGCCCTCGGCGCGGGAGTCCCTGACCCTCCAGGTGACTTCGGCCCGGTGCTGGTCGTCCAGCGCGGTGACGACGGCCCGGTAGCCGTTGAGCATGTCCGGGCCCTCCCCCCGCCTCGACCTGTAGTCGTTGATGCGGATGCGGACCGCGTCGCCGACGGCGAGGGTGACCGAGTCGCCGCCCGGCATCGCGTAGGTGTGCTCGGCGCCGAGTTCGCCGGCCGCGCGCCGGATCTGCTGAGCACCCAGGTTGAGCGCGTCGACGTCGGAGTTGCGGGCGGCGAGCACCACCAGGTTCTGGATGAGGTCGTAGGGGTCGGACCACTTCGAGGCGCGCAGCTCGCTCCAGGTGGTCAGGATCTGGGAGCGGGCCTCGTCGGCGGTCTCGGCGGCGTGGACGCGCCCGCCGGCGGCGAGCAGCTCCAGCGCGAGCCGGTGGTCGCCGGTGCGCCAGACCTCCAGCGCCTGCCGCTCGGCAGCGTCCTCCTGGCGGCGGTTCTCGGTGAGCGTCAGGCCATGGACGATCCGGTGGACCTCGCGGTGCCAGCCGCCCACGCCCACCGCCTGGAGCTGGAGATGGTCGCCGACCGCGACGACCTTCGTGCCGGTCCTCGCCGCTTCCGCCATGAGCGCGGCGGCGGACCGGTCGTCCACCATCGTCGCCTCGTCGACGACCAGGACGTCGACGCCCCGCAGCCCCTTGCCGTCCCGGATCTCCTTGAGCCAGGCCGCGCCCGTGCGGGACGGGATGCCGGACGCGTCCGCGAGGCCCTTGGCCGCGACCGCCGTGAGCGTGGCCCCGGCGTACGTGGTGCCGATGGCGTCCCACCCGATCCGGCACGCCTCCATCAGCGTCGACTTGCCCGCGCCGGCGACGCCCATGATGGAGTCGATCCCGTGCCCGGCGACCAGGACCCGGGTCACGGCCGCGCGCTGCTCGTCGGAGAGCGCGTACCCGGCCGCGACCTCGAAGACGTCGATGGCGGCCGCGGCCTGCTCGGCGGTGAGCTGTACCGAGCCGTCCTCGTACCGGTCGAGGGCGTGCTGGCGGACGGCGGCCTCGCAGTCCAGCACGTCCTGCGTGGTGAACCTGGCGATCGACGACATGACGGTGGACCCGACGGCGGGCACCCGCACCGCGTAGCCCTCGATGGCGAGGACGTCGTCGACGAGCTGCTCCAGGCGGTCCGGGTCAGCGTCGATGCCGAACTCCAGGGCGTTGGCGACGGCGGCCAGGGCCTGCGCCCGGGTGAACGTCTTCTCGTGCGCGGTCAGCCCGGTCTCGGGGTCGAAGACGATCGCCGCGAGGTCGGACGGCGGCGGGATGCGCGGGCCGCCTCCGGGGCCGTCGACACCGGCACCGCCGTCCGGGCCTGGCGGTCCCGGGACCGCGGCCGCCATCATCACGTCGACGTCGTCGACGACCTGCTCGGCGCGCTGCCTCCAGCTCCCGCGCATCGTGGTCGCGTCCGAGTCGAGTTTCTCCCTCTTGGTCGCCATGCTCGCCGCCTGCTTCTCCTGGCGGCTGGCGTCGGCGCCGACCTTCTCGTCGACGAGCGCGGCCCGGCGCGAGAAGTGATCCCGCACGTGCTCGGGGATCCCGGCGACCTCCCACGCGCCGGTCCGCTCGTTGCGCTCGCGCCGGATGCCGTGGTGCTCGAAGGTGAGCGCGCGCACGCGGGCCTTGAAGTACGCGTCGGCGGCCGACGCGTGCCGGTGCAGGTCCTGCCCGCTGTTCGCGATGGACCGCCACTCGCCGTCCTCGCACAGCGCCATGTTGGCGACGGTGACGTGCAGGTGCAGGTGCGGGTCGCCGGGCTCCCCGGCCTGGACCGGCCGCGCGCTCTGGTGCTCGACCGACCAGGCGAGCAGTCCGCCGGTGGCGAGCCGGACCGGTTCGCCGTCCTCGCTGCCGACCGCGTACCCGACCCAGCCTTCGAGCTGGCGGAAGGTGTCGACCTTGGCCTGGTGCACGAGACGGCGCAGGTCCTCGGCGGGGATCGTGTCCATCAGCGCGTGGACCACGCTGTCGCTCTTGGGGACGTCGAGGACGATGTCCCAGCCGCGGACCCGGTCGTCGACGCGGCGATCCTTGTGTTCCCAGGCGGCGGCGAGTTCGGTTTCACCGTAGACGTCATCCAGGGAAATACCGGCGGCGCGCGCGAGTTTGTGAAGCGTGGTCACCTGCATGCGATGCATTTCGCCGAAGCGGTGGACATTGCGCTTCTGGGTCTCGAATACAGCCTGTTGCTTCGGCTTTCCCTCGAACATTTCGCCCGGCTCGACCCCATTTTCCTCTGCGGCCTTTTCGATGGCCTCGACCAGCCGGGCGGTAGTGAGCTGAGCCAATGCGTGGGCGCGGACGGACGTCCGGGATTTGATGAGGCGGGCGCCCGTTTCTGGGTGGCATCCGTTCATGAGGCGACGGGCCGACTCCTTGCCCTCATCGTCCAGCTCGGCGCCTTCGACGAGGCCGACGTCCTTGAGCCCGCTGCCCATCCAGATCAGGGCGGACCCGGCCTCGGAGCGGAGCCGGTAGTCGACGGCCTGGTCCTCGCCGTCCTCGCCCAGGACGACAGTCTTCTCGGCGTCGGCCTCGACCACGGCGCACCCGGCCTGCTCCTTCAGCCGGTACTCGACCTGCTCGTCGACGGTGATTTTCGTGACCCAGGCCACCGGCCGGTCCTCCCCCTGCTGCGCGCCCCGCGCGCTTGTGCGCTTGTGATCTTTTCCCGGCCTGCCGGGGTTCCCCGCGAGGGGAACCCCCTTTGTCCTCTCCCTCATTCTGATCATGAACCGGAGGGAGGCCAACAGGGTCACCACACAACCCACAGACAACCAGGTGACCAACAGACCAACGACGTACAGCACCATGCCACTGACCACAGACAGTCAACCGGCCGGGGTCTGTCGAACCCGGTCCGCTCCCATCCGGCGGGCAGCGTTCCCGCCGGCGCCCACCGCGCGGGCCAGGGTCCGGCGCCAACGGCGGATTATCTAGCCAGATAGAACGCGGGTAGTTCCGCTGTCCGTGCGGGCAGCGTTCCGGCTGGCTTTTCAGCTTGCGGGAATGCTGGCCGTGCTGCTCGCGTCCCGGCGGGCGGGGTGGCTTGCCTCTACGCTGAGACGCGAAGAGCCCCCCGGCACCAACATTGCCGGGGGGCTCTTCATGCGTGTGTTTCAGTGGAACCAGACCAGGACCGCAATTCTGATCTGCCGTTCTTCTCGGATGACGGCGTATTCGATGATGACCGGTTCTCCCGGGATCTCCAGCGAATAGCGCACTCCGAGGTCATCCATCGGAGATCCGGGCGGCTCGCGGTCCGCGTCGACAGCGGCACCGGCCTCAATTCCCAGGGCGAGCAGGAAGTTGAGGACCTTTTTCGAGAGGTCGGGCGGCATATCGAGCATGACGCTCGCCGGGAATTCCTCGGTCCATACGGTCCAGCCGCGCTGGGGCCGGTCGGTCATCCGGCCGCCCTTTCCACCTGCTCCAGGAGGTCCTCGACCGCCACCAGGTTACGGCCGGCCGTGACGTTGGCCCGGCTGGTCTCGGCGCCCCTGGCGCTGTTGAGCATGGCCTCGCGCCACCAGCGGCGCATGACGCCGGGGACGTCGGCCTCCTCGGCGGCCAGGACCTCGCCGTAGAAGCGGGCGCGCGGTCCGCCGGTGAGGGCGTCGCCGATGGCGTTGATGGTGTGCGGGATCGAGTGGACCCGGCTGTCTGCCGGGTGTTCGGGTTGGGCGCTCACTGCGCTCTCCCTTCGGGTCGGTTCATCGAGTGTCCTACGAACGAGGGTGCCCGTGGGTCACCGGTCGCCGAGGAGCTGCGCGACCATCGGCCCGGCCTCCTGGTTGACCCGGCGGGCGACCTCGTGAACGACCTGCTTGGCCTCCTCGACCAGGCCGCGGCCCTCGGTGTGCTTCGGGGTCGGCAGGTCCCAGCCGGTGGCGGAGATCAGGATGTGCGAGACGGTGAGGACGGCGCCCCGGCCGGGCTTGAGGTCGGGCTCCCAGGGGTGGCGGTACTTGTCGTCGCGGGTCGCGATGTCGTACCGGGTCGTCCAGTCCTGCCACGGGTGGCGGGGGCGGCGGTCGGCGGGCAGGTCGTTGAACCAGAGCGGCACGGAGACCTTGAAGGCCAGCGAGCCGTCACCGTTCTCGTTCTCCGCCCAGACCGCTTCGATCCCCTGGAGGTCGGGGCGGAACTGCACGTAGCCGGTCAGCACGGGCGGCGTGGCCACGCGCCAGGCCGCCGCGGCGAACTCCTCGACCGGCAGCGGGGTGCCGGGGGTCTCGTCGTGGAAGTCACCCAGGCGCTGGCTGAGGTAGACGCCGTAGCGGCTGTGGCCGTCGCTGGCGCCAGAGCGGTCGCCGGGCTCGTCCACGGACACGAGGGTCGTGGGGGTCCAGTCGGTCATCGGTTCGGGTTCCTCTCTGGAACGGGGAGGGGTCGCCGTGGTGGCGGCCCCGCGGTCATCTTGTCGTGCGGGTCGGACAGTCCGGGCCGGTTTGAGCCGCTACGCCCGGCCGGACTCTCGGTTGTGGACTCCGGCGGGCAGCAGGTCCTGGTCGACGTCGCGGTGCTCGATGGTGGCCTCGTCACCGGCGGCGCGCAGCAGCTCGTACGAGGCGCGGGCCAGGCCGACGCTGCGGTGCCGGCCGCCGGTGCAGCCCCAGGCGACCATGACGTTGGCGCCGGTGTCCTCGGCGAGGCCGCGGGCGGTGGCGACCGCGTTGAACACGAGCCGCTCGGCGCCCGGGGTGGCCATGACGTGGTCGTAGACCTCCTGGTCCAACCCGGTGCGGTGCTTCAACTCCGGGTTGTGGAACGGGTTCCGGAGCAGGGCCCGCAGGTCGAAGATGAGGTCGGCGGTGGGCACGGAGCCGTGGCCGTAGCCGAACGAGACGATGTGGATGGTCACTTGCTGTCCTCCATGGACATTGGTGGGGCCGGGCGGGCCGGTCAGCTGTCCTCGAAGCGGCTGACCGCGCAGTCGTGGCAGAGGGTCATGACCGGGTGGTCGTCGCGCTCCGGGTAGAGGGACGTGGTGAACGGGTCCTTCATCACCTGGACGTCGTCCTTCTGCTGGTTGCACCCCTCGCACGCGAGGAGCGGGGTGAGCAGCTCCAGGGCGCGGTTGATCTCCTCGCCGGTGCGGTCCTCCACGTAGCCCTGGGCCTCGTCGAGGACCTCGGTGATCTCGTCGACGTCCTCGTGCTCGACCTCGGCGAGGCTGTTCCCGATCGCCCGGAGGAGACCCGAGACCTGCCCCAGCACACCCGCGTCCGTGTTGCTGTGGTCGTACAGCGCGCGCAGCACGGTGACGTGCGGAGCGATGGCCTCGGTGTCCGTGGCGGCGGCCTTCAGCCGCTCCAGGCCCACCTGGATGATGGCGGTCGCGGCCGCGACTTCCTGCTCCAGGGTCAGCTTCGAGTCGGTCACTGCGGGTCCTTCCGGGTTAAGAGGCAGATTATCTAGCCAGATAGCGCGCGTTTGCGCTGCTCAGACGGCCGCGATGAGGAGCGCCGCGACCAGGAGGAAGAAGTGGTGGAACGACTGGTCGAGCGCGTAGGCGCCCGTGCCGAGGGTCGGGGCGTACCCGCCGTCGGCGGTCGCCGGGGCCGCGGGGTGGGCCGGGGTCCCGAGGGTGAGGAACTCGGTCTTGCCCGTGGCCTTGGCGAGCCAGGCGAGGGTGCTTCGGCGGTCGGCCCACCAGTGGCTCGCCGCGTCGATCCCGAGGCCGGCCACCATGCCGCCGGTGGTGACCGGGAGGTCGAGGACCAGGACGACGGGGATGAGCACGACGGCCTTCGTGACCGTCAGACCGAGGACGTGCAGCGTGCAGCTCAGGCGCCCGGTCCTGCTGGACTGGCCGGGGTTCCGGTCGCTCTCGCCCTTGTGGGCGGCCTGGTGGGAGGTCTGGACCCAGTGGTCCCCGACGGAGTGTGCGACGTACAGCGCGATGAACACGGCGGCGAACACGGCGGCTGCGTTGCTCATGTGGTGGTGGTCTCCCTGTCTGCGTTCCGGCTGTCGTTCCCGCTTGCTTTTTCGCTTGCGGTAATTCAAGGATGCAGACTCCGAGTCTGCATGTCTAGGGGTTCGCAGACTCCGAGTCTGCATGGCGTGTGTCTGTGCTGGTCACGCCCGTAAAACTTCTCGCGAATCGGCCGGGCCCTCCGCTCCCCGGGCGCACTGGGAGCGTGATCCGCGCCTCACTGCTCGCCTCGCGAAGTGGTTCGAAGGGCTTCGCCGGCGCCTTCCGGGGAGGGGGGTGTAAAGCGGACGGGCGCGATCGCGCCCGGCGGCCCCGGCTTTCCGTCTGTGGCGGTCGCGCGTTCACCGTCACCGCCCACTCGGCCGTGAACGGCCTCCCGGTCGGTGCCGGGCGCGAC
>NZ_JBEZLP010000065.1:0-30360 GCF_040652195.1 Streptomyces sp. NPDC048278
CCGGTGAGTACTTACTGGGTGGCGCCACTTCTTCCTCGTTTCCTTGTTCAGGACAACCCTATTGGATGCCTGTCCGGAAACTTAGTGGCCCCTCACTCTCATCAGCCTGACCCAGCTCTGAAGGGCAGAGCTCTGAGTTGGCGCCCTCTCCTGCCCGAGGGCAGGAGATTCCGGTCCGTACCGCTACGCAGTACCACCTTGGGTTCCTGTTTCACGGGCCACTGCCGACCGGTGAAGGATGGACGGGACACCGCCGGAAGGGGATGTCCGACACACCAGGAGCGGGGATCAAAGGCAGCCGCCCTCGGCTCGATGGTGCGGTTGGTGATACGTGAGGCATTGCCGACGACCGCGAAGGCGGCCGCCACGGCGATCTCCTCCGGGCGGGCCCGATCGGCCCGGCACGCCGTGCGTCTTCTCCCGCTCTTACAACGAAACCTTCAGCAGCGGGTACTCACGGCTTGGAGCGCGGGTGGCGGTCATGTCAGTGGCTGTGTCGCCGGGGCGACGGCGTTGATGGCAATCCCCGACTGCCCGATTCGGCGGCCGGGTTGAACACCATGCCAGTGATCGCACCCTTGCCCACCGCTCAGAACGTGTGCTGGAACACCATCCAAGCGGCACTGGCCGACGAGGTCAATGCGATCCGCCCGCCGGCACCCGGGGCGGCGCGCCGCCTGCTGCGCTGTGAACAACTGCCCACATGCGTTGGCGGAGAACACCCGTCAGAGCCGTCCGGCGTGTTTTCCTTCAGCGACCTGAAGCGCTCGGTGCCCGCGTGGCTCACCAGAACGTCGGGTTTCCCAAACGTCTCTACGGTCTGGTCGACCAGGCGTCCGGTCCACACCGGGTCGGCGAAGTCGGCCTGGAGAACGACGGCCCGGGCACCACGCTCCTTCAGCTCGCCGACGAATTCCTCGGAGTCAGAAGCGCTCCTGCGGTAGTTGGCCGCCGCCGCAGCGCTGTTCTCGACCAGCCGCACGGTGACAGCCTTGCCGGTTCGCCGGTCCGCACCAGTCGCCTGAGCAACCTTGTCACTGAGCTTTCCCATGGACTTCACGCCAATCCCACGGTGGACCCGCAGACTGCCGGGCGACCGCTTCGCGCCAGTGAGACCGAGACGATGCGGATACGCAAACTCTTCGCCGTCAGGGGGCTGCTGGAATTCGCGCCCCGCCATCCTTGCGACACCCACACTACCATAAACGCAGAGAATCCTTCACTATGTGAAAGCACAGCTCAGAGGTGGTTTTCTCATCCCGGAAGCACCCCAGGACTGCGCTGGACAGCCACTCGACCAGCATCAGAGGCGCATCGCACAACGCCACAGCGAGCCCCGGCCCACTTTCCTTGCGCTCCAGAGAAGGCCCCCGGGCCGGACACTTGGCGGCACGCACCGGATCCCCACCTGAAGAACCGAAGTTTGACGGCCCGACAGCCGTCCCCTACGGCAGGGCCGCACGGCACGGATGGACAGGAAGCCGGCGAACATCAGGCACGATTCGTAACCAGCACAGTGCGCACAGTAGAAGAATCGCTCATGCGGCCAATGGTGTGATCGGCGTCGCATTCTCCTCGGCGCAGGCCTTGTTGTCGCAGCTCATCACGGGTGCCCGAAGAGTGGAACGTGGCTCGGCAGCCGGCCGGAAGGCCATCCCGGGGAAACACCTCAGGAAATTTGCAGTTAATCTGGCATCGCCCTTGAAGCGGATGGCCTGACTGAAGGTCACCCACGGGGAGCTGCTTACGGGTTCGACTCGGACGAAAATCAGCAACCGGCAAATCCCCGCTCCCGAAGTCGCGCCATCAGTGCGCGATTCCGGCCGCTCGATGCGCTGTTGAGCTTTCCGCTCGGAACGATCCGCTCTCGCTTCTCACAGGGGCAGCATCCATTCGAGAAAGGACCAGAAAAATGATCTTCGGTCTGTTTGGCAGCCGTCGCGGCTCCTTCGGCGGCAACCACGGCGGTCACGGATACGGCCGTGGCTACGGCCGCGGAGACTACAGCTACGGCCGTCGCGGCTACGGCCGTGGAGACTACGGCTACGGCCGTCGCGGCTACGGCAGCTACTGCCGGTGACCTGGGCGTAAGCCCACAGCAGCGGGTTTGTGGTGCGCCGTCAGGACGGCGCACCACCGCCCGCCGCGGATTCACTGACTGGAGAGTGAAGTTCGGTGACATCGACGGAAAGCAGGGGGAGGATTCCAGCGGGTCGGGAACCGGAATACTGGAACCTGTCCGGGGTAGCGGTTTTCAAAAGGTTCTGGCCGTACCTGCAAAAGGAACGGCTCCGACTCCTTGCCGCCATCGCCCTGGCCCTGGTTTCGGCTGCCGGTGAGACTGTTGTCATAGGTCTGTTTGCGCACATGACCGACCATGTCCTGGTGTCGGGAAGCTTTCACGACTTTACGCGGACCGCGTCGCTATGGGTCGCTGTAGCCGCAGTGAGTGCGGCCACGTCATTCGGCGCGGGACTCATCACCGTCTGGACAGGCGAGAAGTTCCTTCTGCAATTGCGGGACCGAATGCTCGCGCATGTACTCCGTCTGCCGCCCGACTTCTTCGGCCAAGGCAGGCTGGGTGACTTGATGGCCCGTTTCACGGGAGACATTGAGGCGGTCGAGGCCCTGGTCGCCTCGGGGCCGGTCCAGGTGGTGTCCGCTCTGTTCTCGGCGCTATTCTTCGCCGGCGCAGCAGTGTGGCTGAGCCCCTCCCTGGCGTTGGTGACGTTTGCCGCGGGACCGCTGTTCTGGTGGGCGTCGCGCCGGTTCTCGACCCGGATCCGGGCTGTTTCCGGCAAGGAGAGGGCCGCCCATGGCGCGCTGACGACCGTGCTGGAGGAGAGTCTGGCAAACGTCGAGCTGGTGCAGGCGTACAACCAGCAGGATGCGCAGAGCACAAGGGTGCACCGGGAAGGCGCCCGCTGGATGGGCACCGCAGTCGCACAGGCGCGGCTGGCCGGGGTCTACGCGCCCTTGGCCGCCATGCTGGAGACCGTCTGCGTCCTGACCGTGATCGGCGCGGGCGCCTGGGAGATCAGCAGCGGCCGCATGTCGGTGGGCGGACTCATGGGCTTCGCAGCCTTCGTCGGCTACCTGTACCCGCAGATCCAGAGTCTGGGCGGTCTGGCCGTCACCGCGTCGTCGGCGGCCGCCGCCTGTGAACGTGTTCTGTACGTCCTCGACGCCCCGGCCTCGATCGGCGACCGCGGGCCTGCCGCGGCAAGCGGCACGGGCATCGAGCCGGGCGGCGCATCGCCCGGCAAGCGCACAGTGGTGCAGTTCGACCGGGTCGGCTTCAGTTATCCCCACCATGCCCGGCAGGCTGGTGTCGACGATGTCTCCTTCACTGTGACCTCGGGTGGTCTCACGCTGGTCACCGGCCCGAGCGGCGCGGGCAAGACCACCCTGACCAAGCTGCTACTGCGCTTTTATGACCCCGCCTGCGGGCACATCCTGCTCAACGGACGGGACATCATGGAGCTGTCGGTCACGCAGGTGCGGGACCTCATCACTCTGCTCCCCCAGCAAACCGCGGTGTTCCACGGCACCGTTGCGGAGAACATCGCCTACGGCAACCCGAAAGCCAGCGGGAAACAGATCCGCAGTGCGGCTCGGGCTGCAGGTCTGGATGCGGTGGTGGAGGACATCCTGCCTGACGGCTATCGCACCGTGGTCGGCCCGGGCGGGCGACAACTCTCCGGCGGGCAGAGCCGGCGTCTGGCACTGGCCCGTGCCCTCGCCCGGGAGACCCCTGTCGTTGTCCTCGACGAGCCCACCGCTGGCTTGGACGTCGCATCGGCTCGCAGCTTCTTCAAAACGATCCGTCGGCTCGCCGCCGAACGAGCCGTCATCGTGATCACCCATGACCTCCACCTGGCCGAGGACACCGACACCGTCCTCGTGATGGACCACGGCCGCCTCATCGACGACGGCCGCCATCACCACAGCCGTCAGCACGCGGCTTGACCGCTCCCCTCTTTGAGGGAGGGGACGCCCTCCCTCAAAGAGGGGAGCGGGGACTCCTGGCGCAGGCTGCGTGCGCGAGCAGCACGCCCGGAGGCCTCACGCTCTCGACCCCAGCCGGGTTCAGACCTGCCCGGACGAGCATCACACGGGCGCAGTTCCTGTCTCCGGGAGAGATAGTCTGTTCGGTCGGCTCCCGCTGGTAACGGTGTCAACACCGGCCCCCGGCTACCGGAAGACGAAGGCGACGGCCCGCGAGTAGTTCACGAGCTCGTCGATGAGCTGGACGTGGCCTGTACGTATGACTTGCAAAAGGGCGAGTGTGGAGTGCGTGTCGTGGTGCCTGCGCGGTCAGGCCGCCTCCTGACGCAGATGAACGGCAATCTCCTCACGCGCGGGAGGGGGAGGCAACTCACGGGTTACGGATGACTGAAGACCGTCGAGGAAGACGCGGACATGACGGGTGGCCAGCGCCGCTGCCCCCGCATCGGGGATGTGAGGCAGGGGCCGACAGGCCAGGGCTGCGGAAGTGATCAGGTCCAGGCCCGTGACGTCGCAGCGGATCGTCCCGTCGCCGCGCGCCGCGTCCAGCAGCTTCTCCAACGTGGCGTTGATCTCCCGCTGAAGGGCCGACACCTCTTCGTCATCGACAACAGGACCACCGATGAAGGGCAGTACCAGCATGTTCCGTTGATGGACCATGGCCATCAGGAAGTTCTCGACGGAGTCCGTGGTCGAAGCGTCGGCCGAAGTCTGGGCGGCCTCCAGGACAAGCGTGTAACCGTCGATGACGAGCTGCCGGATCAACGCCTGGCGATCGGGAAAGCGTCGGTACAAGGTGGCTATGTTCACGCCGGCGCGGCGAGCGATCTCATCCAGGGGAGCCGCGGTCCCGAGTTCGCGGAAGGCCTGGCGTGCGGCGGCCAGGACCTGGGCGCGGTTCCGTGCAGCATCGGCGCGCAGATGTGGAGCCGCGGCGCCCTCCCCTGACGTTCTTCTCGTCACCGTGTGTCCTTCTTAGCCCGTCATTGCGCCGGCAATGTAGAGATTACGGCAGACAGTAAGGGACACTCCAGGGAATCGCAAAAATTCCTTCACTTTCATGTCACAGCTAAGCCGCCTTCGCCACCTCACCGGCCGCTCTGCGCACCTCCGGTTCGGGTCATCGCCTCTCGGTCCGAGCGAGAATATGAACAATCGTCAATTCCCTTCGACCGACGCGGACACCTGCACGGGACGCCCCTCACGCGGGCGATTGCCAGGCCCCGGCCGCATCGGCCCTGGCAGGCTGCAGGTGTACACCTCCCGACCACCACCCGGGCCAGCAATTGCCACCTCGTGCCGCTCGCACCGCCAGCAGCCGAGCCAGCCCGGTCCACGGGTCACGAGGTGGCAATTGCCCCAGGGCCTGGCATGACCGGCCCGATCGAGAAACGGAGGCCGGAAGCACTGCCGCTGCCCCGCATGGAGCTGTCGCCGCAGGCGCCAACGGCGGAGGACGGAAACGCTACCGCTGGAAACCCTTCGGTTAGACTGAAGGCGGGACCGTAGGCGCTCGCATGCGCATGCTGTCCGTCCAGACCGCGGGCGCATGAGCGCACCTGTTGAGACGTCGACGGCAGGCACCGGCCGCCGCGCGTCATCGCCGTGCGGCGCAGACAGGGGAAAGGAACGCACAGTGGCCTCCAGCACCGCTCGGGGAAGCAACGGAACAGTCAAGCTACGAGCGGATGCCGCCCGCAACCGGGTCCAGGTCCTGGCCGCCGCGCGCACCGCCTTCCGCGAGCTGGGGACGGCGGCCCCCCTCGATGAGATCGCACGCCGCGCCGGAGTGAACATCGCCACGCTCTACCGGCGCTTTCCCGACCGGGACGCCCTGATCCGTCAAGTGGTCGTCGACGGCTTCGCACTGGTCCTTCAAGCTGCGCAGACGGCCTTGCAGTCGGCCGAGCAGGATCCGCTGGGCGCCATCGAAGACTACCTGCTGCGGGTAGTCGACCAGCGTGACCTGATTGTCCTGCCTCTGGCGGGCGGCCCCGTCACGGACGACCCCGAAGCCAACACCCTTCAGGGGCAGATCGCCGCAACGCTCGACGAGCTGATCGCCACCGCCCGTGCGAAGGACACAATCCGCACCGACGTCACAGCGGTGGACCTCACCATCACCTCGGCCCTGATCTGCCGGCCCATGCCTTACCTGTCCGCCGAGGACGCCACAGCGCTCGTCACCCGGCACGCACGCATCTTCATCGACGGGTTGGCCCCAGGCACTGCGCGGTCACTCCCCACGGCGCCACCCTACGAAGGCATCACCAGCCACCGCCTGAGCCAGACCACCTAGACCTGTTCTCCACATGCAGCCGTGTGCCGGGAGGCTGGTCAGAGCGTCCCGGCACACGGCTGCCGCTTGAGCATTCTGACTCGCCGAGTGTCGCAACATCAGTGACGGAGCGTCATCGGCGCAACCGAGTTCGAAGGACGCCGCGACGGCATCGAGATGGACAACCGGGTCGAGACCCGACGGTTCCGATACTGCAGCTTCGATCTGGAACTGCAGTTCCAGGGCCCGCGCGGCATCCTGCGGGTCCAGGCACCGGGCGGCCTGTACGGCATGCTCCCGGTGGAGAAGGAGCCGGACGCGACCGGCACGTACCGGCTGGCCGACGGCTTGGAGGATCGCCGGATCCTACGAAACTCGGACGGCTCAGTGTCAAAAATGAAGTCGAACCGCCCGCGCTGCCCGGCCATGGCCTCGGAGCCGGTTAAGACCACCACGTCGTCGACGCAGAGTTCCCGCATGAGCATGTCGTCGTCGATGACCTTGGGGCGCCCGCCGTGGTTGCCTTAGAGGCCGTTCGCTTTCCGAACCCCGTGTGCGGATTCCGCTGGTCAGGAATGGGATCGCAGGTGTTGCGGAAGTCTCGGCTCGTTGCTGACCGAGATGTTGTGGGGGTGGCGGATGCCGTCGATGCGGGCCGTTCTGGAGACCCGGCGGAAGGCCGCCGTGGTGAGGGTGGAGGAGCTCGAAACCGAACTAAAGCGGGTGCGGGCAGACTTGGCGGACGCGGAAGAGGTCCTCAGGCGCCGGGCGATCGGTCTCGAGCAGTATCTGGAGGCACTGAGGGTTTTCAGAGTTGTCCCCGGACGGGTGATGGCGGGACCGTAGGCAACGGACAGGGCTCCCGTGCCGTTGAGAGAGGTGTCTAGGTCTCAACTCTCCGGCTCAGGAGCCCTGTTGGTCCCGTATCCTGCCGCACTCGACCTGCCGCACGCACTCGTGGAGTGGGTGACGATGCTGATCGTCACCCGTGAGGGTGACCGCCGCTGCAAGCTCCGCCCGTCCGAGCGTGCGGTGGTCGCTCTGGCTTACCTGCGTCGGCACGACCCCCTGGCTCAACTGGCCGCGGGTTTCCGTATCTCCGTCGGCACCGCCCACGCGTACGTGACCGCCGTCGTCGGGCACCTGGCCGACAAGGCGCCGGGCCTGCTGAAGGTCCTGCGCGAGACAGACCCCGACTACGTTCTCGTAGACGGCACGCTCGCCGAGTGTGACCGGGTCGGCGACGGGCGCGCCGACTATTCGACGAAGCACAAGCGGCACGGTGTGAACGTGCAGGTCATCACGGACCCGGCCGGTCGCACGCTGTGGCTCTCGCCCGCTCTGCCCGGCCGCACGCACGACCTGACCGCCGCCCGCGCCCACAAGATCATCAGGATCTGTGAACGCCAGGGTGTCCCCGTCCTTGCTGACATGGCCTACATCGGAGCAGGCGAGTGGGTCACCACCCCCAAACGCCGGCCGCCCCAAGGCGAACTCACCACGACCGAGCAGACGGCCAACCGGGCTTTGTCCGCCGCTCGCGCACCCGTCGAACGAGGAATCGCCCGCCTGAAATCCTGGCGAATCTTCCGCCGCGCCCGATGCAGCCCGAACCGCATGACGTCAATCGCCAAGGCCGTCCTCACCCTGGAGCGGCAACGCTGAAAACCCTCACTGGCTGAGGAGGATACGTCTGCGGAGGTGACCTTGGTGTCGCGCAGGAGGCCGGTTGGACCGCGACGGGCAGTGCCGCATCGCGAGAACGCGGCCGGGGTCGAAGACCTGTCGGTGGACTACCAGGCGGTAATGGCCGCCGCGGCGGACGTGGGAGCCGATGGGCTCGGTGCCCGGCGGGCGGCGGTGGTGCTCGGCTGGGACAGCGCGTCCGCTTCCCGCGTCGAGGGTGCGAGAGCACGTCTGAAGAGGCTGGTGGAACGTGGCTGGCTGGTGGAGGTCAAGCCGGGACGGTTCACTCTGCCGGGATCGGAGCAGACCCAGGATGCTGGCGCTGTCGGGCGGCCAGGCGACGGTTCATGAGTGCGATCATCGACCACCGGATGACGGCTTCGCCGGTGTCGGTGCGTCGTTCGTAGTCCCGGACCAGGCGTCGGCTGCGCAGGAGCCGGGCGAAGGATCTTTCCACGACCCAGCGGCGGGGCAGGATCTGAAAACCTTGGACGTCTTCGTGGCGGAGGACGACGTCGAGGACGAGTCCGAGGTGCTGGGCAGCCCAGTCCTGGAGGTGGCCGCGGTAACCGCCGTCCGCCCAGATCTTCGAAAGCCGTCGCAAACGGCTCCTCGCCGTGGGCAGCAGGATGCGGGCAGCATCCCGGTCGGTGGTGGACGCCGGCGTGACCAGCACGTCCAGCACGAGTCCGAGGGTGTCGGTGAGCAGGTGCCGCTTGCGCCCGTTGATCTTCTTCCCGGCATCGAATCCCCGTGAGTCGTAAGCCACCGTGGCATCCGCCTTCACCGACTGGGAATCGATGACCGCCGCACTCGGCTCCGGCGCACGGCCCTCTGCCCAGCGGACCGCCTGGTGCAGGCGGTCATGCAGTTCGCTCACCAGCCCCGTATCCCGCCAGCGGGCGAAGAAGGCATACACCCGAGGCCAGGGCGGGAAGTCCGCGGGCATCGACCGCCACTTGATGCCGTTGTCGACGAGGTAGCGCACTGCGTCGATCATCTGCCGGTGGCAGTAGCCCTCCGGACGGCCGCCACGGCCCGAAAGCCAGCCCGGAACCGGCAGCAGATCCCGCACCAGGAACCACTCGCCATCGCTCATATCCGAGCCGTATCGGGGCCGGCGATCCGGCCGGTCGGCCGCGTTCCCGAACCTGTGGGCGAGACAGTCACACCCAGGAGCGGACGGACTGGACCCGGCAACGCTGACCACGCGACACTTCGACAACAGGGCCTCTTGCTTCTCGCTGGACTCAACAGCCGCGAGCTACCAAGAGGCCCTTCTTCCATGCCTGCCGACCGACCAACTCACCCGAATCAGCATGCTGTTCGAACCCGCCGACCACGCGAGCGGATAGCGAACAGCCAGTTAGAACATGGCGCCCGTGCCGCACTGGGAGGACATCGTGCGCAAGGAGGGCTCCGAGAAAGTGGGCGGCGTAGTGTGACAGCCGAGTGTGGTCAGACGGGCTGGCCGATGGGCCGGACGGTCAGGGTGTTGAGGTCGACGCCTGCCGGTTGGCCGAGGGCGAAGCAGATGGCCTCGGCAATGGGCTGGGGAGGCAGGGCGAAGGCGGGAACGCTGGCGCCTTGCCAGAACGGGGTGTCGATCATGCCGGGGTTGACAAGAGTGACACCGATGCCGCGGGTCGTGGCGTGCAGGCGCAGGTTCTCGGCGAGTCCGGTGGTAGCCCACTTGGTGGCCGAGTAGAGATTGGCGGGAGAGTTCTTCAGCCCGGCGACGCTGCCGATGAGCACCAGCCGTCCGCCAGTTGCCTCAAGGTGGGGCAGGGCGGCATGGGCCAGCAGGGCGGGGCCGAGGACGTTGGTGAGGACCATCGGCGTCCACGACGTCGGGTTACCGGCCCCGATGGAGTCACCGGACATGAATCCGGCGTTGGCCACCGCCGCGTCAAGGGCACCGAAGTGCTCCACGGTGCGGGTCACGACCGACTCGGTGGCCTGCCAGTCCGCCGCGTCCGCGACCAGACCCAGCAGCCGGTCGGGGTGGCCGGCCTCGTCGAGGAAAGTCTTCAGTTTGCTCTCGTCGCGGCCGGTGACCGCCACGCGGTGGCCGCGGTCGAGGAGCAACCGCGCGGTGTGGGCACCGATACCGCTGGTCGCGCCGGTGATCAGTACGGTCTTGCTGGTCATGGTCATGCTCCTGAGGTGTGGATGGGTGACGGCGGACGGCGGCCCGCGATGAGGGAGTGCCGTTCAAGTTCGCCGACCCCACGAAACCGGCGCCGTCGAGGGCAGGCAAGGTCGCGTTTATGGGGGGTATAAACACAACCTCCCTATCGGCGGGACCGTGGGTACCGTGGACGAATGGCACCTCCGTCCGAAGAAGACACCGGTACTCCCGCCGACAACCGCTCGGACATCCGCGATTTCCTCATCAGCCGACGCGCCAAGCTCGCCCCGGAGCGGGTCGGACTGCCCACCAGCCGACGCCGACGGGTTCCTGGCCTACGGCGCGAGGAGGTCGCAGCCCTCGCTGGCGTGAGCACCGAGTGGTACACACGGCTGGAGAAGGGCCACATCAGCGGCGTCTCCGAGGACGTGCTGAAAGCAGTCGCACAGGCATTGCTCCTCAATGAGGACGAGCGCACCTACCTGCTCGAACTGGCCAGAGTGGCTCGCCCCGCCCGCCGCAGGTCGCACCGCCGCAAGGACGTCAACATCCCATCTTCCGTCCAATGGATGGTGGACTCCATGACCATGGCCCCCGCCTTCGTACGCAACGGCCGTTTGGACATCGTCGCGAGCAACGCGCTGTGCAGGGCCCTGTACTCACCGATGTTCGACAGCGACACCACCAGCAACCGGGGCTGCGCCAACTTCCCCCGTTACTTCTTCCTCGACCCCGGCTCTCCCGACTTCTTCGTCGACTGGGAGGAGGGCGCAAGGGCCACGGTCGCAGTGCTCCGCGCCGAAGCCGGACGTGAACCTCACGACCGGGCCCTGCGTGAACTTATCGGCGAACTGTCCACCCTCAGCCGTGACTTCGGCACCATGTGGGCCAGTCACGACGTCCGAATCCGTCACGAAGGCACCAAGCGACTGGACCATCCCGAAGTCGGCCGTCTGGAGATGACCTTCCACTCCCTGGACCTGCCCCTGCCTCAACGGGCCGTCCACGACCTGATCATCTACACGGCCGAGCCAGGCACCCCCTCGGAGGACCGCCTCAAACTCCTCGCCAGTTGGGCAGCACCGCAGACCTCACCTACGGAACCAATCCACCCGCCCCACTGACCTCACGCGTCACGTGTGGAGTGGAACGCGGCGGCGGATCCGTCGCCAACTTCCGGGCGCGGATCGGAAGCGGGCGGGACGGCCCCGAGGTGACCGAGCTCATCGGCGAACTCTCTCTGTACAGCCAGGATTTCCGGGGGCTGTGGGCCCGCCACGCGTCCGCACCACCACGGCGGGCGCGAAGAGCTTTCGGCACCCGGAGCTGGGTGTGATCCGCCTCCGCTTCCACACGCGATGCCGTTGGAGGACGGCCAGGTGCTCACCGTCCTCCACGCCCGGCCCGGCTCACCGGACGAGCGGTCCCTGGCCCTGCTCGCCATGATGGCCGCGACCCAACGCCGCAGTCACTGAGGCCATCGTGGGGCCGGTCGACTCGGCCGTCTGCCGTGGGCCTCGCCCGCGCTGCCCGGTTCTGCACCGCAACAGCCAGGCCGAAGGTTGAAAAGGCTCGACGTATTGACGTATTTATGCTGAAAAGTAATCAAATGCGTCGATCAGGTGGTGCATTCGGCTCCCGAAACAATGGGCTGATGGGCCTGAGCGCCGCCGTAGGCGTCTCTTTCATCGTTGGAATCTGATGTGCACGCGCACACTCTGTGCTGGCCTCGGGTCATCGGGCTCGGGGGTGCGGCGTGCTACTGCTGTGAGCGGGTCGGCGGGGCCTGGCTGCTTGTGCGGTTGGCGAGCATGGACGACAGCTCGGTGAGGCCGTCGCGGAAGAGCGTCGGCAGATCCTGGTGCTCCGGATCGCCGTACCAGCGCGCGAGTGCGCCGCGGAACACGCACATCGCCGTCTCGGCGGCCAGGGTCGCCGCCTGCTCGCCGGCGCCGCGTTCGCGCAGGGCCTCGGCCATCGAGGCGGCGAGTTCGGCGTGCTTGGTCAGGTCGCGCTCGCGCAGTTCGGGATTGGCCGCGAGGAGATTCTGCCGGACGATCGCGGTGTGCCGATTGCGTTGGATGGCCTCGCAGCGCTGTTCGAAGGCGGCGACGACGGCGTCGACGGGAGATGTCCCCTCGAGGGTGCCCGCGATGACGGCGACGGCCTCGCGCTGCATCGTCTCCATGGAGTGGAAAAAGGCCTCGCGCTTGTCCGGAAACAGCCGGAAGAAGGACCGCTCGTACATACCGGCCCGGGCCGCGATCTGTGCCCCGGTGGTCTGGTCGAAGGTGTTCGTCACCGGAGCCAGCGGCGGGATCGGCTCCCTGCTTGTGCCCGAATTGGTGGCCGCAAGTCACGAAGTGCTGGAGCTGGCCCGCTCCGATGCCTCCGCGCGGATCGTGAGCGCGGCCGGGGCCGGCGTGCTGCGCGGTGAGTCCGTGCCGGCCCTGTTCTCGTACAGCTACGGCCAAGTGGCGTGTAGCGCTGAGCAATTACTTGGGGCTGTGGTCGCGCTGCCGAGGTTCCAGTATCCACTTCAGTCCAGTCTTGCGGGGACGGCGCTACGAGCCGGCGGAATTCCTTGGGCCGCCCCGGGAGATCTATTGCTGGCAGTGGTCCCCCGTGAAGAGAGTGATCGCGTCGGCGATGAGGGCGTCCGTCTGGTTGGCGGGCGCTCTGCCGGAGATGATGAGCGCGGCGATGCCTTGAAGAGTGGCAACGAGGAGTAGGCGCAGCCGCTCGGGGTCGGCCGGTGGGAGCCGGCCGGCCTGCTGTCCCTTGCGAATCAGGTCGCCCACAGTGGTGGACAGCCGTATGAAGCTTTCAGTGAGGCCGGTCTGCTTCCCCCCGCTCTTTCTGGCGAACATGAGGTCGAGCAGGGCGCTCTCGCGCACGGCGAACCGTACGTACGCGGTTGCCGTCGCCCGCAGTTGCGCCTCGAAGTCCGGTGCGGCATCGCCGATGGCCCCGCATACCTCGTCGCCGAGGCGGAGGAATCCTGTCTCCGCGAGGGCGTCCAGCAGCGATTGGCGGTCGGGGAAGTGGTGACGGGGTGCGGCATGGCTCACTCCGGCCCTCCGCGCGAGCTCACGCAACGACAGCTTCTCGGCGCCGTCCTCCCGCAGGATGCATTCGGCTTCGGCAAGCAGCGTGGTCCGCAGGTGGCCGTGGTGGTAGGGACGCGTCGTCATGGGACGCAGCCTAGCCGCAATGTTGCCATTGACAGGTTTCTTGTCGCTGCCTAGATTCTTGTCCATGACTACATGGACCGTGCGTGACATTCCTGATCTGACCGGTACCACGGTGATCGTCACCGGTGCGAACGCCGGGGTCGGGCGATCTACCGCCCAGGCGTTGTCGGGCGCCGGGGCCCGGGTGGTCCTCGCCGTACGCAACCCCGAAAAGGGCAGGAAGGCAGCTGCCGGCATGCCCCGGACGACCGAGGTCCGCGAGCTCGACCTCGCCGACCTCGAATCGGTGCGGGCATTCGCTGCGGGCTGGAACGGCCCGATCGACCTGCTGGTCAACAACGCCGGGATCTCGGCACCCTCGCTCGGCCGAACCGTCGACGGGTTCGAGTCATCGTTCGGCGTCAACCACCTCGGCCACTTCGCCCTGACCAACCTGCTGTTCGAGCACCTCGCCGGCCGGGTCGTGACGGTGGCCTCACAGGCCGAGCGCATGGCCCAGCTCGACTTCGATGACCTCAACTGGCAGCGGCGCCCCTTCCGCGGCTCCCGGGCCTACAACGACTCCAAGCTGGCGAACCTGCTGTTCACCGCGGAACTCCAGCGTCGGCTGACCGCTGCCGGGTCCAGCGCGCTGGCGCAGGCGGCACATCCCGGCCTGGTGGCGACCGACATCTACCAGCGTGACGGGCGCCGTCCGCCCATCCCGTGGGCAATAACTCTCAAACTACTGGCGCAAGGCCCCGCCCAGGGCGCCCTTCCCGTGCTGTACGCAGCTGTCGCCGACATCCCCGGCAACAGCTTCGCCGGCCCCAGGCACCTCGCCCATATGCGTGGCGCCCCCGAACTCATCCCACGCTCGGCCACCGCGCAGGACCTGGACCTCGCGGCCCGTCTCTGGGATGTCTCCGAGCGGCTCACCCGTGTGAGCTGCCCCGTCTGAACCACCCGAGTTCACGCCAGGCAAGCAGGCGGCAGACAGGCAGGCGAGAAGGGCTCCATCGTCCTCACCTCGGACAAGGGCTTCGGAGAATGGGGACAGGTGTCCGCCGGCAAGCTCCTGGCCGCCGCCATCCTCAGCCACCTCCTCAATCCTCGGCGCGCTGTCCGAGGGGAGTGCTCGCTACAGCGCACCGCAGCAAGCAGTCGTCGCGATCACTCCCAAGGTCCTCGCCCAGCGCCTCGGCTCACTAGAAAACCGCCAGTGGATTGACCGGGAGTCCGGTGGCACCACGCACGGGAATCGTTCCCAGCGCGAACAGGAAGCTGTATCGCTCGATCTCGGCACACACCCGCGCCAACTCGGCCACGTTGACGCAGTCGATCAACGGCATCCCCAGCTGGGCGAGGGCAACGCTGTGCAGCACAGGCGCTCCGGCTCCCGGTCCAGGGAGCTTGTCGCCGATGTCGCCGGCGTACAGGCACACTTCACGCTTCGCCATCCACTCGACGGCGCTCAGCGAGGTGGTCGGCAGGGGGCCGAAAGGATCGTCGGCGGCGACCCATCCCCCGCGCACGACCAGTGCATCACCGGACTCGACCCGCACTCCCTGTCGCTCCTCGGCCGCTGCCAGGTCGTCCGCGGTCACGACCTGGTTCTCGGCGAGCCGTTCGCCCGGCGCCAGGTTGAGAAACACACCCCGGGTCACGATCCCGTCGGCGAACGCCGACGACGAACTCCGGCTGACCGTCGCCCCGGCGATCGCTTCGGCGAGTGAGACACCGGGGTAGACGGTGTCGTCGACCGGTATGTGCGCCAGGGCGTCGATGTGCGTCGAACGCGCGTGGTGGACGTTGATCAGCAGAACATCGGTCAACGCCGGGGTGGGTGAACCGGTGAACGTCATCGCTTGCAGTACTGCGGAAGGCATGCTGTGCTCGGCGAAAGCGACCGGCGCGGCCATGGGTACCGGTGTGATCGGGTGAGCCAAGGAGACGAAACGGCCCGTCATGGCTTCGGCCACACCGCGGGCGCGCGCTGCGGCCGTGATGAAATTCAGGGTGCCCCGGTCGTCGTCAACACCCCAGCGGCCCCAGTTGGTCAGCGGCCCTTCTCCTTGCGGCCAGGAAGCTTCGTCCGTGTCCATTTTTCCTCGCAGATTCGTTCGTGGTTGTTGTGGCAAGAGTCGGCTCGGCCGGCGTCGTGCCCGTCGAGGGCATCAGCTCGGC
This sequence comes from Streptomyces sp. NPDC048278, assembly GCF_040652195.1. Lineage (NCBI taxonomy): Bacteria > Bacillati > Actinomycetota > Actinomycetes > Kitasatosporales > Streptomycetaceae > Streptomyces > Streptomyces sp. NPDC048278. Next base: position 15,464 of record NZ_JBEZLP010000065.1, read on the forward strand.
CGCCGGGGACACCTGCTTGGGGCGGGCGGTCCGGGGCTCATCGCGCGAAGTCCGGTCGCGGGCTCGGCCTGCCGGCTCACGCCTCGTGCGAAGCGCGTCCGCCCTGCTGCCAGGTTTCAGCGCGCGATCAGGAGCCGCCGGACCCAGGCATTCCGGGTCGCCGACGCGGTCCGCGACAGCGCGGCTTGTGGCGTCATGCCGTCGAATCCGTGGAAACCGCCCGGCCAGACATGCAGTTCGCACTGGACGCCGGCCTGGAGCAGCCGGGCGGCGTAGTCGATGTCCTCATCGCGGAAGGTCTCGACGGAGCCGACATCGATGAAGGTGGTGGGCAGGCCGGTCAGGTCGGTCGCCCGGGCGGGCGCGGCGTAGATGCTCACGTGGTCGCCGCCCCTGCGTTCACCGAGCAGTGCGTTCCATCCGGTCGTGTTGCTGGTGGCGTCCCAGATGCCCTCACCCTCGAGTTCCCGGCTGCTGGGGGTGATGAAGCGGTCGTCGAGCATCGGGCACATGAGCACCTGCCCCAGCAGCCGGGGGCCGCCGCGGTCGCGTGCGAGAAGTGCCACGCCGGCGGCGAGCCCGCCGCCGGCACTCACCCCGGCGACGACGATGCGCTCCGGGTCACCACCGATCTCGGCAGCGTGCTCGTGAGTCCACAGGAGTCCCGCGTAGCAGTCCTCGATCGGGGCGGGGTCGGGGTGTTCCGGTGCCAGGCGGTAGTCCACCGACACCACCACGGCCCCGTTGTCGACAGCCCAGTTGAGTACGCCGCCCACTCCGGTACGGTGGTTGCCGATGATCATGCCGCCGCCGTGCATGTAGTAGAAGACGGGTGCTCCTGCCGTTAATCCCACCGGCATGAGGACGAGCAGCGAGATCTTTGGAGCGCCCGACGGACCGGGCACGGACAGGTTCTGCAGGTGGACGGTCCCGTTGCGCGTCAGGTCCTCGTCCGCCACCGCGAAGGCGGGGTGGCGGCGCAAGTTTTCGATGTCCCCGGCGGTGACGCTCGGTGACAGCTGTGTGTGGACGACCGTCAGCACTGCGGCGAGTTCCGGGTCGAGCGGTGGGTGTGCCCTTGGCATCGGCGATTCCTCGGTTCAGGGGACGGTGATCTCGTCGGAGACCGGCTTGATGATGGTGTCGGCGACCCACCGTGCGACCCCGGTCGGGTAGGGCGCGGGAAGAGTGAGGACGATGTGGCTGAACCCGCCGTCGAGCGCCGCGCGGATGGTGCGGCGGGTGTCGTCGGGCCGGTCGTAGGAGACGGGCAGGACGATGGATCGGGTGATCTCAGCAGGGTCTCGGCCGATCTCGGCGCACAGCCGGTCCAGCGTGGCGCTGCGCTCGATGGCCTTGCCGATGCTGCCGCCGGGCATGTTCCAGCGGTCCGCGTGCTCGGCGACCACGCGCAGAGTCGGGGTGGCCTGGCCGCCGATCAGGATCGGCGGGTGGGGGCGCTGGAGGGGTTGGGGATTGCCGAACGCGCCCGTCAACTGGTTGTAGTGGCCGTGGAAATCGAAGGGGGCGGTGTCGGTCCACAGTCTCCGGATGATCGTGCACGCTTCGGCGAGGCTTCCGACCGCGTGGCCGGCATCGTGGAAGGGAAGGCCGTGAGCCGCATATTCACATCGTGCCATGGGCACGTCGGGCCGGGAGCCGGCGCCGATGCCGAACTCCAGCCGGCCGCCGGAGATGACGTCGGCGGTGGCGGCGATCTTGGCCAGTATGGCCGGTGGGCGGAACCTGTTGCTGGTGACCATCACCCCGACACGCAGCCGCTCGGTCCGGGCCGCGAGAGCGGACAGCAGTGTCCAGCCCTCCAAGGCGGGGCCGTGCGGGTCGCCGCCGATCGGCATGAGGTGGTCGAACAGCCAGGCGTGCTCGATCTGCGGGATGCCGTCCGCCTCGTCCCAGACTCGCAGGACGTCGTCGTAGGCGACCTGCGCCGGAGGGGTCATGAGACCGAAGTTCGGCCTGTGGGCCCCTCCGAGGCGAGCGGTCACTTCGAGTCGATCCTTCCCAACGGTTCGCCGGCCTCGGCCAGCGACCGGCGGGCGGTGGGCCAGGCATCGCTGTCGAGGTCCAGCGCGGTCCGCAGGTACGCAAGGGTCGCCTGCTGGACGATCGCGACGCGCTCGGGGCTTTCGTCGGTGGTCCGCGTGTCGTTGGAGCCCTGGATGCCACCGAGTCCGTGTTCCGCGCCGAACAGGGTCAGCAGATCGGTGGCGCCCGGGCTGAGGCGGTAGCCGTCGGTGAACCAGTCCGGACCGCGCACCGTCAGCGGGGACTGGTCGTGGTCACCGGCGACCACGAGGCTCGACGTCTTCAGCTCGGCGAAATCAGGGTTCATGAACGGGAAGTACTGGGCGGCGAGCGGGCTCAAGTCGGCGCCGCCGGTACCGGGCACGCACAGCAGTACCGCCGCCTTCACCCGCGAGTCGCCCATGCTCTCACTGGGAACGCCGTCGGCGTCGACGACCCGTGCGCCCGCGAGGGTGCTGGCGGTCTGCGCGCCCCAGGAATGTCCGGCGACCGCGATGCGGTCGCGGTCGATGCGACCGACCAGCCCGGGTACGGCTGCGACAACGTCGAGCCGGTCCAGGATCCGGGTCAGATCGTCGGTGCGGATGCGCCAGATGAGCGGGGTACGGGGGTCGTCAGGAGACAGTCCCAGCGAGTCGAGATGGGTGGGCTGGATGACGACGAATCCGCGGGCGGCCCAGAAATCGACCAGCGGTGCGTAGTCGTCCATGCCCAGGGTCATGCCGTGCGAGAAGACGACGACAGGCAAGTTGTGCCCGCTCGTCGGCGCGGTGACCCGTACGTGCAGGTCCTGGCCCCGGTCCGGGGCGGCCAGCGTGACCGGGCTGACAGAGATGACCGGCGTGGTGAAGTCGTTGCCACCGTCGGCGGACATGGTGTCACTCATGAGGTGAATGCCTTTCTCGAGCAAGCCCGATGGGCCGTGCTGCGCGGCGTCTGACATCATCGAAATACGGAGCGCCGCTCCGAATCACAATACGGAACACCGCTCCGCTTTGCAACGGGAGATGATCACGATGTCCACGGCCGACACTCCGCCAGCATCGGGAGGCCGCAAGCGAGCCGACGTCCGCCGAAACGAGCAGAAGCTCCTAGACGCGGCCGCAGCCGTGTTCGTCCGTATGGGGATCGACGCTCCCGTGCGGGAGATCGCCGCCGAATCGGGCCTCGGCATGGGCACGATCTACCGTCACTTCCCCACCCGGGCGGACCTGGTGGTCGCGGTCTTCCGGCACCAGGTCGACGCGCTCGCCGCTGCCGGTCACTCGGCTCCGACCGCCGATGCGCCGTACGAGGTTCTGAGGCAGTGGGTTCATCGGTTCGCCGACTTCCTGGTTACCAAGCACGGCCTCGCCGAGGCGATGCACTCGGACCAAGCGGGATTCGAAAGCCTCCACAACGAGTTTGTCGAGCGCCTGCTGCCTGTGCTCGACCAGCTGTTGAAAGCATCCGCTTCCGCCGGCTGCACGCGCGCCGACGTACGGGCCTACGACTTCATGCTCGGCATCGGCAACCTGTGCATCGGAGTCGAAACCTTCCCCGACTACCAAGCCCGCCTCATGATCGACCTGCTGCTCGCCGGACTTACCCAGACCGGCCCGGGCACGGAAAGACCCTGAGCCGCAACGGCGTCGACTCAGCTAGGTCGCGACGGCCTTTCCGTGGAGAAGTGCGCAGCGGTCACCATTGCCTCGATGGGTGGGCGCGGGCGCACCGGCGGCTCACGGTGGCAGTCTTCCCGCGAGGCCGTCGGCGTACCTGATGGCCCGCCGCCAGCCGGTCCCCGAACCGGCTGCCAACAGAGGCAGCAGGCATTCTTCGGAAGGGTGAATCGTGCGGGCCGCCCGATACTGGCGGCTACCGGGCGTCGCTGTCCGGGTAGGCGGCGACGGCCCGCACTTCCAGGAGGAACTCGGGCCGGGCCAGGCCGCTGACCCCAATCATCGACCAGGCGGGAAACGGCTCCTTGACCAAGCGCTTCTTCATCTCCAGGAAGCCCGCCAAGTGCTCCTGCATGTCCGGGTGGTAGCTGACGACCTCGATGAGGTCGGACAGGGCCAACCCCTCGATACGCAGGACCTCCTCAGTACGGCGCAGCACCCACTCGGCCTGCTCCTCGATGGTCTCCGGCAGGCTCCCGTCGGGGCGGTACCCGACCTGGCCGGCGATGAAGAGCAGGCCGTGGGCGCGGACCGCGGCCGAGTACTCAAAACGCGCGAACCCTGCGGTCGTCGCTCCGAAGACCTCGGATTCCTCCGGGATGGTGACGGCGTACGTGCTCACTGTGCGTGGTCCTTTCATGGTGCGGCGCGGGGTTCTGCCCGCGGCGATTGGTGCCGGTCCGTATCAGCTGCGCCATCGGGAGGAGAGCGCGGCCTCCTCCATGCGGGTCCGTCGAGGCAGGTTGCCCCGCTCGCGGAGCAGTTCTCCGCCGACGGAGTAGCGCGGCCCGTTCGCGGAGTGCCTGGCCGCCTGGGTCGCCATCGCCTCCACGATCGGGCTGACCATCAACTGCTGGAGGTGACGGACCACTCCATCGACGTGGTCGCCCGCGACTCCGGCCTGGGCTCGGCCGCCAACCTGCGGCTGTATTTCCGGCGCATGCTCAACACCACACCGACCGCGTACCGGCGGGCCTTCAGCCGCCGTGTTCCGCCCGCTCACACATGACGTCCGCTCCGGGCACGGGGGCACAACGGCGTAACGGCGGCTTCACCGAGCGATGCCGCATGCATCGAGGTGCACCAGTCCGGCAAGCTGGAACCGCCGCCCACGCCAATGCGTTCAACCTGCGCACATACCGCGAACGGCGCATGCAAGACCGCGCGGTTTTCTGACCTCGGCGAGCGTGGTCCGGGCTGAGCGGCAGACGCCCTCGACCAGAGACCAGTCGGCATCGTCGCGATCATTCTGTTCTCTCCGGATTCTTGGCGGGGCGCGGTGACGATGTCGTGTCCGGAGCAGGACGATCTGCGAGCTCCGCTCAAGTGCTGCAGATCAGGGCTGGTCGCCTACGAGAGCGATTGCGCGCGTCTCGGGAACTCCCAGCATCAGCAGGCTCGTGATCGTCGCTGCTCGGGCGCCGGGGGCCTCGTCCGTCAGGTCGCTGTCCGCGATGGAGAACACGACGCCGTAGGCAATCTGGCTCAGAATGCCTGCCGGCAGATGCTGTGCGAACACACCGCTGTCCTGGCCCCGTTTCACGAGGTCAGCGAGGAGCTCATCGACCGGCCCGAGCAGGCCGTGGATGGCCTCGCTGTACTCGCCACGGCGCAGCGCCAACAGCACTCGATACCGGTGTGCCACCGGCCAGACACGGGCGACGAATTCGACCCATGCCACGGCCGCTTCCGCGTCGGAGGCGTCGACTTCGGTGAGCACGGCTGTCATCTCGGTGACAGCCCGTTCCGTGAGTGTCCGAACCAGGTCGAGGCGCGAGGGGAAATGGTCATAGACCGTGCGGCGGACGACGCCGGCAGCGGAGGCGATGTCGCCCATTGCGGCGTCTGGGTTCTCTCCCAGCACATCGAGGGCGACATCGAGGATGCGATTGCGTGTCTCGTTCATCGAGCGCACACGGGAGGACTCGGTGGGCACGACAGCATCATTGCACACCACTGTACAGTGAAGTAGATTGCACACCGGTGTACAGCGAAAAGATTGCACATCAATGTGCAATGGAGAGTTGCGCTGTGCTTCGAAGCTCAGGGGAAGGGAAGAAGGCAATGACCGCACCGAAGCCGCCGGCCTCGGCCCTCGTCCGTCCGTTCACCGTTTCGTTCTCGGATGCGGAGATCGACGACGTGAAGCAGCGACTGGCCAGAACTCGGTGGCCGGATCCGGAAACGGTGGGCGACTGGTCGCAAGGGGTTCGCGTGGAGAACGCCAGGTCTCTGGTCGACTACTGGGAGCGCAGCTACGACTGGCGGCGCCTCGAGTCCGACCTCAATCGCTTCCCCCAGTTCCTGACGGAGATTGATGGGCTGGACATCCACTTCGTCCACGTCAGGTCCAAGAATCCCAACGCGATGCCGCTGATACTCACGCATGGATGGCCGGGCTCGATCGTCGAGTTCCTGAAGCTGATCGGCCCACTGACCGATCCGGTTGGGTTCGGAGGAGACGTCGCCGATTCGTTCGACGTCGTCGTCCCGTCGCTCCCCGGGTTCGGGTTCTCCCAGAAGCCAACGGAAACCGGGTGGACTGTATCGCGCATCGCAAGCGCGTGGGTGGAGCTGATGAAGCGTCTCGGCTACACGAAATGGGCGGCGCAAGGCGGCGATTGGGGTGCCGTCGTCACCACCGCCCTCGGGGTCATGCGACCTGAGGGGCTTCTCGGAATTCATCTGAACACCCAGTTCGCCTTTCCCCCACAGATACCCGACACCTTGTCGCCCGAGCAGCGCTACGCCGTGGAGACCCTCGCCGTCTACACCGGCGATCTCGGTGGGTCGAACCACCTTCAGGGCACGAAGCCAGAGACTGTCGGATTCGCCCTGGCGGACTCTCCCGCTGGTCAGGCAGCCTGGATCTACGAGAAGTTCCAGTCCAAGACCGACAACCACGGGCTTGCCGAGGATGCCCTCAGTATCGATGACATGCTCGACGCGATATCCCTCTACTGGTTCACCAACAGCGCAGCGTCGTCCGGCCGCATCTATTGGGAGAACAAATCAGGCACTTTCGCTGGCCCGAAGCTGACGCTTCCGGTCGCGGTGACCGTCTTCCCGAGGGACATCCCACGCCTGCCGCGAAGCTGGATCGAAGACACCTACAGCAATCTGGTCCACTACGGCGAGGCCGACAAGGGCGGGCACTTCGCGGCCTTGGAACAGCCCGAGATCCTGGTCAGCGAAATCCGCACCGGCCTGCGCACCCTTCGTTCCTGACACCAACGTGCGGGCTCAGGAGCGCACGCGGGATGTCGAGATGCAAGACGAGGCGGGCCGCAGCTGGGCACCGCGCGGCTGCCGGAGGGCGTGGAGGGTATCGCCAAGCTGCACGCTCTCATCGCGCGGCACGGCGGCGAGGACCTGGAGCCCGGGCAGGTGGTGGTCGGGATCCAGGTCGACCGCGGCCCGTGGGTGCATGCGCTGATCGCGGTCGGCCACCGCGTCCACGCGGTCAGCCCCCGCCAGGCGCCGCGGTTCACGCAGTGGTACGGCACCTCAGGGGGCAAAGAGCAACAAGGTCGACGCTCAGCGCCGGCCGAGGCTACCGCGCCACGCTGCACCGGAGCGCCGTGCTGGTGCCGGTGGAGATCGGCGTGGTGCTGATCATGCCCCGTCTCGACCGCCCGGCCCGCCATCGTACGGACGTAGCCCGGCGCCCGGGGAAGCCGCCCTCGCCGAGTGAAATCGGCACGAGCTGTCGTCCGGCGCGGCAGCGGCGACATCGGGCAGCGGCTCGTGTCCGGCCGACAAGACGGTGAACGCGGTCGGTTGCACGGCGTAGTGCCGGACTCCGGCGGCGGCCGCGCCCTGTGCGCCCCCGCCAGGAGCCCAATACCACGCCGTGGAGTGCCGCCGCTGCCGAGTCACGGAGTTGGAAGTGTGTCTCCCGATCCTTGGGCAGGGGGGCGAGGAGCATCGCAGCGGTGCGTCGGCGTAAGTGATCGCTTTCGAGCCCAGGCGCAGCGCGGGACGCCGGGGCTGCCGCTCTGCCGTGTCGACGAGGAACTCCGCGAGATTCGACGTGGCTGGCTCCTTGAGTCAAGTACGCCGATCTGCGTTGATCATTCAGGGATGACCGGGAGGATCAGGTGGGAGGAGTACCCCCGGTCCGCTGTGCAGGGTGACGGTGCCGGCGTAGACCTCGTCGGGCCTGTCCACCGGGTCGTTGTGCAGGAAGGGGCCGGAGCCGGTGAATACCGCCCGGAGGAGTTCTTACCGGGCCACGCCCGTCGCGGCCCGATCGCCCGGGTGGTCGCTCGTCGTCTCACCCTGTGCGTGCTCGATGCGGGCGAGCACCTTGTCGGAGATCCGGTGCAGCGTTCGCAGTTCGTCCGGGGTCAGCACGTCGATGAACACGTCCAACACCCCGGCTACGTGTCCGGGTGCCGCGCCCGCCAGGTAGGCGTAGCCGGCTTTGGTCAGGATCGCTTGCGTGTAGCGCCCGTTGCGCGGGTCGGGCTCGCGGCGCACGAACCCGCGTTTCTCAAGCCGGCCGACCATGTGGGACAGGCGGGACAGTTCCGCGTTGCAGCAGATACTGGTACGCCCTCTGCCCCACGCGACTCTCCCCAGGTGGGCGACCAAATTCACCACAGAAACGATCAGCACCAGTCAGACCACCTGCGCGGCAAGGACGCTCGCGAGCTGCGAGCGGGCTGCACGACCAGGCTCAGCCGCCATCCCGTTGGACATGGTCCCCGGTCACCGGCCGACAGGGACGCCCGATGCCGGGCACAGAACCGTCAGCACACCTGAAAGCAGTCGTGAAGTGTGCGGGCCGTGCCCGTCGGTCAAGGGCGCCTAATTCGTTGTCGCTCTGCGATGGCCATCGGCCACCTCACAGCCCGACCCGCCCCTGGAGCCGGCTGGCGATCGGGCGTTCTCTCCCATGTGGCGCCCGTCCGCGGGTCAGGTGCCGAATGGGTGGAGATCCACTCAGAGGCGTGGGAGCACCCCCGAGCAGGGGGTGACCGTTTTCAACGAGCCCCATCACGGTCTTGCCGTGCCGCTGGGCTTCGGCATCCGGCTCGCCGAAGGGCCTCCTGCTCCCGTTCGCCGTCGTGACCGTGCTCACTCCGGTCGGCTGAGCAGTCACAGACATTCGCTTCTCCGCTCTCGCCTTGCTCAACGTGGGTCTGTGCACACCCCGCCGGGCCGCGATGCGCTCCGATGCCCGCGTCACGTTCATGGGAGCCGTCTGCGTGACCTCTTCGCAACCGCCTTCCCTCTTCTCCAACATGCCGGACAGGTGCCCTGATCACTGCCCGAAAGAACTACCGCAACGATGGCGTGCGCCGCCCGGCCCCTTCCTTTCTGACCGAAAGGCCGAGGCGGCCCCCTCTGCCGTGCCGCGAGAGTAGGGCTGGCCAGGAACGGGGTGGTACAGCCTGCAGGGATACGCCGTGCTCTTCCCGGCCGTCCAGGCCGCATGTGCCGAACCACAATCAGTCGACCGTCAAGGAAAGCACACCATGGACCACCGCCAACGGCTCGCTGCCGTCTCCGGAATCGCACTCGCAGCCACTCTCGTCATTCCGCTCAGCGCCGCGCACGCGATCAGCGATGGCACAGCGGTCCGCTCCGCGCCCTGGGCCGTGCAGGTCTACGCAGACGGGCACTTCGCGTGCACAGGCACCATGCTCACAGACCGGTGGGTGCTCACCGCCTACCACTGTTACAACGACGAGCCTGCCAAGATGAGCGTACGGGTCGGTTCCGTGCGAATCGGGCACGGAACCAAGGCCGACGTGACGGAGATCCGGCACCTCGACACCGACGGCCTGGACGATGTCGCGTTGTTCCGCCTCGCCAAGCCGATCAAAGCACAGCACGTCAAGCTCGCGGACGCCGACCCGCCCAGGCAGGCGGTCGTCAACATCTACGGATACGGCAGCTACGGGCGACACCCGAAGAACTTGCGCACCGCCACCAATCGCGTGACAGCCGTCAAGCACGACGGCATCATCGGGCGAGCCATCTGGACCAAGAAGCTCAGCGGCGCCACCCAAGGCGGCGATTCCGGCGGCCCGGCCTTCTACAAGGGCAAGGAGGTCGGCGTTCTCTTCGGCCCGAACGAATACAGCAGCGTCGCTTCACACCGCACCTGGATCAAAAGAATCACCGGCGTCTGACGAGGCCGCCAGCGAAGCGGCAGACCGCGGAAGAAGCCAGCGCCTCGCGGGTGATGCTGCGGGTCGGCCATGGCCGGGAGGGCTCCACGCGGTACCTCGGCGGCGGCAGCGCCGACGATCACGGCACTCCGATCAGTTGTCTCGTTTCCGGACCACTCAGTCCCCCCGGCCCGGCACTTGAGGAGTGGCCCGCCCCTGAGACGGGCGCGGAGGCCGGCATCGACTCCACCGGCATCGGCCGTCTGACGGGCCACGGCGCCTTCGCCCACCGCGGCCGCGGCATCCCGGGCCACCGCCTAGCGGGCGAAGACCTACGCGAAGGTCGCCAGGCAGCGGCAGGACACCGGCCACAAGAGCGTGTGGTGAGCGACCATGACGCCATCGCCGTCGAGGACTTCCGCCCGCTGTCTTCCTCGCCAGGTCGACCATGGCGAAGAAGGCAGCGGGCGCCGCGATCGGTGCCACCAAGCAGGTCTTGCTGAAGATGGCCCGCAAGCACGGCCGGATCGTGCGCCTGGTCCACCCGCGCACACCACGATGGACGGCGCGGCGGGCGGAGCCGTGTCTCCCAGGGACAAGGACTCCGCCCGCCTGATGCTGGTCCGGGCTGGTCTCAACCCGGCTGGCGCTGATCGCACATGACCTGCCGGGACGCTGTTCCGTCAGGCTGAGCCAGGAATCCCTCTCCTTCACGAGGGAGAGGTCTCACGTCGGCGTCCCCATCGCTTCCAGTTCCTGTCCCTTGGTCTCACGCACGACTCCGGCGACGAAGCCGAGGGACAGCAACGCGAACGCGGCGTAGATGGCGTAAGTGGCGGACAGGTTCCAGTCCGCCATACGCGGGAAGGTCTCGGTGACGGCCCAGTTGGCGATCCAGTTGCAGGCGGTCGCCACCGACATGGCACCTGCACGGATCTTCAGCGGGAACATCTCGCCCACCATGACCCAGAGGATCACGCCCCAGGAGACGGCGAAGAAGAACACGAACGCGTGCGCGGCGACGAGGGCCACCGCCCCTTGGGTGTCCGGGATCGACAGGCTGCCGCCGCTGCCGGTCTTGTACGAGAACGCCCAGGCCGCCAGGCCGAGGGAGACAGTCATTCCCGCCGAGCCCATCAGGGCCAGGGGCTTGCGGCCGATCCGGTCGATCAACATCATCGCCACCACGGTGCCGATGATGTTGACGACGGAGGTGGACAGGCTGATCAGCAGTGAACTGGACTGGTCGATACCCACGGACTGCCACAGGATCGACGAGTAATAGAAGATCACGTTGATGCCGACGAGTTGCTGGAAGACGGCGAGGCCGATACCGGCCCAGACGATCGGGAGCAGGCCGAAACGAGAGCCGAACAGGTCCCGTATACGCGGCTTCTCGCCCACGCTGAGGGCTGATTCGATCTCGGCGAGGCGGGTGTCGGTGTCGACGCTCGCCCCTTCGATGTCGAGCAGCGCCAGTCGCGCCTGGTCCCTGCGGCCCGTGGCAATCAGGAAGTACGGCGACTCGGGAATGCGGCTGCTGAAGACGAAGTACGCTGCGGCCGGGACAACGGCGGCCATCAGCATCCACTGCCACGCTTCCAGGGGGCCCAGCGGATTCTGGCTCTTGCCTCCCGCCCCTTGCGCGATCGCCCAGTTGACGAGTTGTGAGGTCGTGATGCCGAGCACGATCGCCGCCTGCTGGGACGAAGCCAGCCGTCCGCGGTAGCGGGCCGGGGCGACTTCGGCGATGTAGGTTGGACCGACCAGCGAGGCAAGTCCGATCGCAACACCGCCCAACACGCGCCAGGCGCCCAGATCCCACAGGGAGAACGGCATGGAGGAGCCGAGCGCACTGATCGCGAACAGGGAAGCGGCGAGTCGCATCACACGCAGACGGCCGATGCGGTCGCCGAGACGCCCGGCGACCCCGGCACCGACGGCGGAGCCGATCAGCGCAGCGGCGACGACGGTGCCCGTCTCGGCGGAGGTGACGTGGAAGTGGTGCTGGATGCCGGTGACCGCACCGTTGATGACCGCGCTGTCGTAGCCGAAGAGGAAACCTCCGAGTGCCGCGGCGATGGTGACGAAGGTGACGCGGCGTAGATCTCCGCCGTCCGGCATCTCCGTGTGCCGGGGTGTCCGGGTGAGGCGGGCTCTGGCGCTCATGGATGGGTGCTCCGTTCCGGAATCCGACAAAAAAAAGGGGGTGACGGGAGTGGCCGCCTGCGGTCAGGCAACCTCTCCCTTCGCGGACATCCGGGGCGTGGTCCGGGTGCCGGTCGGCGGGGCGACGTTCCAACCGGCGATCACCGGGCGTCCGTGCTCGGTTCCCAGACGGCTGACGGTCCCAGTGTCGAGGCTGAACAGGCGGCCCTCGGACGGCGGGAGCCCCAGTCGGCGGGCGGTGAGCACGCGCAGGAAGTGGCCGTGGGCCACTACGGCGACATCGCCTCTCGCCGGATCGTCCGGGAGGGGGGTGATGCTCGCGAGCACGCGGTCGGCGCGGTCACCGACCTCTCGCGGGTTCTCTCCGGGGTGCCCGGCCGGCCCGAGGGCGACGCCGTCGGTCCACAGGTCCCAGTCCGGCCGGGTGCGCCGGATCTCGGCCGTGGTGATGCCCTCGTAGGCGCCGTACTCCCACTCGTGCAGGTCCGGTCCGGGTCGGTGGTGGCACGGGTCAGCCCGGCGAGTTCGGCGGTACGCATGGCACGCCGGAGCGGGCTGGTCAGCGCGAGAACGATGTCACGCTCGGCGAGCAGGGGCGCCACAACCCGTGCCTGCCGCTCACCATGTGTGGTGAGCGGCAGGTCCGTGTAACTGGTGTGCTGGCGTGACAGGATCCACGCCGTCTCACCGTGCCGGATCAGCAGGAGGTCACCCACGGCTGCCTGCTCCCTGCGGCGCGGCCCCGTCAACTGCGGTGGGTATCTCACCGGTCCGCTCGTAGGCGTGGAGCATGTCGATACGGCGCGTGTGCCGTAGGTCGTGGCTGGACTGCGCGGTGAGGAACGTCCGGACCGGCTTCTCGGTCATCTCTGCGCAGTGCGTACAAGCGCCCGGGGCGATGACGTCGGCGTCGTTGTGCTCCCGGGCCGGCCGGGCTGTCCCCTCGCTCCAAGCCAGCGCGGCGTACACGTCGACGACCTTGTTCGCGGCGATCACCTCACCGTTGCCCGAGCCGCCTATGACAATGCCCCGGTTTCCGGGATCGGCAACCGTGCGGTGAGCGGCCTCGATCACATACGAGGGGTGGTTGCCGTCTTCCCGGTACGTGTTCGGTCCGCAGTCGATCAGATCGTACCCGAGTGCCGTGAGCCGGTCGACGAGGCGGGCCTTCAGCCGGTGACCGGCGTGGTCGGAGCCGATGTGGATCTTCATGTCAGTGCACTCTTTCTTCGGCACGGTCACCGCTCCACCGGACGTGGAAGACTCCGTCGCGGTCGGTGCGACGGTAGGTGTGGGCGCCGAAGAAGTCCCGCTGGGCCTGGGTGAGGGCGGTGGGCAGAGCCGGCGTGCGCAGCGTGTCGTAGTACACCAGCGCGGAGGAAAAGCCCGGTGCGGGAATGCCGTTGCGCGCGGCGGCCGCCACCACCCCGCGCCAGGCGTCCTCGGCAGCGTTCACTTCCTGGGCGAACTGCTGGTCGACCAGCAGGGTGGGCAGCGCACGGTTGTCGGCGTAGGCGGTGCGGATGCGGTCGAGGAAGGCGGCACGGATGATGCAGCCGCCTCGCCAGATCGTCGCCATCGCACCGAGGTCGATGTCCCAGTTGTATTCTTCGCTGGCGGCGGCGATCATGCTCCAGCCCTGCGCGTACGCGACGACCTTCGAGGCGTACAGGGCTTGCTCGACCTGGGCGACGAAGCGCACCCGCTCTGCAGGAGGCAGGAGCCAGTTCTCCCCGGCGTGTACGGCCTCGACGGCCTCACGCAGCCCGACGTAGCCGGACAGGGAGCGGGCGAATACCGCTTCGGCGATTCCGGAGACGGGTGCACCCAGGTCGAAGGAGGTCTGCACGGTCCAGCGGCCGGTTCCCTTCTGGCCTGCCTGGTCGGCGACGATGTCGACGAAGGGGCGCCCGGTACTGGCGTCGACGTGGGCGAGGATGTCGGCGGTGATTTCGATCAGGTAGGAGTCGAGGCGTCCGGTGTTCCAGCTCCGGAAGGTTTCGGCAATCTCGGTTGGACTCATGTCCGCCAGGCGCCGCAGCAGGTCGTAGGCCTCGGCGATCAGCTGCATGTCCGCGTACTCGATGCCGTTGTGCACCATCTTGACGAAGTGCCCGGCACCGTCGGGGCCGACGTGCGTGCAGCAGGGTGTGCCGTCCACCTTGGCGCTGATGGTCTCCAGCAGCGGGCCGATCTCCCGGTACGCCTGCTGGGAACCACCAGGCATGATGGAGGGCCCGTTGAGCGCTCCTTCCTCGCCGCCGGACACACCTGCGCCCACGAAGTGAATACCGTGCCCGCGCAGTGCCGCCTCGCGCCGCCGGGTGTCGGTGAAGTGTGCGTTGCCGCCGTCGATGATCACGTCGCCGGGCTCCAGCAGAGGGGCGAGTTGCTCGATCACCGCATCGGTGGGGTCGCCGGCCTGCACCATGATGATCAGGCGCCGGGGCCTGTGCAGCGCGGCCACGAACTCTTCCGCGGACTCTGCCGGGACGAAGTCACCTTCGTGTCCGAACTCCTCGACGAGCGCCTTGGTCTTCGCGCTGGACCGGTTGTGGACGGCGACGGTGTATCCGTGGCGGGCGAAATTGCGGGCCAGGTTGCGGCCCATCACTGCCAGGCCGGTGACACCCACGTGTGCCTTGGGCGCCATGGCTCTCAACTCCTTGAAAAGTGGCACGTGTGCGGGGAGACGGGCCTGTTCGCCCTCGTCCGCCTCGCGGGCATGCCCCATCCCGCGGGGTGGACGAGGGCAGTGCCTGGGGCGCCGTCGGAGAGGCCGTCTTTCGGCGTCCCAGGGGATCGGGGGGTTAGAAGTAGCCGCCGTCGGCTTCGATGGTGCGGCCGGTGATGTAGGAGGCGTCGTCGGAGACGAGGAAGGCGGTGACGGCGGCGATCT
>NZ_JBEZLP010000066.1:0-29050 GCF_040652195.1 Streptomyces sp. NPDC048278
CCACAGCACAACAACAGACCACCGACACCCCGCACAAAAGCCACCCCGGCCACAACAGACAAGCCAGGCACACACACAGCACACACCACCCACCACAAACCACACCACCACCACACGAGCCGTAGGTGGGCAGCAGGAGGGCCGCCGTTCGTCCGCCGCAGGTCGTTGGAGTGCCGGAGGCGATCTCCGCCCCTGGAACCGCAGAGGCCAACCTGCCCCGGGGGGGGATCGCGTCCGGCGATGGCTGCGACTCGTCCGACGGCCCAGGCTTGTGCTGCCCCTTGCTCAGGAGGCGGGCGTAGGACCCGCCGGGACGAGCAGTCGCCGGACCGACGACGGGACGCCCCCCTCTTTGGGATGGCGCCCCGCATCCGTGTCTCGGCCAGGTCAGTCGGCCGGCGTCAGCGCGACCTCGGCACTGCCCGAGAGGGCCGGCAGGCCGGCCGGCGGGGAGTCCGTGTAGGTGGCGTTGAAGACCGCCTTCAGGTTGTCCGCACCGGCATGTCCGCCGTCCACGAACGTTTCGAACGATCCGGAGCAGCCACTGCTCGAAGACAGCGGGTGGCCGTGCGAGTCGTGGCCGAGGATGAACGAGACGGTGACCTTCGAGCAGTCCACCGGCTGGTCGTCGGTGATGGCGACCTGCCAGGTGACCGTGTCACCCCAGTGGAACGCCGTGCCGCCGTGCGGAGCCGGGTCGGTGGTGAGCGAGACGACCGGTGCCTTGTTCCCGACCACGACGGGAACGGATGCGGAGGCTGAGCGTCCGGTGCTGTCGGTGACCTTCAGCGTGGCGTCGTAGACGCCGTTCTTGTCGAAGGTGTGCTTCGGGTCGGCCTCCCTGGAGTCCACGGTGCCGTCGGCGTCGAAGTCCCACGCGTAGCGCAGGGCGTCGCCGTCGGCGTCTTTCGTGCCGGCGCTGGAGAACTGGACCGTCAGCGGGCTGGTGCCGTTGACCGCGTCCGCGGCGACCTTGGGCTCCGGGGTGCGGTTCCCGCGGGTGAAGTCGATGCGGGAGAGCTGTGCCTCGGGCAGTTCCGCGAAATACCCGGTGCCGTACTCCAGGACGTACAGCGCGCCGTCCGGTCCGAACTCGGCGTCGATCGGGCCGTCCGTCGTGATCGTGGGGATCGCGTCCTCGATCTTCTGGACCTCCTTCTTCTTGCCGAGGGTGATGGCTTTCATCTGGTCGCGGGTCCACTCGTAGAAGAGCGGCTTTCCGTCGAAGTACTGGGGCCAGCGGTTCTGGGCCGTGTTCCGCTTGTCGTAGCGGTACGCCGGGCCGCCCATGGGGCCGATGCCGCCCGTGCCGAGTTCGGGGAACGTGTCGGAGGCTCCGTAGCCGTAGACGATCTCCGCGTCCGTGACCGGTGGCAGCTGGCTGCGGCCGGTGTTGTGGCGCGAGTCGTTGACCGGCTTGGCGCAGTCGAACGCGCCGCCCGAGGTCTGGGTCGCGAAGTCGTAGTCCTGGTAGGGCTGGTCCCGGATGACGCAGAACGGCCATCCGTAGTTGGCGGGACGGTCGATGACCATCCAGCGTCCCTGGCCGGCGGGGCCGCGGCCGGGGTTGGCCTTGTTGGCGTCGGGTGAGTAGTCGCCGAGGTAGAGCTCGCCGGACCGCTCGTCGACGGCGAAGCGGAACGGGTTGCGCAGGCCCATGGCGTAGACCTCGGGACGGGTCTTCGGGGTGCCCGGCGCGAAGAGGTTGCCCTTCGGGACGGCGTAGCCGCCGTGGCTCTTGGGCTTGATGCGCAGGACTTTGCCCCGCAGGTCGTTCGTGTTGCCCGCGGTGCGCCGCGCGTCGTAGGCCGGGTTGCGGTCGGGGCGGTCGTCGAGGGGGGCGTAGCCGTCGGAGGAGAACGGGTTGGAGTCGTCACCGGTCGACAGGAACAGGTTGCCCTGGTGGTCGAAGTCGATCTTGCCGCCGACGTGACAGCAGATGCCGCGGTCGGCGGGGACGTCGATGACCTTCTGTTCGGTGGCGAAGTCCAGCTCGTTGCCCACCAGTTTGAACCGCGACAGCCGTGTGACGCCCTTGTACCGGGCGAAGTCCGCGGCCGTCCCGAACTGCGGTGCGTCCCCCTCGTTGACGCCCGGGGTGGCCGGGTCGTCCATGGGGGTGTCGAGGCGCGGCGAGTAGTAGAGGTAGACCCAGTGGTTCTTGGCGAAGCCCGGGTCGACGGCGATGCCCTGCACGCCCTCCTCGTCGTGCTGGTAGAGCCCGGCGGGGCTCTTCTTCATGTCTGCGGCCAGGAAGTTCACGCCGCTGCGGGGGTCGTGGATCCGGACCTCTCCGGTGCGGGCCGTGTGCAGGACCCGCCGGTCGGGCAGGACGGCCAGGGCCATGGGCTCACCCGGGCGGTCGTTGAGGGTGACCTTCTGGAAGTCCGACGAGGCCGGCGGTGCGGGGTCCGATGTGGTGGCCTGGGCCGGGGAGAGCGGCAGGAGCCCGACGGCTCCGGCCAACGCAGCCGCCCCCACGAGGGTGACGATCCGTCTGTTGCGCACTCAGAACTCCTTCGGTCTGGTGATGGCTGATCAAAAACCGCGGAGGGTAGCTGCGTTGGACGCCAGGGCACCCACCGCTCGGGGCCCGCCCGGCGTCGATACGCCGGGCGGGACTCCTGGGTGGTTCTCCCTCAGTTACATGCGCGCAGGGCCGCGAGGTTGTCGTAGCCGATCCGGGCGAACTCCAGGGACTGGCCGGGGACGCTCGTGCTCGGCGCGTTGTCCTGCTCGACCATCGGGTTGTGGTAGTTCTTCGCGCCCACCCGGGTGAAGAACCTGCGGTAGTCGATGTCGCCCGTGCCGAACGGCACCATGTCGTAGCCCAGGCCGCTCTGGGTGTTCACGACGCCGTCCTTGGCGTGGAAGAGCGGGAAGCGGTTGGTGTTGCGGACCACGAGTGCGGCCGGGTCGAAGACGTCCTCCTGCTGCGAGCCGTCGTGGGCGGTGTACGTGTGGAACTTGTACTGGGCCACGTGTGCCCAGAAGACGTCCAGTTCCAGGTAGACGTTCTTGCGGTCGGTCGTCTTCAGGAAGTACTCCAGCTTCCGTGTGCCGGAGCTGCGGGTCGGACGGCCCTGGGAGTCGAGCGGGCCGCCGTCGAGCAGGAAGTCGTAGGCGCTGTCGTGGTTGTGGGTGTAGAGCTTGATGCCCTCCCTGCGGGCGATGGCACCCAGGGTGTTCCACTTCTGCGCGGCGGCGTCCCAGTCGGCCCGGTAGGGGGTGTTGGTGGGGTCGGCGCCGGTGCCCATGTGCTCCATGCCGAGGATGTTGGCGATCTCCAGCCAGCGCTTGAAGGCGTCCACGTCGGAGGGCGTCAGCGGCCAGGACGGCGGGATGAAGCCGTGGCTGCCCTGCGCCCTCAGCCCGTACTCGTCGAGCCAGGAGCGCAGCAGCTTCGCGCCCTGGACGGTGCCCAGGTCGGCGCCGCCGGGCGCGTTGGCGTGCTGGCCGTAGCCGGCGAACTCCACCTGGCGGTAGCCGAAGCGCGACAGCTGCCGGAACACCTCGCGGAAACCGGAGGGCAGGTCGGAGGCGAGCGGGTCGCGGCCGGTGGCGTCACGGACGGTGTAGAGGATGATGCCGCGCTTGTCCGGCGGGACCAGGGTGGAGCGGCCCCGGTCGTGGCCGGCGGCTTCGGATCTGCCCTGTGCCAGGGCAGGGGCGGCGCCGAGGACGGGGGCGGCGATCGCCCCGGCGGTGACGGCCGTGCAGGTGCTGAGGAAACGGCGGCGGTTGACGCCGAGGGTGCGGCGCAGGGCGTCGCCGGTGACGGCTTCGTCGTTGAACGCGGTCACAGTGGTTCTCTCTTTCGTCGTCGCGGTGCTGCGGGTGCCTGTCGGCCGCCGTCTCAGGAGAGGCCGGCGAGCCTCAGGAGAAGGGACTTCACTTCGGTGGCCGCTACGCGGCCGGATACTGCGCGGGGGGTGGAGACCAGGACGAGCGGACCTTCTTCGTCGCTCGCGGGGCGGCGGCCGTGGCTGCCGCGGATGGGTGAGGGGTCGAGGGGTACGACGGCGAGCCGGTACCGCATGCCGAGCTTCTTGCGGGCCACCGCCTTGGCGGCTTTGAGCCGCACGTAGGGATCACCGGGGTCCATGAACAGCTCGACGGGGTCGTAGCCGGGTTTGCGGTGGATCTCGACGAGCTGGGCGAAGTCGGGGGCGCGGGCGTCGTCGAGCCAGTAGTAGTACGTGAACCAGGCGTCCGGGGCGGCGACCGCCACCAGTTCGCCGGAGCGCGGGTGGTCGAGTCCGTTCGCCTTCTTGCCGTCGTCGTCGAGGATCTCCTCGATGCCGGGGAGGTCCTGGAGCGCCTCGCGGGTGGCTGCCAGGTCCTCGGGCCGGCGGACGTAGACGTGGGCCAGCTGGTGGTCGGCGACGGCGAAGGCGCGGGAGGCCATCGGGTCGAGGTACTCCATGCCGTGCTGGGTGTGGACCTCCAGCAGCCCGGCGCGCCGCAGGGCGCGGTTGATGTCGACGGGACGGCTGACCGGCGTGATGCCGTACTCGGACAGGGCGACGACCGTGCGGCCCTCGGCGCGGGCGTCGTCGAGCAAGGGGCTGATGACGGCGTCGAGTTCGGTGGCGGCGCGGTGGGAGCGGGGGTCGTCGGGGCCGAACCGCTGGAGGTCGTAGTCGAGATGGGGCAGGTAGCACAGGGTCAGGTCGGGCCGTCGGGTGCGCATGACGTGGCGGGTCGCATCGGCGATCCACCGGCTCGAGACGATGTCCGCGCCCGGTCCCCAGAAGTGGAAGAGCGGGAAGGTGCCGAACTTCTCGGTGAGTTCGTCGTGCAGGGCTGCCGGGCGGGTGTAGCAGTCGGGTTCCTTGCGTCCGTCGGAGTAGTAGACGGGACGGGGGGTGACGGTGATGTCGGTGTCGGCGCCCATGGCGTACCACCAGCAGATGTTGGCGACCGTGTAGCCGGGGTGGGCGCGGCGCGCCGCGTCCCAGAGTTTGTCGCCGGCGACCAGTCCGTTGTGCTGGCGCCACAGGAGTACGTCGCCGAGCTCACGGAAGTACCAACCGTTGCCCACGATGCCGTGCTCGGCGGGAAGCTCGCCGGTGAGGAAGGTGGACTGTGCGGTGCAGGTGACGGCCGGGAGCACGGTGGACAGGTTCGCCCGCGAGCCGGAGCCGGCCAGCGCCTTGAGGCGGGGCATGTGGTCGAGGAGACGCGGGGTGAGGCCGACCACGTCGAGGACCAGGAGCGGAGTCGGGCGGATGCTCATGGCAGCTCCTTCAGGCCGAGGCCGGTGAGCAGGTCGCGGGCGAGGGCCAGTTCGGCCGCGATGCCCTCCACGAGCTGGGTTCTGGTGCGGGGGCGCAACTTCGGCGGGAGGGCCTGCCAGGTGTAGGTCTCGACTTCGAGGTGGCGGGTGCGGGGCTCCGTGCCGCCCACCAGCAGGGCCAGGGCGTCCTGGAGCACGTGCAGGGTGGAGGTGAGCGGTGCGGCGGGCGGGGCGTGCAGGGGGACGTGGAAGTGGGCGCGCCAGGGTGTGTCGTCGGGCAGGGCGTCGCCCGTCAGTGCCTCGCCGAGGTCGTCGGTGCCGTGCAGACCGGTCGGCGTGCGGGCGCGGGTCTGGTGGAGGAAGCGCGGTTCGGCGAAGGCCGCGAGGGCGTCGCGGACCTCTGGCAGACGGGGATCCTCGGCGTGCAGGGCGGCCGACAGCTGCGCCTTGGGGACGCCGATACCCGCTGCGTCGAGCGCGGTCAGTGCGGTGGCCGGGTCCTCGAAGGAGGTGGCGAGATGGCAGGTGTCGACGCACACGCCGATACGGTCGCCGGGCAGGGCGGCGAGCGGTCCGATGGCGTCCGCGGTCGTCTCCACCGTGCAGCCGGGTTCCGGTTCGAGGGCGACGCGGACCGATTTGCCGGTCAGTTCCTCCAGCGCGTCGAGCCGCTCCGCCAAGGTGGTCAGCGCGGCACCGGCGGTGGCGGCGGCGCGTTCGTCGTAGTCGGTCCGCCAGGCCAGCGGCAGGGTGGAGATGGTCCCCTCGGAGACGTCGTCGGGCAGCAGCTCCGTCAGGAGCCGGGCCAGGCCGGTGGTGTACGCGAGGCGTTCGGTGTCGGCCCAGTCGGGCTTGTAGACGCGGTACTTGACCTCGTCCGCGCCGAATCCTTCGTAGGGGAATCCGTTGAGGGTGACGACTTCGAGGCCGCGCCGGTTCAGTTCGGCCCGGAGCCGCCGCAGCGCCGCCGGGTCGGCGAACAGCGCGCGTGCGGCGTCGCCGGCGAGCCACAGGCCGATGCCGAGGCGGTCGCGTCCCAGGGCTCTGCGGACGGGCTCGCAGTGGTCGCGGAGTTGGGCGAGGACACCGTCGAGGGTCTCGGCGGGGTGGACGTTGGTGCAGTAGGCGAGGTGCACCGTCGAGCCGTCGGCATGGCGGAAACGCATGGCTCACTCCCCGCCGCGCAGGACAGAGTTGCCTTCGTGCAGGCCCTCCGGCTTCGGGACGTCGAGCCGGAGACGGCCGCTGAGTCCGTAGAAGGCCGCCGGGTTGCGCCACAGCACCTGGTCGACGTCGTCCTCGCCGAAGCCGGCCGCGAGCATGGCGTCGGCGACCTTGCGGGTCTTCAGCGGGTCGCTCTTTCCCCAGTCGGCGGCCGAGTTGACGAGGACCTTCTCCGTCCCGTAGGTCTTCAGGATTGTGACCATGCGGTCCTCGTCCATCTTGGTGTCCGGGTAGACGGAGAAGCCGAGCCAGCAGCCGCTGTCCTTCGCGTGCTCCACGGTCGTCTCGTTGAGGTGGTCGAGCAGCACCCGCTCCACCGGCAGGCTCGACTCGCGCACGACGTCGAGGGTGCGGTGCAGACCGGCGAGCTTGTCCCGGTGGGGCGTGTGGACCAGGGCGGGCAGGCCGTGGGCGGCGGCGAGCTGAAGCTGGGCGGCCACCGCGGTGTCCTCGGCCGGTGTCATGGAGTCGTAGCCGATCTCGCCCACGGCGACGACGCCGTCCTTGGCCAGGTAGCGGGGCAGGGCGTCCAGGACCGGCGTGCAGCGTGGGTCGTTGGCCTCCTTGGGGTTGAGCGCGAGGGTGCAGTGGTGGGCTATGCCGTACTGGGCCGCGCGGAAGGGTTCCCAGCCGAGGAGGGCGTCGAAGTAGTCGTAGAAGCTGGCCGGATCGGTGCGGGGCTGCCCGAGCCAGAAGGACGGTTCGACGACGGCGCGTACCCCGGCGGCATACATGGCCTCGTAGTCGTCGGTGGTGCGGGATGTCATGTGGATGTGCGGGTCGAAGATACGCATCAAAGCTCCTTGGGCTCTTCGCCCGTCAGGGTCAGCACGCGACCGAGGTCGTCGGGGACCTCGCGGCCGGCGGCCGTCCGCTCGGCGGCGTAGTCGGTGAGCATGCGGGCCAGTTCGCCGTCGCCGGACGCGCGTTGCGCCAGGCTCGCGACCGCGTCGAGGGTGACGCCGGTGAACAGGCACTTCAGGACGGCGTGACGCCAGGCGTGCGGATCGAGGTGCGCGGCGGTGTAGGGGCCGACCGCGGCGGCGACGAGCCGGGTGTCGTTGCTGCGCAGGGCGTCCTCGACGAGGTGCAGGGCGTGCGGTCCGTCGACCAGCGCCGGAAGGGCCCGGAGCACGGCGCGGCGTTCGGCGGCACTGCCGTGCCGGTAGAGCCGGGTCAGGGCGGCCAGTCCCGCCCGGGCCTCGATCAGCAGCAGCGTGCGGACGGCGTCCGCGTTGTCATGGCCGCAGTGCCGTCCCGCGGCGGCGAACCGCAGCTCCCAGGTATCGGCCGCGTAAGGGGCGGGCGCCGACGGGGGTGTTGTCGGTGTGCACGCGGCGTCGGCCAGCGCCTCGGTCAACCAGGCGCGCGCCGCGTCGTCGGGCAGCCGGGCCTCGACATCGGCTCGGGTCCAGGGAAGTGGGTGCGTCATGCTGCGGGCACTCCCTTCGCGGTCGTGGCCGTCGCGGTCCGCAGGAACTCCACGGAGGACCGGGCCAGCTCCGGCCCCGCGTGGGAGTGCCGGGGCAGCTCTACGACGGTGAGGCCCCGGTAGCCGGTGTCGGCGAGTGCGTCCAGCACGGACGGAAAGTCGATCTCGCCGTCGCCCAGGGGCAGATGCTCGTGCACCCCGCGGCGCATGTCCTCGATCTGCACGTGCCGCAGCCAGGGCGCCGCCTCCCGGACGCACTCGGCGGGCGTGGCCGGCTCCAGGCACTGGCAGTGGCCGATGTCGAGGGTCAGGCCGAGCGGAGAAGGGTTGCCGAGCACGGTGCGCAGGTGATGGAAGTCGGCGAGGGTGGCGAGGAGGTGTCCCGGTTCGGGTTCGATCGCGATCGGCACGCCGGCGGCGG
The DNA here is from genome assembly GCF_040652195.1 of Streptomyces sp. NPDC048278. Taxonomy (NCBI): domain Bacteria; kingdom Bacillati; phylum Actinomycetota; class Actinomycetes; order Kitasatosporales; family Streptomycetaceae; genus Streptomyces; species Streptomyces sp. NPDC048278. The sequence goes on from NZ_JBEZLP010000066.1 coordinate 8,317, forward strand.
CTGCCGCGTCGAGGACGGGAAGCAGCGCCTCTTCCAGGCGCCGCCACGCGGTGTCGTCGTCGGTGCCGGGCGGGGTGACGCCGCTGAAGCAGTGCACGGCGTGGGCCCCGAGGTCCGCCGCGACCCGGACCGCCGTGAGCAGCAGCCGGGTGCGGGCGGCACGGCCCGCGGAGTCCGCGTCGAGCAGCGACGGACCGTGCTTGCGGCGCGGGTCGAGCACGTACCGCGCGCCGGTCTCGACGGTGGCGGTGAGGCCGAGTTCGTCGAGCCGGCGGGCGACCTGGGCGGTACGGGCGGCGAGATCGTCCGCGAGCGGGTCGAGATGCATGTGGTCGAGCGTGAGTCCGACGCCGTCGTAGCCCAGGTCCGCGAGCAGGCCGAGGGCGTCGTCGAGACGGAGGTCGGTGAGGCCGTTGGTGCCGTAGCCGAGGCGCAGTCGCTGCCGGCCGCTCATGTGGGGCTCACCTTCCGGGCGAGGGCACGGGCCGCGGGGGCGAGCCCGAGCACGGCGAGTGCGGTGCCGGTCGCCCCGGTCCTGGCGGCGAGCGCGGCCTGGAGCGGGATCATGGCGCGGATGCCGCCGCCGACGGCGCGCTGCGTGAGGGGTGGGGACGGGTTGAGGGCGGCGTGCAGGAAAGGACCGGCGGCGGTGCGGACGTACGCGGCGGCCGACAGCGCCGGGACGGGTCCTGCCGTCTCGCGGGTCCGGGACAGCAGCAGACCGAGCGTGGTCGTCAGGCCGAGCGCGGCGAGGGGGGTGGGCGTCGAACCGCCGTGCGCCTCGTGCCGCGAGACGGCGGTGACGGCGTAGGTGTGGGCGGCCAGCGCGGCGGCCGGAGCCGCGGCACGGAAGGCGGTACCGGGTGTGGCAGGAGGTCCCCCGCTCCGCCCCCCTGTTTTGTGCCCTCTCCCCCGGCCGGGCATCGCGGACGGTGGTGGGTCGGCGGGTCTGCGGGCGGTCGGCGTCGTGGTGGGCGCGGACAGGGTTGCCGTGGCGCCGAGCAGGAGGTCCAGGGCGCGGGCCGCGGCCATCGCCGCCGGGGCGGCGGGGGTGTGCTTCAACCGGAGGTCGTACGCCCAGACCGTGGCGGTCAGGGTCGTCGCCACCGCGAGTGCGGGCCGGCCGGCGCGGGCGGCGGACGTCAGGCCCGCCGCGGTCAGGAGTCCGGCCGCTGCCAGCGCCGCAGTCGGGGAGATACGGCCGGAGGGAACGGGGCGGTGGGGGCGGTCGAGAGCGTCCTCGTCGCGGTCGGCCCAGTCGTTGAGTGCCATGCCCGCCTCGTAGAGGAAGAGCGAGGCGCACGCGGCGTACGCCGTGCCCCGGTTGGGTCGCAGCCCGGTGGCCGCGGCGCCGGCGAGGGCGTCGCCCGGCACGGTCAACAGCGCGGAGACGCGGAGCAGTTCGGCCCAGTCCCGCAGCCGCGCCCGGAACCCGCGCCGCGGTGCGGTGGCCACGGGACCCCGGCCGTTTCCGGCTGCGGTGGACGCCGGAGCCTCGGCGGGCGCGGGTGGGGCCAGACCGGGCGGAGCGGATCGGATCACTTCGTCCCCCGCAGTCGGTCGGCGAACGACAGCAGGGCGGTGAACTGCTCCGAGAGGCCCGACGGGCCGCCGTCGGGATCCTTGAAGTAGAAGCCGAGTTCCGGGAGCGGGCCGGACAGGCCCACCTCGTGGGAGCGGGCGACCAGGCGCGCCAGGTCCAGGACGAGCGGTGCCGCCAGGGCCGAGTCGCAGCCCTGCCAGATGGTCTGGAGGATCATGCGCGAGCCGAGGAAGCCTTCGAAGGCGATGTGGTCCCAGGCGGTCTTCCAGTCGCCGAGCACCGGTACGTCGTCGATGTGCACCTCGCCCTGCGGGGTGTGCCCGAGGATGTCGGTCAGGACGCGTTCCTTGCCGGCGTTCTTCGCCGCAGCCGCGCCGGGGTCGGCCAGCGCCGCCCCGTCGCCGCCGCCCAGCAGGTTGGTGCCGGACCAGGCCCGTACCTTCAGGACGCGCTGGACGAACATCGGGGCGAGCACGGCCCGCAGCAGCGTCTGGCCGGTCTTGCCGTCACGGCCCGCGTGCGGAAGTCCGGCGGCCGCGGCGACTGTGGTGAGCGCCGGGGTGTGCAGCCCGGTGGACGGCGTGAAGTTGACGTAGGGGCACCCGGTTCGCAGGGCGGCTGCCGCGTAGAGGGAACTGGGCGGGAGCCGCAGGTCTTCGGGTGCGGGCGGCGGCTCCGTGGAGGACACGTTGACGACGACCACCCGTGCCAGTGCGTTGCGCACGCGGAACGAGGTGAGGTCGGCGGCGAAGTCCGCGATGAGTTCCTCGTCGCCGCGCGTGTCGCCCGGGAGCGGGCCACCGGGTCGTATCTCCTCGTCCGCGGACCGGAGTTCGGCGTGCACGGCCGGGGCGAGTCCGTGCGGCAGGACGCCGGCGTCGGTGAGCTGGTCGGCCCGTTTGGGCAGCGGGCTGTGGGCGGTGTCGTGGCCGCCGAAGACCAGCGAGGACAGGGACGGCAGGCCGGTGCCGTCGAACGGTGGTGTCTCGGTGACCATGCCGGTCGGTCGGTGCAGTCCGGCGGTGACCGCCGCGCATCCGGCGACGGCGGTGGTGGCCACCGATCCGCGGGCTCCGACGAACCAGACACCGGTGCGCGTGGTCTGCCCACCGGTCCGGGGCTTCGATGCGTTCCCGTCGTTGTTCACGGGTGCCTCCCTGCCATGTCGATGTTCCGTTGCGGTTGGAGGACGGTGGGCGGGTGCGGGGCCGGTTTCCCCGCCCACCGTCGGCGCAGGAGCGGGCCTCGGCCGCGGCCCGGGAGGGCGACTCCCTGGCGGGCGCGGTCACGGCGAAGGTGTCATCGGTGAGTTGTGCGGGATTCGTGGCGGCGGCCGGCCGTGTGCTCTGCACGGATGTCGTCCGGCGAACGGAGCAGTGAGCAGTGCTGCCGGCGGGGTGTGCGCCGTCGCTGTCGGACCACTGTGTGGCGCCTGTGCCTGAGACGGGACCGTAACCCGGTTCGTCCTCCGCAGAAAGACCTTGCGCAGAAAGAAGTCGAACTTTCTCCAGATGCAGGACAAAGAGGGGTCCGGGCAGCCGGAACCCGCCCGGCGGCGGTCCCACCGCCGGGCCCTCGTCCGGCTGGATCCAGGGAGCGATCGCCCCGAGTGGAGGTCCCTAGTTGTCGCCGCCTCCGAACGCGGCGTCGAAGGAAGCGGTGGGCGGGTCGAAGTCGAACCGCTTCAGATGGGCGAGTGCTTCCGGCGCGCCGGTGAGACGGTCCATGCCGGCGTCCTCCCACTCCACGGAGACCGGCCCGTCGTAACCGATCGAACGCAGCATCCGGAAGACGTCCTCCCAGGGGACGTCTCCGTGTCCGGCGGAGACGAAGTCCCAGCCGCGCCGCGGATCGCCCCACGGCAGGTGGGAGCCGAGCCGCCCGTTGCGCCCGTCCAGACGCTTGCGGGCCTCCTTGCAGTCGACGTGGTAGATGCGGTCCCGGAAGTCGTAGAGGAAGCCGACCGGGTCCAGGTCCTGCCAGACGAAGTGACTGGGGTCGAAGTTGAGCCCGAAGGCCGGCCGGTCGTCCACCGCGTCCAGGGCGCGTCGGGTGGTCCAGTAGTCGTAGGCGATCTCGCTCGGATGGACCTCGTGGGCGAAGCGGACGCCCTCGGTGTCGAACACGTCCAGGACCGGATTCCAGCGTTCCGCGAAGTCCTCGTAGCCGCGTTCGATCATCCGTTCCGGCACCGGCGGGAACATCGCCACCAGGTGCCAGATCGACGACCCGGTGAATCCGACGACCGTGTCGACGCCGAAGGCCGCCGCGGCACGCGCCGTGTCCTTGATCTCGGCCGCGGCCCGCTGCCGTACGCCCTCCGGCTCCCCGTCGCCCCAGATGCGGGCGGGCAGGATGCCCTGGTGCCGCTCGTCTATGGGGTTGTCACAGACGGCCTGGCCGACGAGATGGTGGGAGATCGCCCAGCATTTCAGACCGTACTTGTCGAGCAGGGCGTGCCGCGCGGCCAGGTAGGACGGATCGGTCAGGGCCTTGTCGACCTCGAAATGGTCTCCCCAGCAGGCGAGTTCGAGACCGTCGTAGCCGAAGTCGCGGGCCAGCCGGCAGACCTCCTCCAAGGGCAGGTCGGCCCACTGACCGGTGAACAGGGTGAACGGGCGGGGCATGGCGGCTCCAAGAGAGGCGGAGGTTCGTGCCGGATCGCTACCGGACTTCGGCCACGACGGCCTGGACAGGGGTGTACACGGAGTTCTTCCGCGCGCTCTCCTCCACCGCGGCGAGCACCCGCTGCACCTGCAGACCGTCGGCGAACGACGGGATCGGATCGGTGCCGGAGGCGATGGCCTCGACCAGATCACGGGCCTGGTGGGCGAAGGTGTGCTCGTAGCCGAGCGCGTGGCCGGGCGGCCACCAGCCCTCCAGGTAAGGGTGTTCGGGCTCGGTGACGACGATCCTGCGGAACCCCGCGGTGGCGGCGGGCTCCCGGTGGTCGTGGAAGGACAGCTCGTTGAGGCGCTCGAGGTCGAAGGCGAGCGAACCGAACTCGCCGTTCACCTCCAGGCTCAGGGCGTTCTTGCGCCCCGATGCCATCCGGGTCGCCTCGAACGAGGCGAGGGCCCCCGAGGCGAGCCGGCCGGTGAACACGGCCGCGTCGTCGACCGTGACCGGCCCGCGCCGGGTGCCGCCGGAAGCCGTGAGACCGGAGGAGACACCGTCGAGGCGGGGGCGTTCCTTGACGAAGGTCTCCATCTGGGCGGAGACCCCGACCAGCGGCTCACCCGCCAGGTACTGGGCGAGGTCGACGATGTGCGCGCCGAGGTCGCCCAGCGCCCCCGACCCCGCGTGTTCCCGCTGCAGCCGCCACGTCAGGGGGAAGTCGGGGTCGACGAGCCAGTCCTGGAGGTAGCAGACCCGTACATGGCGCAGCGTGCCCAGCCTGCCGTCCGCGATGAGCCGGCGGGCGTAGGCGAGGGCGGGCACGCGCCGGTAGTTGAAGCCCACCATCGCCAACTGACCTCGCGAGCGGGCCGCTTCTGCGGCCGTCACCATGGCCTCGGCCTCGGCGACCGAATTGGCCAGCGGCTTCTCGCACAGCACGTGCTTGCCCGCCTCCAGCGCGGCGATCGCGATCTCCGCATGGCTGTCGCCCGGTGTGCAGATGTCGACGAGTTGTACGTCGTCGCGGGCCACGAGGGCGCGCCAGTCGGTCTCCGCCGCGGCCCAGCCGTGCTTGTCCGCGGCGGCCCGCACGGCGTGCGCGTCGCGGCCGGCGATCGCGGCCAGCACCGGCCGCAGCGGCAGGTCGAACACGTGCCCCACGGTGCGCCACCCCTGTGAGTGCGCGGCGCCCATGAACGCGTAGCCGACCATCCCCACGCCGAGTGCCGGCGGGGCGGTCCGACTGTCCCTCTGTTCCATACGGATCTCCTCGTCGGAGTGTCACTGACTCATCGCTGTGTTCGCGGGGCCCCCGGCCCGGACCGGTCAGATGAAGCCGGTCGGCAGGTACTGGTCGACGTTGTCCTTGGTGACCACGGCCGAGTAGAGCGTCACCGAGGACGGGATCTCGAACTCGGCGAGGCCGCCGACGCCCTTGCCCTGGGCGAGCGCCCGGGCCAGGTCGATGGCGGAGGCGGCCATCGTCGGCGGGTACAGGACGGTCGCCTTGAGCACGCCCTTTCCGGCCTTGATGGCGTCCATCGCGGACTTGGCCCCCGCGCCGCCGACCATGAGGAAGTCGTCGCGGCCGGCCTGGTCGATGGCCCGCAGCGCGCCCACGCCCTGGTCGTCGTCGTGGTTCCACAGCGCATCGAACTGCGGCTGGGCCTGCAGGAGTTGCGCCATCTTGGCCTGGCCGGACTCGACCGTGAAGTCGGCCGCCTGGCGGGCCACCTTGCGGATGTTGGGGTAGTTCTTCAGCGCGTCGTCGAAGCCCTTGGTGCGCTGCTGGGTGAGTTCGAGGTTGTCGAGGCCGGCGAGTTCGACGACCTTGGCGTTCTTCCTGCCCTTGAGCTGTTCGCCGATGTAGTGGCCGGCGTTGAGCCCCATGCCGTAGTTGTCGCCGCCGATCCAGCAGCGGTACGCCTGCGGGGAGGCGAAGACGCGGTCCAGGTTGACGACGGGGATGCCGGCCTTCATGGCCTGCAGACCGACCTGGGTCAGTGCCTTGCCGTCGGCCGGCAGGATCACCAGGACGTCGACCTTCTTGTTGATCAGCGTCTGGACCTGGCCGATCTGCTGGGCGATGTCGTTGGAACCCTCGGTGATCTCCAGCGTGACGTCGGAGTACTTCTCGGCACGGGACTTGGCGTTGTCGTTGATGGCGTTGAGCCAGCCGTGGTCGGCCTGCGGGCCGGCGAAGCCGATGGTGACGGCCTTGCCGGGCTTGTCGTCCGCGACCGGGGCGTTGTCCGCGGCCGTTTCCTTGTTCTTGGGGTCGTTGCTGGTACAGGCCGTCAGCAGCGCACCGGCGGACACGGCCGCGGTGCCGAACAGCAGCGCTCTGCGGCTGGTGGCGGGGGTTCTGGGCATGGCGGATCGACCCTTCGACTGGGCGGTGTGTGTCGGATGAAGGCTGTGGAGGTGCCGGATGGAGGCTGTGGGGGGTGCCGGATGGTGGCGGTGGGGGGCCGGACGGCGGTGTCAGGGGCCGCCGTCCGGCGGTGTGGGGCAGAGCGTCGGGTGGCGCCGGCGCGTCAGGCGTCGCCGTGCGCCGAGCGGCGCTGGACCAGGACGGCGGCGACGATGATGGCGCCCTTGGCGATCTGCTGGACAGCGGTCTCGAGGTTGTTCAGGGCGAAGATGTTGGTGATGGTGGTGAAGACCAGCACCCCGAGGACGGAGCCGACGATGGTGCCGCGACCGCCGCTGAGCAGGGTGCCGCCGATGATCGCGGCGGCGATGGCGTCCAGCTCGTAGAGGTTGCCGTTGGTGTTCTGGCCCGACCCGGCGAGCACGATCAGCATGAACGCGGCGATTCCGCAGCACAGTCCGGACAGCAGGTACAGATACAGACGCTGGCGGCGGACGTCGATGCCGGCCAGACGTGCCGCTTCCGCGTTGCCGCCGACCGCGACGGTGCGGCGGCCGAAGGTGGTGCGGTTGAGCAACAGCCAGCCGATGACGGTGACGACGGCGAATATCAGAACGAGGGGCGGGATGCCGAGGACGTAGGAGTCCCTGGCACCGAGATCGAGCACGGATTGGACGCTCACGATCTGGGTGGTGCCGCCCGTGATCTGCAGCGCCAGACCCCGGGCGGACGCGAGCATGGCCAGCGTCGCGATGAACGGCACCATCCTGCCGTAGGCGATGAGCAGGCCGTTCACGAGACCGCAGCCCACGCCGACGATCACAGCGGTGAAGAGGATGCCCGCGAAGCCGAAGTCCTGTGTGGCCACCGTCGTCGCCCACACCGAGGCGAGCGCCACCATCGCGCCGACCGACAGGTCGATCCCGCCGCTGGTGATGACGAACGTCATGCCGACGGTGACGACGCCGATCACCGACGCCTGGGTGAGGATGAGTTGCAGATTGCTCGTCTTCAGGAACTCGTCCGGTGCGGTGATCCCACCGACCGCGACGAGCACGGCGAGGACACCGAGCAGGGACAGGGTACGCACGTCCCCCCACCCGCCCAGTGGTCGGCGCGCTCCCGAACCCTCCTTGTCCGCCGCGGCCTTGGCGGTGGACGTCGGCGCGTCCTTGTGTGCCGAAGCGGCTGGCTGCGTCATGACGTCGGGCTCCCTTCCATCACAAGATCGAGTACACGGTGCTCGTCGAGCTCCCGGGCGTCCGCCGTGTGCACGACGGTGCCTTCACGGAGCACCAGCACCCGGTCGGCGAGCCCCAGGACCTCAGGCACCTCGCTGGACACGAGCAGTACGGCCAGACCCTCGTCGGCCAGGCGGCGGATCACCGTGTAGAGCTCCGCCCGGGCACCGATGTCGACACCCCGGGTGGGCTCGTCCAGCAGCAGCACCTTGCAGCCGCGCAACAGCCAGCGTGCGAGCACCGCCTTCTGCTGGTTGCCGCCGGACAGCGTCCTGATCGCGGCATCGGGATTGTCGGGCCGCAAGGACAGCTCCCGGACCGCCTGGTGCGCCGCTGCTCGCTCGGTACGCCGGTCGAGCCAGCCCGCGCGGGCGAACCGGGACAGGGTGGAGATCGAGACGTTGCTGCTGACGGACTCCAGCATCAGCAGGCCCTGGGCCTTGCGTTCCTCGGGCGCGAGGCCGATGCCGGCGCGCACGGCGGCCCGGACGCTGCCGGGACGCAGCGGCGTGCCGTCGACGAGGACACGACCGCCGTCGGGCCTGCGCGCCCCGTAGACCGTCTCCAGGATCTCGCTGCGCCCGGAGCCGACGAGTCCGGCCAGACCGACGATCTCACCGGGCCGCAGCTCCAGATCGACGGGCGCGAACTCCCTTCGCCTGGTGAGTCCTTCGACCCTCAGTACCGGCTCCCTCCCCTCGGCGAACCCGGCCTCGGGCCGCTCGGGAAAGACGTACTCCACATTCCGCCCGGTCATCAGGGCCACGACCTCATGGGTCGGAGTCGACTTGGCGGGCAGACCGTCGGCGACCGACCGGCCCTCCTTCAGAACCGTGACCCGGTCTCCGATGCGCCGGATCTCCTCCAGGCGGTGGGAGATGTAGATGACGGCGACACCCTCGGCCGTCAGATCGCCCACGATCCTGAACAGGTTGTCCACCTCTTCGGGGTCGAGCGCCGCCGACGGCTCGTCCATCACGATCAGCCGCACCTCGTGGGAGAGTGCGCGGGCCATCGAGACGATCTGCTGCTGCGCCGCGGACAGTTCACCGGCGAGCCGTGCGGGATCGATCTCCGAGTGCCCGAGACGCTTCAGCAGTTCCGCGGTCGCCGTGCGGGCGGCCGAGCCGCGCACGACGAACCCGGCAGAGGTCGGTTCGTGTCCGAGGAAGACGTTCTCCGCGACGGACAGCCCCTCGATCAGGTCGAGTTCCTGGTAGATGGTGGCGATGCCGAGACGCATGGCGGCGATCGGCGATCCCAGGGTCACGGGCTCGCCCTGCCAGGTGATCTCACCGCCGTCGGGCTGGTGGGCTCCGGCGAGCACTTTGATCAGGGTGGACTTGCCGGCGCCGTTCTGGCCGAGGAGGCAATGGACTTCGCCGGCCTGGACGTCGAGGTCCACACCGTCCAGGGCGCGGACGCCCGGGAAGGACTTGGTGATGCCGGACATGGTGAGCAGGGGTGGTGGTGCCATGAAGGATCCCCTCGGCGGATGCGGGCCGTGAGTGGGCAGGCTGAACAGGGAGTTCGGGTGTGCGGGCAGCTCCGGGGAGCCCCAGGCGTCGTGCGTGCCGGGGCGTACGGGTGGTGCCGGAGAGGGCCTGACGGCCATGCGATCAGCGCGGTGGCCGGACCAGGTCACCGAAGCGTCGTGGAGTGGTACAGCGCTCTAGGGGGTTGAGGTGGCGGCCCGGGATTGCGGCCATGCCAGGGGACTGCGGCGATGCCATCGGATCGCGGTGGCATTCGGGATGATCTGTATCCGGTCAGGCAGGCGAGAAGACGTGATCGCTGATGAGCCGGGCCGCGCCGATGACTCCGGCGTTCGGCCCCAACTCGCCCAGCACGATGGGCAGGTTGCGGGTGGCAAGCGGCAAGGACTGCTGGTACACCTGGGTCCGGACACTGGCGAGCAGCGTGTGGCCGAGCCCGGTCACACCACCGCCGATCACCACCAGGCCGGGGTTGAAGAAACTGACCAGTCCGGCGATGACCTGGCCCAGACGCTTCCCGCCCTCCCTGATCAGTTCGAGAGCCACCTGGTCGCCCGCCACGGCGGCTGCCGACACGTCCGCGGCGGTCAGCCGCCCGGCCGCCTCCAGCCGGGCGGCGAGCTCCGGCGACCGGCCCGCTCGCGCGGCCTCCTCCGCATCGCCGGCCAGCGCGGCACCGCTGAAATGCGCCTCCAGGCAGCCTCGGTTGCCGCACGCACAAGCACGGCCTCCCGGTTCCACCGGAATGTGCCCGATGTCTCCGGCGCTGCCCGTCGTCCCCCTGTAGACCTCGCCACCGACCACGATCCCGCAGCCGATGCCGGTGCCGATCTTGATGCACAGGAAGTCACGCGCGGAACGTGCCACGCCCGCGTGCTGCTCCCCCACAGCCATCAGGTTCACGTCGTTGTCGACCATGACCGGACAGCCGAGTTCCTGGCTGAGCGCCTCCCGCACCGGGAAGCCGTCCCACCCCGGCATGATCGGAGGCGCGACCGGCACACCTTCCGGAAAGCGGACCGGCCCCGGGACCCCGATGCCGGCGCCGTCGAAGCCCTCCACGACACCGGATGCCTTGAGCTTGGCAGCCATCGACAGCACTTGCTCGAAGACCGCCACCGGCCCTTCACGGACATCCATCGGATGGTTCAGGTGCCCCAGGACCTCCAACTCCGCGTTCGTCACGGCCACATCGATCGACGTGGCGCCGATGTCGACGCCGAGGAAACGCAGCGTCGGCGCGAGCCTGATGTTGTGCGAGCGTCGGCCGCCGCGTGAGGGGGCGAACCCGTCCGCGACAACCAGCCCCGTCTCCAGCAGCCGGTCCACCTCGACAGCCAGCTTCGAACGCGACAGATCCACCAGGTCACCCAGTTGGGCACGGGAGTTGGACCCGCCGTCACGCAGCAGGCGAAGCAGCCGCGCCTGATGCGCGTTCTCAGGTCGAGCAGTCATGCGTCTCACGAACCCCTCCCCTCGTCCCAGGCTAGGGCCCAGGCCTCTGTCCGCGTCGGCAAAGTCCTCTGGCTTCGGGAAGGAACGTAGCAGCGATTTGCCAAACCGTGAAGAACTTAGGAGCGAAACGGATCCACCTTTTTCCACTCCGAGGACAAAGTCTGCGTGGGGCTCCATGCGGGGCCACAGCGCCGCCGGCGCCGGCCGAGCCGATCGACGTGGCGTTCTGCAGGCACGAATACAGGGCCGGGGCGGCCGAAGACGGAGTGAATCCGCTGCAGGCCAGGACCTGCGCGAACGCCGAGGGCGTCGAACTCGGCCGTGAGCGGCCGGTCGTCCGGTACCGCCACCGTCGACGTCGTGCGGCACTGTGACCGGGGTCACGCCCAGGGGAAAACCTGGCGTCCGTGGGCGGCGTCTAGCGGGTGTGAGATCAGTCAGGAAGGCACCGGGCGAGCTGGCCGAGGAGCATCTCGTGCGGCTGGTGGCCAGGGGTGACCGTGCCGCGTTCGAGGAGCTGTACCGGCGTACGTCGCCGTGGATGGCGGTGCGGCTGCGCCGCCGCTGTGCGGACGAGCAGGTCGTCGCCGAGGTCATGCAGGAGACGTACCTGGCCGTGTGGCGCGCGGCGGGAGCGTTCGTCGGGACCGCGGCCGGGGGAAGCGCCGTCGGCTGGCTGTGGACGATCGCGGCGCGCCGACTCGTCGACGCGTTCCGGCGCCGGGCCCACCACGCGGAGCCGCCACCCGCGGCCGCACCGCGCCCCATGGCGCCTGCCGCCGAGGAGGAGGCGCTCGCGGCGACCGTCGGCGGCGAGGTCGGGGACGCGCTGCGGCGCCTCGCGCCGGAACTCCGAGAGGTGCTGCAGGCCCTGGTGCTCGACGGGCTGTCCGTCCGGGAGACCTCGGTGCTGCTGGGACTGCCCGAGGGCACGGTCAAGACCCGTGCCCGCAGGGCCCGGATCGAGATGCGGAAGGCGCTGGCATGAGTGGGGAACACGCGTCGATCCGGGTCATCGACGGGTACGCGCGCGGCGACACGGAGCTCGCCGCCGACGAGGTGTGGGCCCTGGAGGCCCATCTGGAGGCGTGCCGGGTGTGCCGTGACCGGCTGTCGGACTCGGTCACGGCGCAGGCTCCCGCCGTCGCGGCGCTGGTCGGCACCGTGTGGTCCGACCTCGAACCCCGGCTGGCCGACATCGCGCCGATGCCGCGGCGACGGCGCTGGTCCGCGCGGATGTCGAGATGGCTGACGCCGACGATGGTGCCGTGGGTGGCCATGGTCGTGGCCGTGACGCTGCTCGCCTTGCTGCTCGACCTGACCGGCACCGTCCCTGGCACCGGCACCGGCACCGGCTCCGGCGTGTCGTTGGTGTTGCTGTTCGCCCCGGTCCTGCCGGTGCTCGGCGTCGCGGCGTCATGGTCGCGCGGCCTGGACCCGGCGTACGAGCTGACGGCCTCCGTGCCACGGGCGGGACTGTATCTCGTGCTGCGGCGCACCGCGGCCGTGCTCGCCGTGGTCGTCCCCGCGCTGCTGCTCGGCGGATGGGCGACCGGGGTGACCGGGGTGACGGCCGCGCAATGGCTGCTGCCCTGTCTGGCCTTCACCTCGACGACCCTGGCGCTCGGCGGTGTCGTCGGCGTGACCCGCGCCGCGGGCTGGCTGGTGGCCGGGTGGGCCGCCGTGGTCGTGGCGCCGAGCCTGTCCACCGGCCGTACGACCTTCGCGCTGCGGACGGTCGGCCTGCCCGTGTGGGCGCTGATCCTCGCACTCGGCATCGGTGTCGTGATCGCCCGCAGGGGCGCGTACTCCGTGCTGGGAGCCCATCGTTGACCATCGGAGAGGAACACCACATGATGCCCGCGGTGAGCGCGGCCGACATCGCACCGACGCCCTACGCCTGGGAGATCCGGGCCAGCGGGCTGAAGGTCAGGGTCGGCAGGAACCGGATGGCCGTCGACGGTCTCGACCTGTCGCTGGGCACCGGCGTACACGGCCTCCTCGGCCCCAACGGGGCGGGCAAGACCACCCTCATCCGGGCGCTGGCCACCGTGCTGCGCCCCGCCGAGGGCACCCTGGAGCTGCTCGGGGAGTCCGCGGGGGGCATGGGCGAACACCGTGCGCTGCGCCGCCGGATCGGCTATCTGCCGCAGGAGTTCGGCTACTACAAGCGCTTCACGGTCCGCGAGTTCGTCGAGTACATGGCGTGGCTGAAGGAGGTACCCGAGGCGGACATCCCCGCGGCGGTGCAGCACGCCGTGGAGCGGGTGGGCCTGGCCGACCGCGCGGACAAGCGGATGAAGACCCTGTCCGGCGGCATGGTGCGGCGGGTGGGCATCGCCCAGGCCATCGTCAACGACCCGACGATCCTGCTGCTGGACGAGCCGACGGCCGGCCTGGACCCGGCGCAGCGGCTGCGCTTTCGCGAGCTGCTGCAGGAGCTGGGCAGGGACACCTGCGTGGTCGTCTCGACCCACCTGGTGGAGGACGTGGCCGCCGCCTGCACCGACGTGGTGCTCTTCGCCGAGGGCCGGCTGGTCTTCCAGGGCACCCCGGACGAGCTGGCCGCGGTGGGCGGACCGGAGCAGGTGGGCGACAGTCCGCTGGAGCGCGGCTACTCGGCACTGCTGCAGAGCTCCGAGCAGGAGAGGGGCACCTGGTGAACAGCCGTGTCCTGCGCATCGAGTTGAAGCGCTCCGTCGCCCCCTGGGCCGGTGCCGTGGTCCTGACGACCGCGCTGGCGTTCCTGTACCTGCTGAACGGCGGATGGTGGACGGGCACCACGGCGTGGACGGCGCAGTGGACGTCCTTGGCCCTGTGGACCCGGGGCCTGCTGTTCTACCTGTGGCCGCTGGCCGTGGGGCTCGGTGCCCTGCAGGGTCTGCGCGACCACCGCTCGAAGATGTCCGAGCTGCTGACGACGACCTCGCGACCCGCCTGGCACCGCGCCGCCGCGCTCGCGGGCACCGTGGCGACCAGCCTGGCTTCGGCGTTCGCGCTCCTCGTCCTCGCGGGCGGTGTCCAAGTGCTCGCCCACACCGACTACATGCACCTCGGATGGCTGCCGATCTCGCTGGTCGGGGCGCTCTCCCTCGTCGCGGGAGCCGTGCTGGGCATGGGGGCCGGGCGCACTCTGCCGTCCCCGCTCACCCCGCCGCTGCTGGCCATGGTCGCCTTCGCGTTCACGGCGCTCATGCACGCGTCCCTGGGCCAGACACGGACGACCACGGCGGACGGTTTCCCGGTCACGGAGCCGAAGCAGATCTCGCTGCTCTCACCGGTGGTGGCCGACGTGAGCAACGTGTTCGTCACGCTCTCCGCCTCCGTGCACGTCGGACAGACGATCTGGCTGCTCGGCCTGGCCGCGACGGGCTTCGCCCTGCTGGTCGCCGCGACCCCGCGCACCCGGCTGCTCGCCCTGTCGCCCGTCCTCGCGGGCGCGGCGATCGCTCTGCTCGTCCTCCCCTCCGACCCGAGCCGGATCTACGTCCGCGACGAGGCCGCCGCCGCTCTGGTGTGCGACGGCCCGGTGTGCGTGACGAGGGCACACCAGGGACGGCTCGCCGACCTGGCGGGTCCCGGCAAGGAGGCGCTGCGTCTGCTGCACCATGCCCTGGGCGGCCGGGCGCCGGTCTCGGTCCGGGAGAACACCGCCGTCCAGCCGGAGGGCAGCACGCCGCGGTGGTCCCGTAGGACCGTGCTCTTCGACTTCGACGACGACATCGTCACCGCCGCGAAGGGCAAGGAGCTGACGTGGGCCCTGATCGCCAAGGGCATGGTGCCGGGGTGCGGCCCCGTCGGCTGGTTCAGCACCGGCGAGGACGACGTCGCGCAGACCGTCGCGGTGGGCTGGGTCCTCGGCGACCTCAGGTCGCTGCCCAGCACGGAGTCGGCGGGCATGCGCCGCGAGTTCGACACCCAGGCCCGCGCCGTGTGGAAGGACCTTCAGGCGCTGCCCCGAACCGAGCAGGTGTCGCGGATCGACGCGATGCGCGCCGCCGCGCTCTCCTGCCGGGGAGACACGCTCAAGACGCTGACCGGCGGTGCGTCGCGATGAGCCGCGTCCCGATGAGGTGGGTGACGCTGTACGCGCGCTCGCGTCAGGTGCCCGCGTCGCTCGCCGTGGTGGTGATCAGCACGGTGGCGGCGTGGGCGCTCGCCCGGGACGGCAGCGGGGAGCCGGGGGATCCACGGCTGCCCGTGCTCGTCCTCGCCGCGGGAGCGATGGCGGTCTCGGTCGGGCTCGGCGGGCAGGACCTCGCGCTGGACCGGACGGCCGCGATCCGCTGGGTGCCCCGCAGGGCGGCGCATGTGCTGCTCGGCGGTGCGCTCGTCGCCGCGATCCCGCTGGCGGTACGGACAGCCGGCGCCGACCTCGCCACCACCGCGTTCATCGTCCGGGACAGCGCGGGCCTGATGGGGCTCGCCGCCGTCGGGGCGGCGGTGTGCGGGGGGCCGTACGCGTGGACGCTGCCGTTCGCCTGGCTCTCCTACTCGTTCTTCGCCCCTCTCCCGACGAATGTGCCGACGCAGGTGGCGTCCTGGATGCTGCTGCCACCCGGCATGTCTGCGGGCACCTGGACAGCCGTGGTCCTCACAGCCACCGGCACCACGGCCTACGCCGTCGCGGGACCGAGACGGTAGGCGTCGCGGGCTGCCGGATCGGGGGACGGTGGTGACCGTTACGGATGCCCCCGGCCAACGAGCTGACCTGCACTCTGACGGAGCTCTGTTTCGACCTCAGTCGAACTCCGGTGGCTTTGGCGGTGGTGGATGGCGTCCGCGTCCGGATCGCCGCCAGGTCCGCACGCGAGCAAGTCGGACGGCGATCGAAGCAATGGCGGGTGCCCCCATAGAAGGTGGCGCCGGTCTGCGGTGCACTCCGCACGGTGAGGCCGAGGGATGCACGCGTTCACGCCCGCCCCGCTGCGCACGAAGCAGGGCAGGCGTGGAATCGCAAGGATCACAGATCGCACCGGCCGGAGGCGGGTTTCTTGCCGAACCAGACGGAGACCGGGGAATGCGGAAGCAGTACTGTGCCCGCTTTCGGAGTCTGATCGCTGACCGTGCCGATGTGGTCGCAGTCGACGAGGCTGCCGACGACGT
This sequence comes from Streptomyces sp. NPDC048278, assembly GCF_040652195.1. NCBI lineage: Bacteria > Bacillati > Actinomycetota > Actinomycetes > Kitasatosporales > Streptomycetaceae > Streptomyces > Streptomyces sp. NPDC048278. The sequence goes on from NZ_JBEZLP010000066.1 coordinate 24,151, forward strand.
TGAGCACATATCCGCCGGCGGCCTGGAGGTCCGCGGTGGCCTGTGGCTGCGAGTCACCCGTCAGGTCGGGCACGGTGGTGACGCCGGTGACCGAGGCCGAAACGGTGGCCAGGCCCCTGCTGTACGAGGTGTCCGACGACTGGTCGACCACCGTCACACCCCAAGTGAGCGTCCCGGGCTGGGAGATGAACACCGTCTCCGATCCGCCGCCGACCGGGACCGGGGCCGACGATGTGCCCGGTCCGCTGATGAGCAGCACGGCCTCGGACGAACCGCCCACGCAGTCCGCGCTCCACTGCAGGGTCGCGTTCTGGCCGTACACCACGGGTGAGGGCGTCACCGTGATCGAGGCGGTCGCGGTTACCGCGCACTGCAGTCCGGGATCGTCGGCGGAGGCGGGTGTCACGGCGAACGCAGTGGCCACGAGGGCCGCCACGATCAGCACCACCGCCCTGGGCGAGTGCACCGTGTGTGCCGCCCGCCTCCGCAGCCCCACGACCGCCTCGGCGAACCTGCGGCGAATCGCCGACCTCGATGCGTGTCTCATAACTGCCATAACTGCCCCTTTTCGTCAGTTCATTGGCTACCAACGTGCGGCTCGGGCCACGGCCTGTCGCGTACCGGTCCGGTCAACGGAACAGGGACCGTCCGCGCGGGACGAACTGGAGGGGCCCCGGAAACGGGCCGCGGACTCGCCCGGCGAAGCCGGTTGCCGCGCTAGGACCCTTCGTTCCGCTGCCCGACGTGGCCCGCGCCGCGCAGGCACACACCCGCACGTGGACGGTGCCCGCGACCGCAGTGAGGTGCAGCGGAGCCCCAGACCTCCTCTGGTCCGGGGCGCTGTCGCGAGGGCGAGGTTGTGCATGTGGGCGACGGCCTGGACCGCGTGATGAAGACCCTCGCCCCGCTGACGGCAGTCTCGGAGGATCTCGCAGTTCTTCATCCGGCCGATGACGTGTTCTACCCGGGCAGGCGTGCGCGTACGTGGTCGTGCCCGGCACCGGCCGCGCGCCCGCGATCACCAGCCGGGTGTCGGCACAGCGGGCCGAACTGCCGGATGGTCAGGTTCGTGCGGTGGTGGACCGCGACCAGCAGCACCCGCTCGGTCGGCGGCAGCGACCATGGCCGGCCTTGCAAGGTGCCAGGATCCGGTGCAGTAGACGCTCCCACGTCCCGTCGGCCGACCGGGAAGATCCGCGCGCCCCGTCTCCGTGTCGACGCCCTTCCAGGGCAGAGGACTTGGGCCGACCGTCCGTCGGAGATCGACAGGTACGACCACGAGGGGGAGCCATGTGATGCCGTGTGGATCCGGTCGGGGCAGGCTCCGCTGCCCCGACGTGTGCATCTTGCGCCGCTCCAACGCGGCTCGTGGTCAGCCCAGTCCGCGGGCGTCCTGCTTCAGAGCCGTGTCGACCGTCAGTGCCGTGGCGACGACCAGACTCCGCAACGGCTCGGGGAGTTGCTGGTGGATCTGGAGGACGTAGTTGTCCGCCGTGGTGAACATGGTCTTCGCGAGGCCCTCCCAGGTCTTGGTGATCCGGGCGACCTCGGTGCCCGCCTGGTCGACGACGGCGAAGTTCCAGGCGCGCCAGTTCTCTCCCTTGATGGCGCCGATCTGGCTCCCACCGGCGTTGATGGCGAAGTTGATCTTTCCGAAGACGTTCTGCTGGACCAATTCGCCCACCGGTTCTCCGTCCGGACGGGTAACGACCACCCGCGACTTGAATATCTTCGCGGGACGGGTCAGTTGCAGCACCGGCTGCCCCTGGGCGTCCCGGATCTCCAGCCGGTGGGTGAAGTACTGGTCCAGGTCGCTGATGAAGCGTACGACCTTGCGCAGCGCGCTCTGCCCGACCTCGGCCACGGACCCGAGCTGGTTGCCGTGCTGGTCCATGACCTTGTACTCGTTGGTCAGCTCTATGAGCTTGGCCTTCTGGTTCACGACCAGAACCGGTTCGGTGAAGAGGGTGCCCCCGCCGGGACCGCTCGGGGCGATCCCGGCCTGCTGCTGCACCTGGCGGCTGACCTTCGGGTCAGGAGTGTTCGATTGTGTGGTCACCGCGGCAAGTTACTCTCCGGGGGCCGCGTCCCGGTCGGCCGCGCGCCGTCTCGTGGCCACACCGTGACGAATCGCGGGTCATCGACTTCGGCCGCATCGGGGCAGTGGGCTCATGGACGGCCCCTTCATCGCACCGCAGTCCGTCCTCATCGGACTTTCGCAGTGGCCGCCGGCCGACGAGCAGCTCCGCGGGTTCGGGGAGCACCGGTTTCAGCCGCGCGGGCCATCAGATCCCACCGGAGCTCCCGGAGGACGTGCGCCGCATGATGCACCACACGCTCACCGCAACGACGCAGGCCACCCGCGACTGCCTGGAGCACCGGGCGCTCCTGGGCCGGCTGACGGCCCTCGGCAAACCGCTACTGGTGATCTTCGGCGAGGACGACCACGGGTGGCGATCCTCGTCCGCCGCCGGCCACCGCGCTGTTCCAGGCGTGGAAGTCGACTTGCTGCCCGGACTCGGACACTCCCCCGGCCCGGGCGGGCGTTGACCACGAGCGCGCGACGGCGGAGCACGTGCGCCGCAGCCACGCGAAGGCGCTCAGCGCGCCGAAGACCCTCATCCCCACCTCACGCCTCGGCGTGCGGGGACTGACACAGGGGTCCGCCTGATCCCCGACCAACCGCGCCTTCCTTCGCCTCACCGCCAGGAGCGCAGGCCTCTACAACTCCATGACCGTCGGCGACTGCATGTCCGCGCCCGCCGCATCACGAGGCCGGGTCGGTCTCGCGGGCAATGTCGATCCCCAGGCACGCATCCCGGACGCCTACTGACGAGTGGGGGCTTTGAACCGATCCGGGTTGGTCAGGTGGTGTGCTGGGTGACGAAGTCGGCGACGGCGGTCTGCATCTGCTGCAGGCCGGGTTCTTCGAGGGGGTAGTGACCGGCGTTGTCCAGCATGAGGGTTTGGACCGGAATCCTGGTGATGCGGGACAGGACGGGAACGCTGAGGTGGTGCGGGGTCCAGCGGTCCTCTGCGGGCTGGGTCAGCAGGACCGGGCAGGCGTCGAAGTCGGCCGGCTCGACGGCAGGGGCGTAGTTCAGGTAGCGGTCCAGGAAGCGGATGCTGACCCAGTTCGCCGCCGAGGTCCGGTCCTTCATGAAGACCTTCATCGCGCCGGGGTCATTGGCCAGGGCGGACATCTTGGAGGCCAGGCTCATCGGGTACTTCGTCGAGGCGGCCGGGGTCTTCGCCAGCAGTCCCATGAGCGGGGCGCCCACGCGGGAGGCGAAGCGGTCGTGGGAGGTCTCGTCGCGCACCTGCTGGTCGCGCTGGTCGAGGAAGGTCATGCCGACGATGCCGGCCAGGGTGCCGCGCGGGGCTTTGGCGGCGACGTGGTAGGTGAGCATGCCGCCTGCGCTCAGGCCGTAGAGCACGATGGGGCGGTCGTCACGGGACTGTTCGTGGGCGAGGAAGTCGACGACGAGGTCGACCCAGTCGTCGTAGGACGGGGTGGTGCCGGGTTTGACCTGGGTGAGGCCGTAGCCGAGGTTGTCCAGGGCAACCGTCTCGAAGCCGCGCTGTGCGAGCGGGGCGCCCAGGATGAGGGACATCTGACGGCCGTTCGTGCCCACGCCGTGGTGCAGCACGACCTTCGCCTTCGCGGCGGGGTCGGGATAGCGATCCAGGTGAATGCGATGTCCGCGCCACTCCCAGAACTCCTCCTGGGGGGCCGTGTCGTCGGTGAGCCGGAGTCGCACAGAGCCCGCCCCTCCGGTCCGGAGGGTGCGACGAGCGGGAATCCGTGACCCTGCGCCCACGGGCCCGACTGGGGCCCGGCGACAGGAAGGAAAGTCCGGGCTACCACATGACCAGGCCGGGCACCCGATTCGGACGGTCCACAGAAGACCTTCCCGCCCCCACGCGTGGTAACAGCTGTTACCATCAGGTCATGGCGAAGACACAGCTGGGCGCACGCGTCGACAGCGAGATCAAGGAACTGGCGGAAGCCCGTGCCAGGGACCGGGGCATGAGCCTCGGCGACTACATCTCCGTCCTCGTACACGAAGACACCGAAGGCCTACGGCAGCGGGGGCTGGACGCTGCGGAGCGGTTCCTCGCCGAGCACCAGGGTGTCTTCGACGAAGCCGAAGACGCCGACAGCCGCGCGCCCGGAGCGCACGCCGCGTAATGGACCTGCACATCGATGTGCCCTGGATCCTGCGGGTCGCGGAGATCGCGGGGGCAGGTGATCCCGCCCCCGAGGACTACGGAGTGCCGGTGGCTGCGGTCGCCGCCCACCGGGCCGAGCTGCTGGACCGGCCCGTCTACGACGGCCCCTACGCCCGCGCCGCCGCCCTGGTCCACGTCCTCGGCCGCTGCCGGTGGCTGGAGCGCTCCAACATGGCCGTGGCTGCCGCGACGGGCGTGATGTACCTGGAGGCTTCCGGGATCCCGGTCAAGCCCGCCAGGGAGGATGCCGTCGCCCTGCGCGACCTGCTGCGGGACCCCGCGTGCACCGCTGCGAGGATCGCCGCCCTGCTGCGGGACTGGCCCAGGGCCACATGAATCCCCAGGTGATCAATTCCTGGGGATGCCTGCGGAGGGTGCGGGGTGGGCGGCGGCCGAAGCCACCGCGAGACGGTCAGACGGCGGACGGCCGGCCGTGGTTGCCGAGGTGGCAGCGGACGGCCGGTCGTCAGGGTCGACGTCGGGATACGTGAACCGCACGGGCTTGCCCGGCGACCGGGCGCAGGCGATCTCAGCTCGGCTGCTGTCCCCTCGAAGTTCGCCTGGCCGTGCAGCCTGGCCGATCACGCTGGAAAACTGGCAGGACGCCCCGCTGAGTCGCTGGGGCTTCGCCCATGCGGAGCAGATCGTCCCCGCGGCCGTGATCCGC
>NZ_JBEZLP010000067.1:0-27755 GCF_040652195.1 Streptomyces sp. NPDC048278
TCACGAACTCCCGCCACCTGACGGCGCATCAGCCCAGTACACTCACGAACACACCCCTGACCAGCAGGAATAGCGAACTGCAACTGGAGTACTAGTACTCCAGCCGTAGATCGTGATCTTCCTGCTTGAGCGGCTTGTCGCCGGTAATGGCTGGTCCGGGATCGGGCCTGGTGGCGGCGTCGCCGGACGGACCAGCCGAGCGGTGGACAGGGTCGAAGACGGGCCGGTTGACGAGCGTGATCCGGCTCGTCAGGCCTTCGAACGCCTCCTGCCGGCGGGCGGGGTCTACGCTGTGACCTGCGGCCACCGCATGTTCTTGAGTCTTCACAGCGCGTCAGGGCTGTGTAGCGTCTGCCGGCCGTCCCGTGTCTGGAGGACTTGTGCAACGTGGCGAAGTCTGGTGGGTCCAGTTCGACGAGCGGCGGCTGGTCGTACTGCTGTCGGGAGACGACCCGTCCGGGATCCGGGTGATGCAGGTCGTCGCTCCGGCGGGCGTCGACATCAGCGGTCTGGGCATCGAAGTGATGGTCGGCGCCGATGAAGGACTGCCGTTCGAAGGTGTACTGCGGCTCGCGTTCCCGCGTCCAGGCTTCACCCCCTGCACGTGGCTGACCACTGTGTCCCGGGACGACCTGATGGAGCGGGCAGCCGTTCTGTCCTCCATGAAGCTCACCGAGATCGACGATGCCCTCCGATTCGCTGAACAAGCGCAGGAGCGGACTCCGCCGACGACCGCGACGCTCAACGAGATAAGGAACGCCCTCCGTCTCGGTGAACTCGGGTAGACGGAGAAGGAATCGACACCCGCGACGGCACATCTGTAACCCGCCTTGACTCAGGAGCGCCCGGACGTTGTGCCGCGCGAGCGTTCCGGACCGGTCGAGGACCTGGCGGCCTTCACTGCCGACTGGATCGGTGAGATCCTGCGCCGACCGGCGCTACGGTACGACGTCCACTGATACTGACCGGCGCGCCGCTCACCCTCGAGTTCGGTCCGACGCCGGCTGTCGTCGTGGTGAGGCGGGCACCAGTCTGTTTCCGGTGCTCGCAGAGCTACTTGGCCACTGACGAGTTCGACCGCAGTCGTCCTTGAGGGAGATCTCGTCTCGCGCTGCTCAACTGCTGCGCTACGGAAGCTTCTTGCTGGTACGGGCCGATCATGCCGCGTTCGGCCGTTGCGCGTCGTTCGTCAGCCGATCGTGTCGGTCAGGCCGGTGGACAGGTACGTCGCCCGGCGCTGGTCCTTCTCAGTCCTCCACGGCTCGGTGAGTTCCAGGAGTGTGCCCGTCATCGGGGCGATGATCACCTTGGTGGTGCCGACGCCCCCGCGGTAGGCCAGCTCCGTTCCGGTGCGCCCGGCGCTGTCCTTGACGGTGCCGACGACGGTCACGCCCTTCAGGTCGGCCAGTGCCCTGAACAGGCCGCTGCGCAGTTGCGGGTCGGCGGGGGCGTTGGCGAGGAGGGTGGTCGCCTGCACGAAGCCGAGCGTTCCCGCGTCCTCGTCCTGATCGGCGGAGGCCTTGGTCGTGGTCTCGATCTGCCGCAGGAGCTGCGCCGGGTTCGTGGTCAGCCTGTCCAGACCGTTCCAGTCGTAGGTCTTCGACCCGAGCCTCCAGCCGGGAAACCGGGTCTTGCGGGGGGTCTTGCCGGAGATGACGTAGGTGGCGTCCATGGAACGCGTGATGTACGACTCGGCGGAATCGGTTTGGACCTTCCAGTACCTCCCCGAGCCGGCCGACTGCGTGGCGGCGACCTCGGCGACGTTGTTGAGGAAAACCGACGCGGACTGCGGCTGCGTCCTGTGCCGGGTGCCCGCTTCCGTGTTCACGCCCATCACCGTGACGCCGGCCGTGACCGCGGCCACGGCCAGGACGGCGAGGACCCGACGGCGCTTGCGCAACGGCGTCACCACGGCGTCCTTCCGTACCTCCTCCCGCAGGGCCCGGCCCACGTCCTCCCGCACGGCTTCCTCGACTGCCGCCAGCGCCCGGGTCAGCACCTGCGCCGACGGGGGTTCGACCCGGCCCGCCGCCTGGAGCGCCTCGGTGCCCGGGAAGTCCATCAGTGCCTGCCGCTCCATCACGCCCGTCTCCTCCATGTCGTGTGTACTCATGCCAGGTCTCCTGTCACGGCAGGGCGCCGGCCCGCCAGGCGGGCCGGCGCGAGCCGTTCGCGCAACCGGCCGCGGGCCCGGTGCAGCCGCGAACGGGCCGTCCCCGCCGGGATGCCCACGGCGGCGGCTGCCTCGGCCGGCGTCAGCTGCTCCCAGCTGACGAGGAGCATCACCTCCCGCTCCTCTGCGGGCAGTTCGGCCAGCGCGCCGCGCAGTGCGGGCGCCAGCGCCGCCGCGTCCAGCCTTTGGTCCACCGCCTGCCACGGGTCGGTGACCTGTTCCCCCGGCGGGGCCTCTGTCCGCGCCGCCCGCCGCACAGTGCCGGCGAGGACGTTGCGGGCCACCCCGAACAGCCAGCCTCGCGCCGATCCGCGCGAGGCGTCGAACGTGTGCCGCGCGGCGAACGCCTGCAGCCAGGCCTCGGCCAGCAGATCGTCCGCCGCGCCGGGCATCCGTCGCGCGAAGTAGCCGTGCAGGGCCACCGAGTACCTCTCGACCAGGGGCGTGAACGCCGCCGGATCCACGGCGGACCTGGACAGTTGGGCGTCACTGTCACGATCGCCGTACGCGTCGTGCTCCGATTCCACGGAAGCTCCGTCTCCGACCGCCGGACGACGGTCTCACCCCGTACTTGTCGCACCGCGCCGGTTGCGTTCGCGCCCCGCCACGGCAAGGGCGGCAACAACGATCGAGAGCCATGTAGCCCGGCGCCGCGCCCGGCACTACACGGCTATGCGCAATGCGGCCGGAGCGGCTCTGGAAAGCCGCGCGAACCAGGGCCCGGTCGCGCGCGGCCGTGGCGGCGCAGATCCCTACGTGAAGGCCGAGAGTGTTCTGAACGCAGCGCCGCACCAGCGTCCGCCAGTTCTTCAGCACGGCGTGGAGATCATCTGCAGAGACCGTTCGGGCGGCCGAACGCTGTGTGGCGGCTCACCGTCGTTGTGTGCCTCCGATGGCGCCAGAGGTGTGGCAGACCGGCGGCGTGCTGATCAAAGACCTCGCAACAGGAGCTGCACCAGCAGGGTTTCTCCCATCCTCGCGGTCATGTTTCCCCATGGGGCGACGGTCGTGAACGGTACTAAGGAATGGCGGCTACCGCCTTGGGGGCGGTGGCCAGCCGCAGGCCGACGTCCACGAGGGCCCAGCCGAGACGGGTACGGAGGTCCCGGGGGTGCCGGGCCGCTACGGCGAGACGGTAGGCGTCGGCTTCGGCGCGGAGTTCGCCGGCGCGGGCGTGGTGCAGGGCAAGGTGGGTCTCGGGGTGCATCGGGCTTTGCCTTTCACTCCGTGGTGAGGGGGAACGTATGTGTCTGGATGCGTACCTGGGCGGTGTCAGCGTCTTCCTCGTCGGTGGCCCGGTCGCGGTAGGTGTCGACGAGCGCGTGCATCTTCTCGACGAGTTCCTGGGTCAGTTCGGGCGTCAGCCGCAGTGTCGCGCTGCTCATGTCCCAGGCGCGGTTCCATTCCTCCGGCCACGCCTGGCGGTTGCCGAGCCAGGTCGACAGGTCCCTGGTCTGGGCGGTGGCGACCTCGTGGAGATACAAGTCGGCAGCCCCACGCACGTCCGGGCTGGCGTCCGTGAGGAGTGCGTCGTCGAAGCGCAGGCCCTTGTGGACTGCCTTCCACCACCGCTCCCGGCCCTTCCCGCGCTCGGGTGCGTCCTCAATGAAGCCGTGGGCGGCCAGCTGCCGCAGGTGATAGCTGGTCGCACCGCTTGACTCGCCCAGCTTTTCGGCGAGTTGAGACGCGGTGGCGGGGCCGCCGAAGCGCAGAGTGTCCAGGAGTTGCATGCGTAGTGGGTGTGCGAGCCCACGCAGGGATCGGGCGTCGAGATTGCGGACGGGTGCGTCCTGGGGCTCGTTCATGCTTACAAAGATAGCGATGCAAAGAAGTGCTTGCAATGGATTCTTTGCATCAAGTTCTTCGGAGTGGCTGCACCCCGGCAGGGCGGCGTCACAGTCGCCGGATTCCCACCATGTGAGGCGATCCGGCAGGCGAGCGCCGCGGTCACGCCGGCGTCCGTGCCGACATCGAACACATGCTGCCCGGGCCGTAGGTCCAGCTGTCCGAGGAGCGCAGTGACACTCCGCTCAGGGCGGGTTGGTCCTTGCCCGGACACCAGGTAGACGGCCTCCTCCGCGCGGAGGAGGCCGTACCGGGGCGGTGAGAGGCTGCTCGCCTCATACGGAGGCGTGGTCGGCGGCGAAGGCGGTCCTTCACCTCCGGCGGGGGTACGGCGGTCAGGACCGGCCGGGGGCGCGGGAGGTGACGCGCTCGACGGCCTGGTCGACGAGGTCGGGCTGGGCGAGGTAGATGTAGTGGTCGCTCTTGGTGGCGACGCTCAGCCGGCTGTGCGGGGAGAGAGCGAGCCAGGCGCGTTCCCCGTCGGCCCAGGCACGCTCGAGGGCGGGCCCGTAGGTGGGGATCGACTGTGCCAGGTACGGCACCCCGTGCCGGATGACCTCCACCGGGATGTCACCGGCAGAGCGCACCTTTCCGTCGGTGAACGAGAGCATCTCCGGGTTCTGGCCCTGGCTGACCGCGAGGTACCCGTCGCGTGCGTCGGCGCCCGGGCCGGTCGCGGACGGGGGGACGATGCGGGTGAGGTCGGCGGCCATGGTCGACGGGGTGGCGTCCAGCAGGACCAGGCCCTTGACGCGGTCCAGGTGTTCGGGGGCGTAGCGGGCGGCGATGAGCCCGCCGAGGGAGTGCCCGACCAGGACGACGGGCCGGTCGCCGGCCACCCGGTCGAGCACCGCCGTCAGGACTTTGCCGGTGCTGTCCATGGTCTGCGGGCCGAGCGGTGCGTCGCTCTCTCCCTCGCCGAGCCGGTCGTAGGAGCAGACGCGGCCCGTCGCGCTGAGCGTCTTCTGTATGCCGCTCAGGTTGTCCAGGCCGTCCCCGAGGCCGGCCATCAGCATGACGACCGGCCGGTGCGGCGCCGGCGTGCCCGAGCAGGACACGTTCACCGAGCGGTCGCCGACCCTGATCTTCCCGATGCCGGTGAACAGGTCGCCGCCGCGCTCGCGCCGGGCGACCGTGGCCGCGGCTACCGGTTCGAGGCTGTCCAGGCGGCTGTGCTGCGGCGAGGCCGACGCCGCGGGCGCGAGGTGCGTGCCGGTGAGTGCGGCCCCCGTCACCGCGCAGAGGAGGGCGGCGGTCGTGGCCGCGCTGGCGGTCCTGGTGGTGCGGAACATGGTGCTCTCCAGAAGGCGGTGGGAACGGCATCGGATGTCGGCAGTCACGCCGCACTCGCAGGTGGCGGTGTTGCTGGCGATGCGTCAGAGACTAGGTTCGATGCCGACGCCGCCCCAGCGGTCTGACGCCACTCTTCGCCCGGGGGAAAACCCCACCGGCCGGCAGGTGGAGGGATGAACGGAGCGGGAAGAGTGGGCCGCAGGCGTTGGCCACAAGCCGACTACCGCGGTCGGATACGCGGACGGTGCGTGCAGGGGATGTGCGGGTTTGCGATCGATGCGCCGGTTCGTATGACCCGGGCCCGGGGCGGTCGGTGCTGTGGTGAGCCGTTGCCTCGGGTCGGTCGGTCCGGTCGAAAGGGATGGTCGGCCCGGCCCGAATCTGGGATCGGTAGGAGTCACGGCGGCGAGAGCCTCGCCGCATGGACCTGCAGAAGATGCTCGGGCTGTGGTGGACCGTGCCCGCTGGGCTGGCGTTGGTGGGTTATGCGTGTTCGCTGGCCGGGCTGACCCGGCCGCAGCGGGCGGTGTGGGTGACGGCTCGGGTCGTGGAGGTGCATCCGCCGGGACACGGTGAGTCGGGGGAGCACGCGATACCGGTGACGATCGTGTACCAGGACCCGGGCACCGGGCGGGAGTTCAGGCTGCGGCACGAGAACAAGCGTGGTGACCGGGTGCTGGTGGCCTGGGTGGGGCAGGAGTTCCCGGTCCGGTTTCCGCGGCGGCGGCCGGAGCGGTTCTATCTGATGCTGGACAGCGAGGGGCGGACCTCCGGGGTCGGCGGCCCGAACTGCATGGTGTTCCTGCTGGTGTTGGGTCTGGTCGTCCAGTCGTTCTTCGCGTGGGGCTGGCAGTGGGGTCTGATCTGCGTCGGTGGCCTGCTGCTCCTCGTCGTCGCGCTGAGCCGGGACGGTGAGTACGCCCGCGCCCGCGCCGCTCAACTGGTCGCGGGCGTCACCGTCCAGGGCCGTGTGGTCGCCGTCACCAGGGACGTCCACTCCGACGGCGAAGGCGGCGAGACCGTCAGCCACGCCTCCGTCGTCGCCTTCACCACCCACGAGGGCGTCGAGGTCACCGCGCTGTGCACACAGGGCATCCGGAACATCGCCAGGTCCCTCGGCCGTGACATCCCCCTGCGTTACGCGCCCGCCGACCCGTCCCTCCTCACCGCCGACCCCGACCACGAACGCCGTGAGCGCACGTCGCACATCCGGTTCGTCGTCTCCCTGCTGGTCACGGGGACCGCCGCGATCGGGGTGGGCGGATACTGCCTCCACCACCCCTGGCCCTTCACCTGACGATGCAGGTCAGGGCCGCCCAGAGGAGGGGCGAGTGCTCGATCCGGCCGTCGGCGCGCCACCGGTCGAGCTGCTGTCGCTGCCAGGCGCCGAGATGCCGGACCGGGTCGTCGTCCTCGTGGGCCGCGTCCACGGCGACCACGGCCTCCGTGAGCGGCCGTACGGACTCCGGCAGGCCGGCCAGACGGTGGAAGGCGAAGCTGGTGGGGAGCACCCAGCGGGTGGCGGTGACCAGTCGGGCGCCGTTGTGGATCATCGCCGTCGCCAGACCGAAGGACTCGGCGAAGCGGAGGTCGCCGCCGCTCTCGCAGGCGATCAGCGCGACGCGCGGCGGTGCGGGCCAGAGCTGAGCGCCCGGCACGCCGTCCGCGCGCAGCGGGAGCGTGCCCAGGAGAAGGTCCTTGGCGGACAACGGGCGGTGGGTGCGCACCGGTTCGACCATCCCCGTCGTCTCCGGGCCGCAGCACAGATGGAGGGTGACGTCCTCGCTCTGCCCGCCCTCGACGGGGGCGCCGCTGACGTGACCGACGTACATCAGACGACGGGCACCCTTGCGCAGCGCCTCGCCCAGCCGGTCGCGGTCGAGGTCGGTGCGGCGGAAGGCCTCGGCGGGGGTGGCGACGGACGGTACGACGGTGCCCGCGTCGAGCCTGCGCTGTACGAGGGACAGCAGCGCCGGGTCGGAGCCGGGCTGCCCCAGGACCGAGCCGAGCGGGGAGTCGGCGCGGAAGCCGGGGACGCGGGGGTCCAGGACCAGGACCACGGCGTCCGATTCCGGGGCCTGACCGGCGGTCGGGGTGGTGCCTGCCCGTCGTAGCGATGCCGGTGCCGTGGTGGCGATGTCCACGAGGTCGATCAGCCGTACGTCGCCGTCGTCACCGTCACCGTCCACGGCGAGCAGCTCCCACGGGACCTGGGCGACCCGGGGCGACGGCTGGAGCCGCATCAGCGGACGGCCCAGACGGGCGGACACCTGGCGGATCTGGTCGGTCAGGCCCGGCGGCCACAGCACCTCGGCCAGCATGCGGGAGAGACGGCGCTCGTCCTCGTACGTGGCCAGCGCGCCGGACTCGAACGCGCGCCGCATGCCTTCCGTGCCGCCGCCCGGCAGCTCGGCGGCCAGCGCGCGGATGGCCTCGTCCACGTCCGGCCCCGGGGTGTACCCGGTGCCGAAGCCCTGGGCCCCACGGGCCCACGTCCAGGTCATGTGCAGGTCACCGGCGTCGGCGAGGCGGACCTGGACCACCGGACGGTTCGGGTCGGTCAGAGCGTCGGCGGACAGAACGGCACCTCTTCCTCGCTCACGATCCGCCGGTGATAGCGGAACTCGGCTGCCTGGACGTACTCCTGGAGTGCGGTACGGCCGCCCGCCTCCGCCGACATCACGATCTTCGGTGGCGGCGCGACCCGCAGGCCGACGGAGGCCGCGGCCTCGGCCGCGATGCCGCCCAGCGTCAAGGGAGCGCCGTTATCGGGCGCGTACGTCTTCATGGCGGCGTCCGGGAAGACCGCCGCCGCCCTGTCGGCGGTGGACGTACGGCTCAGCGCCAGGGAGGCGCCCGCGCACCGGTGTTCCACCAGCTCGAAGATCAGCCCCTGGTCGTTGCTGCGGAGGGCCAGGCGGAAGACCAACCGCATGGCGTCGTCGGCCAGGTGGAGCCACTGGCTGCGGGCGTGGGCGGTGGCGAAGTCGTAGCGGGCCGCTTCCAGCGTCAGGGCGGCGGGCAGGGCGAGGGAGAGCGCGTTGGCGATCGAGGCGCGCTCGTGGACGCCGTGGTCGGTCCGGTTCAGGTTGTCCTCAAGGGTGCGCGCGAGCATCAGGTCCACCTGGGCGCACCGCTCGTACACCCCGCGCTCCTGGTACACGTCCCGCGCGCCCTGGGCGAGCCGCTTCATCTCGTCGATGTCGCCCCGCTCGTACGCGTGCCGGGCGCCCAACAGCATGGTGTCGGCGGCGGCGACCGCGGCACCGACCTGCTGGAAGCGGGCCAGGCTGGACGCCGTCAGAGCGGCGGCGCCGGCCGTGTCCCCGCGGTGTGCGGCGATGGCGGCACGGGCCTGTTCGCAGACCGCCAGGTCCTCGGACTGGCCCTGCCGTTCGAAGATCTCGGCGGCCTCCGCGTACAACTCCTCCGCGCGGTCGAGGTCGCCGGCCTGCAGCGCCGCGTACGCCCGGTGGGAGAGCACCTGTTGGCGCCCCGCGTGGTGGCCCAGCGTCAGATAGGTCTCCTCCGCGCGGGTGAAGTAGTCCTCCGCCTGCTCGAACCGCACGGTCGAGGCGCAGACGACCCCCAGACAGTCCAGCAGGTACGGCTCGGCCAGGGGCGCGTCGGCCAGCAGCGCGCAGGCCAGTTCCTCGGCCGCGCCCCACGCACTGCGGTCCATCAGCAGATGCACCCGGCCCAGGCCGATCTCGGCGGTGCGCAGCCCCTCGGGGTCGTCGAACTCCGACAACAGGGCCGTCGCCTCGTCCATCGCCTCCTGTGCCTCGTCGAACTGCCCTGTCCTGCGCAGCAGTTCGACCCTGGCCAGCAGTGTCTTCAGCAGGATCTCCAGCCACAGCCGGCGGCCGTTCGGTCCCATCGGCACGGACGCGATGCCCCGCACCAGATCGAGGGACCGCCCGATGGACAGGGCGGCTCCGGGCAGATCCGTGGCCGCGAGCTGAACCGTCCCGATGTCGGACAACAGGTGCCCACGCAGGAGTCGTACGTCGGGGGAGTCCTCGAACGACTCGGCCACGGCGAGGAGTTCACCGTAGACGGTCAGCGCTGCCGGGAGATCCGGGGTGAGTTGATGCTGTTCGGCGAGCGCGAAGCCGCTGTCGAAGGGCTCGCCGTAGCTGAGCGCCACCGCCTGTTCTTCCTGTTCCGCCGCGTCCTGCGGGTCTTCCGGGCTTTCCAGGTCTTCCGGCTCTTCCGGCATGGGCTAGAAGTCCTCCTCCACGGCAGCGGCAGCCGCGATCTCGGCGAGGAACGGGTCCGGGTGCGCGGCGTCGCCGTCGTGCGGTGCCGCCGCGAGGCCGAGCCGGTGCCGGGCCAGGGCTCGTACTGCGTCACGTGCCGCATGGTCATCGGCGCCCGGTCCCGGGTCGAACCCCGGGAGCAGGACGCCGACTTCGATGCTCGGTGTCGTCGAGGCCGGGATGTCCAGGTCCGCCCGGCCCGTCCACACGTCGTCCCGCCTGACCAGCGGAACGCGGTTAGGCGGGCCGCCGTCCACATGGACCTCCGCCGCGAGGTGCACCCCGCCCACGGGGGCGGCGATGCCGGCGAACACCTCGACCTCGATCCGCCGAGCGGCACCGCGCGCGTACGCGGTCCAGGACACGGCCTCCTCGGCCGCGTCGACGAAGCCGGGAGGACAGCGGCACCAGTCGTTGGTCCCCGAACCCCGGGCCACCACGCGTCCGTTCGCGGTGCGCAGATCACCTGCTGCGAGGGCGAACTCCTGCTGCCGTACGAAGAGTTCGGCGACGTCGAGCGGCGTGGCGGTCGGCCTGTGGTCCTGTTCAAGGGCGGACCGGAGGTGCCGTAGCGCAGCCCCGTCCAGCCCGGCGTTGTCGGCCGCGTCGTCGATCAGCCGTAGGACACGGTCCAGTCGGCGGGGTGGGGCCGCCGACTGCCGCCAACGGATCAGCGGGTCGAGCCCGGCCAGGTGCTCCTCCAGCAGATCGGTACCCTCCAGCTCCCCTGACTCGTCGAGGAGTTGCTGGCACTCGTGGGTCAGCGCGGCCAACTCCAGGCCCAGCACGTCCGGTTCGAGCGCCGGAATCCCGTCCAGGTGCGACGTCGGCCACCAGCGGGCCGCCCAGTGCCCGAGGGCGAGGCGGGCGGCACTCTCGGCGAGGGCGGTCGGCTGCTCGGGCAGCGTCAGCTCGGCGGCCGGTGCTCCCGACGCGACGGCGTCGACAGCGGCGGCCGTTCGCTCGCCGTAGACCGCCCACAGCCACTGCTGGGCCTGCCCCACGTCGTGGATCTCCGCTGTCGGCAGACCTCTCGGTCCGAGGACGGGCCAGGTCAGGACGGCACCCGCGACGTCGAGAACGGCCCGGGTGAAGGGGGGACCGGCGGCGGGTCCCGCGATGCGCACGGTGTTGCCGTCCTCGGCTCGCGTGAGGGCACAGCGCCGTTCAGGCATCACGCGCTCCTCGGCTCGGCGGCGGGCTCGACGGTCGCCGACAGGGCGCGCAGTGCCGTACGGACTCGTGCGCGGTGGTCCATCATCACCGAGCGGGCGACCCCGTCGAGTACACCCCAGGCCGATGCCGCGTCGGGCAGTGCCGCGTCGCGGACGTCGCGCCCGTGCAGCCGTACCCAGAGGCGCCGCATGTACGCGGCCCACGGGGTGCGCAGGTCCTGGGCGAGGGCGTTCAGCACACCGCCGTCCGGGTCGGGGCGAGGGGAGACGGTCATCCTGCGGGCCCGGAGGACCGAAGCCTCCCGCTGCCAGCGGCTGTTGACGATGCGGTGTGCCGCCGTCGACCCCGCCACGGGGGTCCCGGCGCCCAGCGGATCGAGGCCCACCGCGAGTCGGCCGCCGAGCACGACGGTGACGCGCAGGCTCTCGTCGCACAGGCCCAGCGGGGCGCAGCTGCGCTCGACCTCCCGCCGGACGAGGTCCGGCACGGTCGGCAGCTGCTCGCGGTGGGCCGACGTCTGGAGCACGGTGAAGAGCCGCTCGAAGAGCGTGCGGTCGAACGGCGCGGGGAGTGTGGCGGTCGAGGCGCTCCGGCCGACCTCGGGGCGTGGGGGCACGCGGTGCGCGGTCAGCCCGAGGTGCGGGGGTACGTCGGCGCGGTCCCAGACGTCGGCCGGCTGCGCGCCCCACAGGGCCCGCCCGAGCAGGCTGCCGTGCCCGGCCCGGACCATGGCGGCGAAGGCCGGCGAATCAGCCCCCGCCGCACCGCAGGCCTCGAGAACCTCGGCCGCCAGGCCCGTATCGGCGGCGCCCTGTACCGCTTCGCGTCCGTCCCACGCCGCTGCCAGCACGGCGTCGAGCCGGGCGCGCCGGGCGGGGTTCGCCAGATGCTCCTTCAGCGCCTCCACCGTCCGTCCGCCGGAAGCGTCCACGACGTCCTCGAGTACCGCCCTCGCCACCGCGTCCGCGCCGGGACCCGGCGCCCCGTGCTCGGTCGCCAGCTCGAAGCACCGCTGGAAATACAGGTCCTGGGGGTTGCCCGCCACGATCCCCAGTGCCCGGCGGGTCCTCTTCAGCAGAGTGAACCACTGTGCCGTCGCCTCCAGAACCGCACCGGACTCCCGTATCAGCGTGTCGAGTCGCTCCGCCTCCCGCGCGTCGAGGAAGTCGGCGGCGAGCTCCGGACGCAGCGCGGGCCGGACGATCAGCGGCAGCACGATCAGCTTGACCGTCCGGGTCAGCGGCGCGCCACCGGGCCCGCTCAGCGCCCGGGGACCCGGCCCGAGGTCGCGCCAGGCCCTGTCGATGACCAAGGCGCGCGGACGGCGCTCGCCGGTCGACGGCTGGCTCGGGGACGGCATGGGCAGAGCGTACGTCCTGGGGGAACCGGCGGTCGAACCTGGGATCGGTAGGCGCTGTCCGCCTCCTAACGTCCACACCACCAGGCAGAACGGACCGGAAGGGCAGGCACAGCATGGGAATCTTCGGCAAGGGCAAGAGCCGCGAGGAGAAGGCCGCCAAGATCGTGGAGCAGGTGGCCGGCGGCAAGGGTTTCTACGGGCGGATGACGCGCGCGGCGCTCGGCGGCGAGGACTACGCCAAGGTCCAGCAGTCGATCGGTGCGTACAACTCCGTTGCCATGGTGGGGCAGTTGCTTGCCATGGGAGTGCCGACGACCCCCGCCGTCGTCGTGTCGGTCAGCGACACCGGCAAGCTGGTCAACCACGACCCGGTCGTCGACCTGGTCCTCCGGCTGACCGGGGTCACCGCCGACCCGATCACGATTCAGACCATCGTGTCGAAACTGCGCATCCCCCGCGCCGGTGATGAGGTACTGCTGATCGCGGACCCCGCCAACCCGGGCGGTTACCTCTACGCGGGAGACGGAGCGACGCCGTGACGACACCGCCGTACGAAGTGCTGGCGAACGACACCACCCTGCTCACCTTCGACGGCCGGGTGCTGGAGTTGTTCGGCTACGGCGACGCGCACCGCCTGCATGTCTGGCAGGAACCTCGGCTGGAGTTCGGCACCGGCCGCAGGCCCAGGATCGAGATCGTCATCGGGCAGCCGGGAGTGCCCCGCCACTCTTTCCCCTACGACCCGGAGCGCCTCGACGCCCTGCGCGCCTTCGCCGTGCAGCTGGCGCGGGGCGTGGCCGGGAGACCGCGGCTCTGACGTGCGCGACGGGGAGAACGGCCCCGCGCCGACACAGGTGTCGAAGGTCGGTCCCTGGGCAGCCGCCTGCATGTACCTCTTTCTCGTGGCGCTCGGGCTGTTGGGACCGTTCCTGATGGTTCTCGGCGTCTTCGCCGGCCAGGGCGTGGTGGTCACCGGCGTGGTGTGCACGGTGGTCCTCGTTCCCCTGTGCTTCGTGCTGGGGTTCACCGTCGCCGCCGAACGGAGGCACAACCGGCGGCTCGACGCCTTCGGGGTTCCGGCGACCGCGGAGATCACCGAGCTGACCGAATGGGACACCGGGGACGACGGCGGTGCCGTGGTCGTCCTGCGGGTCAGCGGGCCGGGCTTCCGGACGTTCGAGGCCACGTGGAAGCGCTCGCAGCATCCCGCCCTGCGCGTGGGCCTCCGCCTCGACGCCGTGGTCGACCCGCCCGGGAACCTGTTCCGTGTCGTGCTGTGACGAAGCCGACGCAGGCCACAAGCTGTCCGAACTCCTCGAGGAGAGGCGTGAGTGACCGAGGAGCGGTGACGGATGCGCTTCAAGGTGCTCTCGAACTCGGCACGGTCGACTTCGAGGTGTCGAGGGTGCCGCATCAGGCGAAGACGCCCGCACCCTGGACTCGAGAAGCCTCTCGGAGGCGCCGGTACAGTGAGCCCTTTCCAACCTCACTTGCCAGGCGGGTGGTTGGGCTGACAGACAGATGAAGCCCCTGGTAGATGGGTTTCCGACCAAGGGAACCGTCTCCACCAGAGGCTTCGCATGTTTGTCTACCCGTCCGGCGTCGACGTGTCCAGCTCGGCCCTGCGCTTCCTCGCCGTCCGCCTGAAAGAGCATCGCCGCGCTCTCGGAACCCGATGGCGGCGCCTGAACGCAGGCCGACAGGCCCTGTGCACGCTCGCCCACCTGCGCAATGGCCAGCCCTACGCCCAGCTCGCGGCCGGATTCGGGATCGGCACCACCACCGCCTACCGATACATCACCGAGGCCGTCAACCTCCTCGCCGCCCTCGCCCCCACCCTCGCCGAAGCCGTACGAGCGGCATCGACGAAGGCGTACGTGATCCTGGACGGGACGCTCCTGCCCATCGACCGAATCGCCGCCGACCGCCCGTTTTACTCGGGCAAACACAAGAAGCACGGCATGAACGTGCAGGTCATAGCTGATCCGAAGGGGCGTCTGATGTGGGCTTCACCAGCCCTGGCCGGCGCTGTCCACGACATCCGGGCCGCGCGCGAGCACGGCATTATCGAGGTACTCGCCAAGGCCAACATCAGCTGCTGGGCAGACAAGGGCTACCAGGGTGCAGGCGGCACGGTCCGTCTCCCTTACCGCGGCCGATGGGACAGCCTCTCCACCGGCCAGCAGGCCGTCAACCGGTCCCACGCGAAAATCCGTGCATTGGTCGAGCAGGCCATCGCCACCCTCAAGTCCTGGCGCCTCCTCCGTAAACTCCGCTGCTCAACGACCCGAATCACCAACCTCGTCCAAGCCGTCCTGGTGCTCCAGCTCACCGCGACGGGCTGAGATCAACCCGCAGCATTCACCAAGTCCGTCAACTCGGCTTCCGTCGTCCCGGCCGGCAGACGAACGTCGAAGGTGTAACCCTCATCGCAGAACACCAGGTCAAGGTCCGTGGGTGCCAGCCTGCGGAAGACGATCGCCAACCAGATCGCGTCTTCCTCCCATACGTCCATGTACAGGCATGTGCTGTCCTCGTGCAGATATGCCTCACCTGGGCCGTTCTCAGTCTCGAACTGCCATATGAAGCTGCGTACTTCGCTGCGTTGCGTCGAGTCGATCTCGACTCCGGACCACCGGGCACGGATCGCGTCTGTCAGACCATCCCGATCGATGCGCCATCTGCCCGCATCACCCTCGACCACCGCCAAGAACGTCATAGCCAGGGTCTACCAGACCTCCGTGGCACAGCGTCGATCGGCTGTCGCCTGAAGTTGGAATGGGCTCAGTGAACGAGATGTTGTACGCGATATTGAATTGAAGGCATCTGCCCTCCTCGGCTGCCCACCATGCGTAGGCACCAACGACCACCGATACCTCGCCGATGCCATCTCCGAGGTCCGCCGCCTCGAAGGCATAGATGCCGAACCTACGGATGATCGCCTTGATCAGCTTCTGGCCAGATTTGGCCTGGGCCAGCGTTCCGATACCCAGGACAGACGCTATCTTCCAGGTCTCCTTCTTATTGAACTTGACGGAGACGTACGTCCAGTGGAAGTGGACCGAGAACTTGCCTGACACATCCGAGTTGTTGACCGGATCCTGGTACACGAAGTCGTAGGCGTTCGCGTTTCCACCGGCAATGGGATCGGTCTGAAGGAAGCGCCCGGTGGCGGGGTCGTAGAGACGGACACCCATCAGGATGAGCCCGGTGGGCGTTTCGGACGAGCGCTGAGCCGCGCCAGTCCATCCGTAGCGGGCCGTGCTGGTGGTGTTGCCGAACTCGTCGTAGGTGTAGGCGGTGGCGGTGGCGGTGCCGACGGCGAGCTGGACTGCGATGTCGCCGTGGAGGTTGGCCATTTGGAGAACTGTACCGCCGGTGGCCGTGCTGGTGGCGGCCAGTCCGTGGGTGAGGTCTCCGATGTTGCGGGTGATTGTGCCGCTGGTGTCCTCCGCGGTCCAGGTCGGGCTGTCGCCGGTGTCGGCGTAGTGGTTCGTCCGGGTGGCACCCCACTCGAACTCGCCGAGGTCCTCGGTAACGCCGCACACCTTGCTCCCGACTGCGCCCCAGCCGTGGTGCCCGGGCACGACGTCCTTCTCATAGTCTTACGCGCACCTCCAAGATCCTGAATGAGAAAACGGGCCCCTCCACCTCGCTGCGCGTCTTATCCTCCCCACAGCACACGGCAAAATGGGGGGCTGCATGCGCTTCGTCTTCGTCCATGGGACTGGCGTTCGTCGGGAACGCTATGACGACCTGTTCCGCTGGGTTCGGGAGGGCTTGGAGGAGCGCTTTCCAGATGCGGAGGTCGTGCCGTGCTACTGGGGCGACGCCTTCGGCTCAAGCCTGGGCGCGGGCGGTGCGTCCATCCCGGGAACGGCCACCACCCGCGGCACCGACGATCCCGAAGAGACCGACGCCGCCGAGTGGTTGCTGCTCCTGACCGACCCGCTGTGCGAACTGAGGGTCCTCGCCGCGTTGGGCACCGCGGACGACGGACTCGCGATGCCGGGCCTTCAATCAGCCGGCGAGCGGGTCGCCGATGGCCTCCGTAAGTTGCCCAGGGAGCTCTCGTCCGGTTCGTACGACGAGGATGAACTGGCCCGCCTGCTCCAGGACACTGGTCTCCTCGACGGCTACAACAGCGCGCTGGACGAGCTCGCGGACTCTGACGAGTTCCGTGACGCGTGTGCGGTCGTTCAGGACGACGTCTCGGCCGCCGAACTCACGACGGCCGTCAGCCGTGCCGTCGTCGCGACGCTGCTCGCCGACAGCGGAGAGGCGGTGATCTGCACGGGCGACGAACGCGACCGGATGGTCGACCTTCTCAGCGGCCGCATCGGCGGCACGGCGCGAGGCGCTTTGCTCCGGGCTTCCGCGGTTCTCCTCAGACTGGGACAGCGCCTCACTCCCCAGTCCGTACTGGATCGCAAGCGCGGTGAGGCCACCTCGGCCGGAGCCTCGGCGGTTGGTGACATCCTTCGTTACCAGGCACGCGGCGGCCCGCTCCGCGACCACCTGGCCCAGCTCATCGCCGAGAGCCCGGAGCCGCCCGTCGTGATCGGCCACAGCCTCGGCGGCATCGCCCTAGTGGACGCTCTCGCCCTGGCCGCCATCCGCCAGGAGCCCCTGCCTGTACGGCTGCTGGTCACCGTCGGTTCCCAGGCCCCGTTCCTCCACGAGCTCGGCGCCCTCGCCGGCCTCCCGCCCGGCGCCACCTTGCCGCCCGACTTCCCCCAGTGGCTGAACATCTACGACCGCAGGGATCTGCTCTCTTACCTGGCCGCGCCGGTCTTTCCCGGCGATCCCCGGGTGGCGGACCACGAGGTGCGCAGCCGTCAGCCCTTCCCCGCGTCGCACAGCGCGTACTGGAAGCTCGGTGCCGTCTACGACCGGATCGGTGAGGCTCTGCGGTGATCGACGACCTCGATCCCGAGAAGGTCTTCGCGCTGGTCGTCGGCATCGAGTCGTACCAGATCCGCGGCTGGTCGCTTCCCGGCCCGGCACGGGACGCCGTCCGCTTCGCCGACTGGCTCACCAGCACGGCCGGCGTGCCGCAGGCCCACGTCCACATCCTGCTCTCGCCTCTCACGGAACAGGGTCCCCCGGCATACCCTCCGGCCACGTCGGAGAACGTCCACCGGGCGCTCTTCGAAGAACTGCCCGAACGCGACGGGGATCTCCTGTGGATCTACTGGGCGGGGCACGGCTTCCTCGACTTCCGGCGTCAGTTGCTCCTCCCGTGCGCGGATGCCACGATCGCCTTCACCCGCCATCTCAATCTCCAGGCCGCCCTGCGCTGGTGGCAGTCGACGAACGTGCCCGGGAAGCGCTTCCGCCGCGTTGTCGCCGTGGGAGACACGTGCCGCGTCGAGGCCCGGAAAGCGCGAAATCTGAAGTTCGGCACCAACGAACCCGAAGCCGGTGAACTGTCCCCCGATCGGCGTCAGTTCGTGCTCTACGCGGCACGCGCCGGTGAAACGGCGAAGAATCAGGCGGATCTGGAGGCCGGCCAGTTCACGGATACGCTTCTGAAGCACCTTAACGGCCGGCCGGTCGACCAAGCCGTCGAGGGTCTGGCAGGCATCGCCGGCGCCGTCCGGGCGGACTTCCAAGTCATGCGTGCGAACGGCACGGCGTGGCAGGAGCCCCAGTTCGTCATCAGCGAAGGCTGGGGCGGATCGTCCCTCTTCGGCGACCGATGGAACGACCACAAGGACAGCACTGTATCCGGATTGTCCAGTGCTCCCACCCTCGACCAGGAGGCCTGGTCCGAACTCGGGCGCCTCTTTCAAGGCCACCGGCTACCCCCCTACTCCTATGACGCCTACAGGTGGGCTTTCGAAGCCACTGGCTGCACGGCTCCGCCCGGTGACGAACTCCCGGGGACTCAGCTTCTGGATGTCGTCCGGGACCTCGACAACCGGCAGGGCAGACGCCTCGACCTCCCGCTCGCCCTGCCATTCATCCGATTCCTGGCCGCCCGGGCCAGGAAAAGCAATGCCACCTGGGCCGACAAAGCCGACGCCTGGGTAGATGACACCCGCAAACGGCTCGGCGCGGGAGTCATCTCCGCTCCGCCGGAACCTCCGGCCGAGAGTCCCGCCCTCCACCTGCGGCTCGTGCCCGACGAGAACAACCGGTACTGGACCCGAATGTGGCTCTACCAAAAGGAGTTCGAGAGCATATGGGAGTCCGGTCAGTCTCTGGACCTGCAATCGATCCGGGAGATACTCGGCCGGCAGTTGGCCACCCGACGCTCGCACGCCCCCACACGTATCGAGTTCCACCTCCCGTACGACCTCTTGGACGAGCCGTTCGAATCCTGGAAGATCCCATGGCGCGGCGAGAGAATGAGAGAACTCGGCTGCTTCTACGACGTGGTGCTGCGCTGCCCCGAGGAACGTCAGGGGCCCGCAGAGGCTCCCTGGTACCGCAAATGGGAGTGGCTGCAAGCCCAGGGCGGCCGGCACCCGCAGGCTGTACGCGAGGTGTGCGACAGTGATGTGTCCGATTATCTGGGCCCCTCGCTCCAGGAGACCGAGCCGCCCGTGGTCGTCCTCGCCGAGGTCACCGAGCCCATGATCATGGACACCCTGGACGCCGTACTCGACGGAGGCGTGCCGATCGCCATCTGGCGGCGGCCGGCTGCCGACCAGGTCGGGACGGCCGAGCCCATCCGCACCGCCCTGGCCGTGGACCCTGGCCCGTTCGAAGTACACACGCTGCCCGCCATGCTGCGCACAGCGCGGATCAGGCGTCGTCCCCTGGCACTGATGTGGGACGATCCCGGGCGCATTCCCGAAAGGCAGACGCTCACATCATGAATGAGGACGCCGCGGTGGCAGCTGACGTTGTCAAGGACTGGTGGATCTACCGGGGTGCGGGGAGCGCCACAGAGAAGCAGGCGCGCATGGCCGAACATCGGCCGCCGTGGCGCTCCTTCAAGGGAAAGCCCGACCCCAAGTACACCCCGCCCGGTACCACGGGTGACGCCTGGGAAGAAACCCACCGCCGTGGTGCCGGCTACGTACCCGACGAGGAGGAGCGAGACGCCGTCAACACAGCCCTGTATCTGCGTCGGCCGCTGCTCGTCACCGGCAAGCCGGGCGTGGGCAAGTCGACGCTCGCCCACAGCATCGCCACCGACCTGGAACTCGGCCCGGTACTGCACTGGCCGATCACTAGCCGCAGTTCGCTACGCGACGGCCTCTACCAGTACGACGCCATCGGGCGACTGCACGACGCCAACCTGCGGCACCTCAACGCGGCCGTCGCACACACCGAGCACCGGCCTTCCGCCGCTGACGCGGACCCCCGGTCGGCCGCGTCAGAACTCCCGGCGGTGCCCGCGTCCGCAAGTCGGCCCGCCGACGATCCCATCGCACCGTATCTGCGCCTGGGTCCCCTGGGCACCGCGCTGGTGGCCCAGGAACGGCCTCGTGTGCTTCTCGTCGACGAGATCGACAAGAGCGACATCGACCTTCCCGGCGATCTGCTCACCGTCTTCGAGGAAGGCGCGTTCGAAATCCCGGAACTCTCTCGGATCGCCGCCCGTCATCCCCGGGTCAAGATCGGCACGCAGGACGATCCGAAGCCTCAGGTCGAGATCGAACGCGGTCGCGTCCAGTGCCTCACCTTCCCGATCGTCATCCTGACGAGCAACGGCGAACGCGACTTCCCCCCACCGTTCCTGCGACGCTGCATCCAGCTGAACCTGAAGCCGCCGGGCCAGGAGAAACTCAATCAGATTGTGCGCCAGCGGCTCGCCTTGGACGAAGGGGCGGACGACGCTCCCTACCGCGACCTCGTCGAGGCCTTCCTCGATCGGCGCGTGGAGGGCGACCTCGCGACCGACCAGCTCCTCAACGCTGTACAGCTCAGACTCAGCGGAGCCTGGAGCGACGACGGCGATCGAACCAAGTTCCTCAACACCGTCCTGCAACGGCTGACCGGCCCCTCGGCATGATCGAGGAACTGTTCGCGGCCTTCGAAGAGTCCGGCGCCAACGCCGGAGCCGAGGAACTGGCCGAGATCCTATGGCTGGCCGCCCGCGTCGACGGCGGCAGCGATCGCACGCCAGGGTGCCCTCAGGACAGGGAAGACGGCCCGAGCGCCCCTTTGCCACATGCCCCGGAGCCTTCGTCATCGCCATCAGCCGTCGGCGATACGGGGACGGCGGAACAGTTCTACAGTGCCGCCGACATGACCGACGCTGCGACCAGTGCCGTGCGCGCTGTCGATCTGGTCCGCATCCGCCGTGCCGCGTCACTGCGCGACCCCCTGGGCGTGATGCGCGCGCTGCGGCCGCTGGGGCGGCCCGCCATCGGGCGCGGCGACCTCGTGCAGAGCGAACTCGACGAGGAACTCACCGTCCGCAGCACCATCGAACAGCGCCTGCCCATGCCGGTCTTCCGTCCGTGCCGCGGCCGTTGGCTCAACCTCGCGCTCGTCATCGACACGCACCACTCGATGCTGCTGTGGCACGACCTGGTGACCGAACTCCGCCGTGTCTTCGTCCAGACCGGCATCTTCCGCGACGTGCGAACCTGGCATCTGAGCGGCACGGGCCCACAAGAGACCCCGCGCGTGGCACGTGCCGGCGGCGAGCCGCGCAGTGTCCACGAAGTCGCCGACCCGTCCGGCCACCAACTGGTACTGGTCGTCACGGACACGGTAGCCGGTGGCTGGAGCACCTCCTCGGTCCAGGACGTCCTGCGGCACTGGGCGGCACACAACCCCGTTGCCCTGCTCAACGTGTTGCCCCGGCGACTGTGGGACCGCGGCGCCGTCCGGCCTCAGCCCCATCTGGTCAGGGCACCCAGGCCGGCCGCGCCCAATGCGTCCTGGCGGCTGGGACACGCTGTGGGCAGCCGTCGGCAGCGTCACCGTGCCGCCCTGGCCCAGAGCATCGCGGTCCCCGTCGTCGAGGCGAGCCCCGACGCCATCTCCGCTCTGGCCCGGCTCGTGGGAGACGGTGGCCTGTGGAGCCGCCTGCCGTGTCTCCCTCTCCCCCGCACACCGGACACCGAGCCCGAGCCCAGGTTCGCGACGCCGGGCCCGCCACGAGAGGGGCCGGCCGTCGCCGACGAGATCCTTCGCCGCTTCCGAGCCGACGCCTCTCCGCTCGCCCAGGCGCTGGCGGGCTACCTGTCCGCCGTACCGCTGAACCTGCCGGTGATGAACCTCGTACGGCAGATCATGCTGCCCGCCTCCGACCCCGGACACCTGGCGGAGGTCGCGCTCGGAGGACTCTTCGAACCGTGGGAGCACGAAGCGCGCGCTGGGCGCACGGACCTGGAGCGGATGCCGTTCCGCTTCCGTACCGGCATCCGTGAGGCGCTCTTGGGTTCGCAGCGGCGCGACGAGGTCACGGCGATACAAGAACTCGTTCGTCGCGAGATGGGGGCCTTCGTCACCGAGCGCGATCCCGGTCCGGCCGGTGACTTCCTCGCTGCACGCGGCACGTCGGGCGGCAACGGCAGCCGCACCATGGACCAGGACGCCCTTCCGTTCGCCGACCGGACGAGCACGCCCAACCCCGTGGGACTCCCTGTCCGGGAGTTCCTGCCCCCGGACGAAGCGTATCCCCCGATCGGCCCGGGAGACGTGGACGCCGGACTGTACGGTGCTGTCGACCAAGCGGTCGACGGGACGAGCAGACTTGTGGTGGTGATCGGAGAACGGGCCACAGGCAAGACCTCCGCCGCCATGCGCGCTCTCCACCGGGTTCCGGCCAACTGGAGGGTGTGGTCGCCCTCCTCCTCGCTCACGTTGACGCAGGGCGCACCCCGAGTCGGTCCCCGCACGGTCGTCGTGCTCGATGATCTGGAGACATACGCGTCTCTTCCCGGCTTCACCGTCGAGGGCTTCGCACGCGTCGTCTCCGAACTCCTCGAGAGCGACAGACGGGCCCCTGTCCTTGTCCTCGCCACGATGGCCCCCGAGACCTGGCGCAACTTCGGCGGGACGGGTGCCGCGGATTCCGCCGGTCAGTATGAGGGCTGGCGCCGTCTGGTCGCTCAGGCCGATGTCGTCTCGCTATCGGGTGCTGGCGGCGAATTCCCGGTACCAAGGGGCGAACCGTCGGACGCGCGGATCGTCGTGATCGCCGACATCTCGGCCCCGGTGCAGGGCGGAAGCCTGATCAGGCATCTGGGCACCGGGCTCCTGCTGTCGCCCCGAGTGATCCTCACCGCTGCCCACAACCTGACCCGACACGCGCTAAAGGGCGGCATCAAGGCCAGCAGCAGACGCGGCACCCGCGCACCGGTGGGTTGGGCCGACTGCTCCGTTGTCTGGAAGCACGACACCCTCGACGCGGCGCTGCTCCTCACCAGCGAGGGTCTCGTCGCGTCCGAGACGGACGGCTTCTTCTCCATCCCCCAGTGGGCGCAGCTGACGGACGGCGCGATGCTCGGGTCCTGCCACTTCACCAGTCTCATGGCAAGGAGTAGCGAGCCGCACGCAAGCGGCCGTGTGCCCGGCACGCTGCTCGCCGCCTCCCCCCGACCTGGTGTCGCGTACACATTCGAGCCCTCGGCCCCCGTCCCGCCCTCCACTGGCATCGCCTTGTCCGGCGCGCCCGTGCTGTGTGACGGATTCCTTCTGGGCTTCAGTCTCACCGAGGACCACGCCCAGCACACACGCATGTCGGTCTTGGGAGTCAACACCCTGTTCAACGACAAGGGATTCAGCAACGCCTGCCACCGCTACCTAGGGCACGTGCCCCGCGTAGTCTCCCTACCGACCACGGCGGCTCGACCGGACGGCGACCAGCGAGACATCGGGTCGCACGGACGCCGGACACCGCGGGTCTTCATCTCCTACGCACGCGACGCAGCCGTCGTCGAACAGGTCGCCCAGCTACACCAGTTGCTGACCCGTCAAGGATTCGAAGCACGACTCGAGCGAACGCCTTCTCACCTGCCTCGTAACTGGTCGGCGTGGCTGAACAACGAACTGAGGCTGGCCGACGCCGTTCTGATGATCATGCCATTTGGGTCGGAGCACCGCACAGAGGGGGCTGAAGCCGACGACGATGACGTGAGGGACTCGGAGGCCGCACAGCTGTTCCGCATCGCACTGAGGCAGAGTGACGACGAGACTCGGACCCGACCGATCATTCCCGTGGTCTTGCCGGGCGGCACCGACGATGATCGCCCCGTCTCCTTCGGCCTTCTCAACCCGGTCGTGGTCAAGTCCCTCAGCCTGCTAGGCATCGCCCCGCTCCTCGCCCGCCTTCCCGAGGCCCGCCCAGGCCCCCGGGGCACGGTGGACCATCCGGTCGAGGCCGAGAAGCAGTACGAGCTGGGTGTCGCGGTCGACCTCAGAATCACGGCGCGCACGCTACGGACGGAGGCCGAGGCCCTGCGGCTTGTGCGGGCCCTGGTCATGGACATCCTGAGTCCGGACGAGACGCACACCGAGGCCCCGGTGGGCGACTGGGGCCGGGTGGATCTCCTCGTGGGCAAACAGCTGGACCGGACCGCTCTGGCCCATCTACCCCACCGCCTCCTGGAGCTGGAGGTGGCACTGACGCCCCCGGACGACTCCCAGGACCGCCGCGCCGACGACCATGCGGTGGAGCCGCTCCGCGGCCGGGGGGTGGACATCGCCATGACGGTCGTCCCGTGGGACGGGAAGACGGATTCTCCCAGGATGAGGGCGGCTGTTGAGGCGGGCGAGATGCTCACAGCGGATGCCGTCCGGCAGAAGCTGCGCCGGTCGGTCAACCCGATGAACGTGGTCCTGTCGAACACCCTCCACGAACAGTTCACCGCCAGGAACGGGCCTTGGGCCCAGGAGCAGTTCGACGTGGCCCGGATCCCGTCGACGGGCCCCGCGCTGAAGGTCTGGATCCGTCACGAGGCGCACCACCCCCCGGCGGGGGTGGCGGCGCTCATCCGCAAGGTGGAGGATCTACAGACATTCGAGCGGAAAATGCGTTCCCGCGTGAAGGCGTACGCGGACAGCTTGCAGCGTCGGTTGGAGACGCTGGACGGCCTCGGCCCGGACGGCACACTGCACACGGAGTTGGAGAGCTTCAAGCACGAAGCCGAGATCAGACTGCTGTCCTATCTGGGGTCGCAGCGCAGCATCCTCTCAGAGCCTAGCCTCCCTGTTGGGCGGCCCCCGCTGGACCCGAAGGCCGAGGACCTACGGCGATTCCACCAGGAATACCGCGACAGGCTGCTGGTCCTGATCGAGGACATGCGTCAGCGGGTACAGCACCGCCACGACACGCCTCTTCTCGACCTGATGCCCTTCGCAGCACCGCCGCACGAGCCCTACCCGACCCCTCTGCACCGCTCACTGGCCGAGCTGAATGAGTTCGTCGCTCAGTTGGCCGACCTCACTGTGAAGCCTCCCCGGCAGGACCCGTCACCCAACAGGTCGCCCCAGGACGTCACGGAGGGGCGGAGCTGACTGGTCCTGGCAAATCCTCTGTAACTTGCCGGTGAGTGATCAGGCTGAGCCGTCCTGCCGCCCGTTTCACAGGCGGCTCATGTAACAACGGCACGATGAAAGACCACAGTTGGCTCGACAGGACACAGCCTAGGAGTGCAATCCGACGATCTCCACGGCCTGTTCCCGCATCTCCACCTTGCGGATCTTTCCCGTGACGGTCGTCGGAAACGACTCAGCGCAGTGTACGTACCGGGGGATCTTGAAGTGGGCCAGCCTGCCGGCACAGAACTCCCGGACGGCCTCTGCCCCCAGAGGCTCGGCGCCGTCGCGCATCCGGAGCCAGACCATCAGCTCCTCGCCGTACTTCTCGTCCGGGACGCCGATCACCTGCGCGTCGAGGACGTCGGGGTGGGTGTAGAGGAAGAGGGTCGCCCCCGCCCATTCGCCGCCGACGGAGAGTCCCTGCGCGACTCGGAGTGCGACCAGGGCGACGGAGGCCGCGACACCGATGGCGTTGGCGGTGGGAAGCAGGCCGATGAGGAAGGTGGACACCCCCATCAGGAGCAGGGTGCTGATCAGGGTCTTCTTGCGGCCGAGGCGGTCTCCGAAGTGGCCGAAGATCATCGCTCCGAGTGGGCGGGCTCCGAAGGCCACGGCGAACGTGGCGAAGGAGGCGACGCTGGCGGCTGCCCCGCCGAGAGCAGGAAAGAACACGGAGGGGAAGACGAGAGCGGCGGCGGTGCCGTAGATGAAGAAGTCGTAGAACTCGATCGTGGTGCCGGCGCAACTGGCTGCGGCCACGCGGCGCATCAGCGCTCTCGGGGGGGGGGGGGGGGGCTCTGCGTCACCGGGTCGGTGGTTGGGGACATCGTCGTCTCCTGCTCAGCGGCGCGCCCCCGCCTATGTGGCCAGGGCGGAGGGATGCCGAACAATGTGAGACCATCCTCAGTCGGGCGGGAACCCTCCAAAGTGGGTCGTACCGATGGACAACCCCTTTCGGGGGCGGGGCCCGGCCCTCGGCATGATCGCCACCCAGCGGCCCGACTCGAAGTCGCTGTCCCCGGAGATCAGCGCGAACGCCATCCTGCGCTTCGCACTGAAGGTCGTCGGGCACACCCCGAACGACATGGTCCTCGACATAAGCGCGTACAAGGCCGGCATCCGGGCGACGATGTTCTCCCGCTCCGACCGGGGTATCTGCTGGATGTCCAGCGAGGGCGATGACCGCGTCATCGCCGCCTCCGCGTTCGTCGGCGGCCCGGCCACCGAGGGTGCCGTCGCCCGCGCAGCGAGCCCGCAGGCTAACCCAACTCCTACCCGTGGCCACCCTCACCTCTGCAGGAAACAGTGTGCCGCGCGGGACGGCTGGGGCGAAGTGCCGGGGCATGCCGAGTCGCGCCCCTCGTGCGCTCTCCTCACGCCCTCCAGGCGGGCATAGCTTCGTGCAGCCACACCTCATCAGTTGGCAGGCCGGGGATGCTCAACGGCGCTCCGACCTCCAATGGGGAGGGGCCGGGTGAGCCCGGCGTCTCCGGCCCAACAAGATGAGGTGAGGTGGGCAGATGGTGGCGAACGACGGCGCCCCGCCCCGCAAGGGGTGGATGCGCGAGGCAGCCGAACGCCTCGGGGTCGCACTTGCAGCGCGCGCGGTGTGGACCCTGATCGAAAGGCTGCTCCACCATTAAGGGCCACGGCCCTGGGCGGTTCCTGGTGCATCCCCATCCACCAGGAACCGCCGCCCCTCCCGGGTTCAGGCAGCGGCGGACGTAACGGTACCCACTGACCGCGACGCCTCGTCAGCTACTGGCCATGGGCGATGGCGATGGCGCGGTACAGGAAGCCTTGCTGCGCAGTCTTCATCTGGTCGAGCACGCTGCTCATGTCCAGTCCGAAGAACTCCCCGAAGATGCGGACCACGGTCTCGACAGCGCCGATGGCCACCATGGACGCCGCCATGACGGTCGCGGCCTCACCCGCTAGGCCAGCGCCGCCGGCCACTATCCGCGCACGGTCCAGCATCCACGGCCGGTTGTGCGCTGCTCCCGACGTCAGCCGGTACGGGGCCGGCAGCCACGACGGCATGGCCCGGGCTGCGCGTTCGGTGATGTTGAGATCCATGGGCGCGTCCTCGCCATCGACGCTGTATCCGATCAGCTTGTCCCTGACGTTGCGCCGCTCTGAAGCCTGGCACTTGCGGAGGCAATCCTCAACGTAGGCCTTCATCGCGGACGCCCCCGGCTGATCTGCGCCCAGAGCCAGCGCCTGCTTCTCGCTGTGCAGGGCATCGGTCATCCACACCCCGGCCACGCGAGCAAAGCGCTTGGCCAGAGAGATCGAGGGATCGAGCAGGTACTCGGAGAAGAGCACGCCCTCCATGACGACCCGGCTGAGCGTGAGCGGCGACCACACCGGCGGCGGATCCATCAAAATGTCGTGCTCAAGCGCACGGACATGGTCGATCGCGTTGTCCTTCGTAAGGGTCGCGATCTGAATCAACATGCTGTAGAGCTTGCGACGTTCGCCACGAAGCGGCTCGGCGAGGGCTTCGATTTGTGCGCGCTCCCGCAGGAACACCGAGGTGGCGCTCTCGTCGAAGGGAGCGCCGTCCGCCGCAGGGAGCGCGTTCTCGGCGAGATCGCGGAAGAACGCGAGGGCGTCGGCAGCTTCTTGCGCCAATTCCGGCGTGATCGGCACGGTGAAGAGCCGTACCGCTTCGCTCTCAGGCATGTCGTCGTTCATGACTGGAACGGTAAGCGGCGGGGTGTACCGCGGCATTCACATTTCCCGGATCCGGTCCTGACCCATGGCGCCTACTGCCTGGGCTGTGAACTGGAGCGCGACTCATGGTGTGCCTGAGTCGCTCCGGGCTGGCGCGAAGCCCCGGCGGACTGATCACCGGCCGAGGCTTCGTCGCGCGCATGTCTACAGGCTGTCGAGGATCTGTGCGCGCCGTTGGGCGTACTCCTGCTCGGAGACGAGCCCCTGCCCGCGCAGCTGATCAAGGGTTGCCAACCGGCTCGCCACGTCCTGGCCAGCCGCCGGTGCCGCCGCGGACGCCGCCGGTACACCCGGGGCAGTGCCTTGGGCGATGTGCCGACGCAGGTCGTCGGCCAAGGCCTTGCCCTGGTCCTTCGGCATGTTCTTAGACGCCATTTCATTTGGTGAGTCGGCGGTGACATATGAGGGTCGCGGCGATGGCGGTGAAGGCGAGGAAGTGTTCCGGCTTGCGCTCGTA
>NZ_JBEZLP010000068.1:0-26978 GCF_040652195.1 Streptomyces sp. NPDC048278
GTGTTCGGGGGTCCTCATTAGTTACCGCCCCCGGCTCCCTGTGCGCACAGGGAGCCGGGCCGCCCGCGCTCTTGACGCGATCACGGCTCGATGGCAGCTTTTTATCGATACAAACGACGTTGCGAACCACGTTCCATATATCGAACGATCCGTCTCTCCGGACAGGAGTGCCCGCGTGCCCACCGCCACCGCGATCATCAACCTCGACATCGAGGGCCCGACGATCAGCCGCCACCTCTACGGCCACTTCGCCGAACACCTCGGCCACTGCGTCTACGGCGGCTTCTGGGTCGGCGAGGACTCCCCCGTGCCGAACGAGGGCGGCATCCGCCTCGACGTCGTGGCGGCCCTGCGCGCCCTGGACATCCCCAACCTCCGCTGGCCGGGCGGCTGCTTCGCCGACGAGTACCACTGGCGGGACGGCATCGGACAGCGCGAGGAGCGTCCCCGGATGGTCAACACGCACTGGGGCAACGTCGAGGAGAACAACCACTTCGGCACCCACGAGTTCATGGCCCTGTGCGAACTCCTCGGCGCCGAGCCCTACATCAACGGCAACGTCGGCTCCGGCACCGTCCGCGAGATGAGCGAGTGGGTCGAGTACCTCACCCGGGACGGCGACAGCCCGATGGTGCGGCTGCGCAAGGAGAACGGGCGCGAGGAGCCCTGGCGGGTGAAGTACTGGGGCATCGGCAACGAGACCTGGGGCTGCGGCGGCAACATGCGCGCCGAGTACTCCGCCGACCTGGCCCGCCAGTACGCCACCTACTGCCGCGACCACGGCGACAACCAGCTCTACCGGATCGCCTCGGGCGCCTCCGACGCCGACTACAAGTGGACCGAGACCCTGATGCAGCAGATCAGCTGCTTCGGCTGCGAGGCCACCCCGAAGACCTTCTTCCAGGGCATCTCCGTCCACCACTACACGCTCTCCGGCCCCTGGGAGGCCAAGGGCAGCGCGACCGGGTTCGACACCGACGACTACTACCGCACGATGCTCTCGGCCCACCGCATCGACCGCATCCTGACCGGCCACTCCACCGTCATGGACGTCTACGACCCGGGGCGTACCGTCGGCCTCGTCCTGGACGAGTGGGGCACCTGGTGGGACGTGGAACCCGGCACCAACCCGGGCTTCCTCTTCCAGCAGAACACCCTGCGCGACGCGCTGGTCGCGAGCACCCACTTCGACATCTTCCACCGGCACGCGGCCCGCCTGCACATGGCCAACATCGCCCAGACCGTCAACGTCCTCCAGGCCATGCTCCTCACCGACGGCGACGCCCTGGTCCTGACCCCGACCTACCACGTCTTCGAGATGAACAAGGGCCACCAGGACGCCACCTCGCTCCCCGTGCACCTGCGCGGCGAGAGCACCCGGCGCACGGTCGGGGACGAGGAGCTGGAGACGGTGTCCGCCTCGGCCAGCGTCAAGGACGGCACCGTGCTGATCTCGCTGAGCAACCTGGACGCCGAGGAACCGGCCGAGATCGTCCTCGACCTGCGCGGCGGCGCCCTCGGCGAGCCGTCCGCCCGGATCCTCACGGCCGACAGGCTCCAGGCCCACAACACCCCGGAGGCGTCGGCCACCGTGTCCCCCCGGGCGTTCCACGGCGTGTCCGTGACCGCCGGCGGACTGCGGCTCACCCTCCCGCCCCACTCGTTCGTCACCGTCCAGGCTCCCCTGGACCGGCACTGACCCGCAGGAGCCCGCCCATGACCCGATCCGCACGCCCGCTGCCCGCCCGCCACCTGCGCCCGCCCATGGGCTGGAACAGCTGGGACTGCTACGGCACCACCGTCACCGAGGAAGAGGTCCTCGCCAACGCCCGGTTCATGCGCGAGCACCTGCTCCCGCACGGCTGGGACACCGTCGTCGTCGACATCCAGTGGTACGAACCCACCGCCCGCGCCCACGGCTACAACCCGGACGCCCCGCTCGTCCTCGACGGCCACGGCCGCCAGCTACCCGCCCCCAACCGGTTCCCCTCCGCGGCGGGCGGGGCGGGGTTCGGGCCGCTGGCCGAGCAGGTGCACGCCATGGGCCTGCGGTTCGGGCTGCACATCATGCGGGGCATCCCACGGCGCGCGGTCGAGGCCGAACTGCCGGTGCTCGGCACCGAGTTCACGGCCGCGGACGTGGCCGACACCGACTCCGTGTGTCCGTGGAACTCCGACAACTACGGCCTGAACCACGACCACCCCGGCGCCCAGGCCTACTACGACGCGCAGGTCGCCCAGTTCGCCGCCTGGGGCGTGGACTTCGTCAAGGCCGACGACATGCTCTTCCCGTACCACGAGCGGGAGATCGCCGCCTACGCGCGGGCGATCGAGCGCAGCGGGCGGCCCGTCGAGCTGAGCCTCTCCCCCGGTACCGACATGTCCGTCGCCCGCCTGGACCACCTGCGGGAGCACGCCACCATGTGGCGGGTCTGCGACGACCTGTGGGACCGGTGGGAGGACGTCGAGGCGCAGTTCGCGCGGATGGCCCGCTGGGCCCCCTGGCAGGGCCGGCCGGGCTGGGCGGACGCCGACATGCTGCCGCTGGGCCGCATCGGGATCCGCGCCGAGCGCGGCGAGGACCGCCAGTCCCGCCTCACCCGCCCCGAACAGGTCAGCCTGCTCACCCTCTGGATGATCTCCCGCTCCCCGCTGATGATGGGCGGCGACCTGCCCACCTCCGCTCCCGAGACCGTCGAACTGCTCACCAACGACGAGGCGCTCGACGTGCTGTGGCACAGCACCGGCAACCGGGAGGTGCTGCGGGAGCGGGACCTGGTGCTGTGGACCGCCCGCGACTCCGACGGGCACACCCGGTACGCGGCCGTGTTCTCGCTCGCGGACGAGGAGCGGCGCTTCGAGGTGCCGCTGGGGTCGATCGGCGCCACCGCCCGCGACCGTGTCCGGGAGGTGTGGACGGGCGCCGACACCGCCCACGACGGCCGTCGGCTGGCCGCCGTGCTGCCCGCGCACGGTGCCGCCCTCTATCGTCTTGCCGAGGACAGCCGGCGGGAGTGAGTGTGGCGACGATCCAGGACGTGGCGAAGGCGGCCGGAGTGTCGGCGATGACCGTCTCCAACGTGATGAACGGGCACCCCAACGTCCGCCCGGCCACCCGGGAGCGGGTCCTGGAGGCGATGGACCGGCTCGGCTACCGGGTCAACGTGGCCGCCCGCAACCTGCGCAAGGGCCGGACCGGGACCATCGGCCTCGCCGTCCCCGAGATCAACCGCCCGTACTACGGCCGGCTGGCCGCCTCGATCATCGCGGCGGCCGGCCGGCACGGCCTGCGGGTGAGCATCGAGCAGACCGGCGCCCGCCGCGAGAGCGAACTGGCCGCCCTCTCCCTGTCCCGCAACCGGCTCTACGACGGCCTCATCCTCAGCACGGTCGGCATGGGCCCGGCCGATGTCGGGGCGCTCGACGTCGACCACCCGGTGGTGATCCTCGGCGAGCGGATCTTCGGCGGGCCCGTCGACCACGTCGCCATGCCGAACGAGGCCGCCGCCGAGGCCGCGACCCGCCATCTCGTCGAGCGGGGCTGCCGGCGGATCGCCGTCGTCTGCGGGCGGCTGGGCGGCGGGGCCGGCGTGTCGACCCTGCGGCACGCCGGGTACCTGCGGGCGCTGACGGCCGCAGGGCTGCCGGCGGACCCGGAGCTGGTGGTGACCGCCGAGGAGCTCACCATGCCGGAGGCCGCCCGCGCAATCCGGGAGCGGATGGCGGCGGGCCTCGGTTTCGACGGCGTGTTCTGTGTGACGGACACGGTGGCCATGGGCGTGCTGCGCGCTCTCGCCGACGCCGGGATCCGGGTGCCGGAGCAGGTCAAGGTGATCGGCTTCGACAACGTCGACGAGAGCGCGTACCTCGTCCCCTCCCTGTCCACCGTCGACCCGGACCACGACCTGATGGCCGAACGCGCGGTCGACCTGCTGGCGGCCCGCATCGACCGGGGCGGTCCGGGGCCGGAGCGGGCGGAGTTCGCCGGTCCGTTCCGGCTGGTGGTGCGGGAGTCCACGGGCGGCTGACCCGGCGGCACCGGTGCGGTGACGGAGCAGGTGTCGGACCAGGTGTCAGGCCAGGTGTCAGACCAGGTGGGCGAAGACCACCAGGTTCTCCGTGTAGTCCCGGACGTCGTGGTCGTAGTCGCCGGCACAGGTGATCAGGCGTACCTCGGGGCGGCTGGTGTCGGCGTAGACGCGGTCGCTGGGGAAGTCGTCCTTGGCGAAGGTCTGGGCGTCGTCGACCACGAATTCCGCTCGCGTGCCGTCGGCCCGGTCCACCGTGAAGCGGTCGCCGCGCTCCAGTTCGTCCAGCCTGGCGAAGACGGCCGCCGAGGTCACGGTGTCGACGTGGCCCGCGATGATCGCGGTGCCCGCCTCGCCGGGTGCCGCGCCCCTGGAGTACCAGCCGACGAGGTTGGTGTTGGCGGCCGGCGGGGGTTCGAGCTGGCCCGTGGAGCCGATGGTGAGGGCGGTGAAGGGGGCGTCGACGGCGATCTTCGGGATGAGCAGGCGGATCGGCGTGGACCGGGACAGCGCCTCGCCGGCCCCGCGCGGATCGGCCGAGGGGAGGGCGTCCGTGCTCTCGGCCCTGGTGGTGGCGGTGGTGTCGGCGCCTCCGGTGTGTCCGCCGATCAGCGCCACGGTGACAAGCAGGGCGGCGATGCACCACACGGGCAGTCGTCCGCCGGACGGGGGGCCGCCGGAGCCGTCCGGGTCGTCGGGAGCGTCAGGGCCGGCGGGGGCTTCGGGGGTCTGGGTGGCGGGGCCAGCTGCCATCGGAGGTCACCTTTCTGGGTCACGGCAGCGGGAGGGCGGGACACAGGGGGCGCGGTGCCGTCGGAGTGTGGAGCGCCGACGGCACCGCGGCCCCGCATGCGTGGGCCCATCAGGACGCGGACCCGGGGACTCTCCTGCGCCGCAGCGCGTAGGCACCGGTGGCCGCTACACCGAGCACGGCCATCCCGCCCGCGGTGACACCGGGCGAGGCCAGGGCGCCGCCGCCGGTGTGCATACCGCCGTGCGGCCGGTCGCTCTCCTCGTCGTCACCCCACGACGAACCGCCCTGGTCCTTCCCCTTGCCGCCCTGGTCCTGCTTGCCGCCCTGGTCCTGCTTGCCCCCCTGGTCCTGCTTGCCTCCTTGGTCCCCCTTCTCCTCGTCGTCCTGGCCCTTGTAGGAGTCGGGGTCGAACCTGCTGTCGTTGCTGCTGTAGGAAGAGTCGTCGCGGCCTCCGTCGTCCCGGTCCCCCGAGCCCGAGGCCTGGGCTGCTGGAGCGGAGAGCGCGAGGGCCGCGGTGGCGGCCGTCGTCGCGAGGATCATGCGGGCAGAACGCATCTCGATGTCCTTCCGCCGTGGCCGGGCGCCGATACTCCATCAGCTGTAACGACCCGGCCCCGACATGAACCACCGTCAGTCAGCCCCGCGGCCCGCACCATCCAGGCCGCCCATCCGTGGTCACGACACGCCCAACACCGCCCGGCTGGGTCAATCCCCCGGCCGGGCGCACCGCCGTTCGGGCGGTTCTGGGCCCGTCGTCGGCGTGTCGCCGCATGACGGGCCCGGCGTGGTGTCAGTAACCCACGGAGAAGGTGGCGTCGGCCTGCTCCGTGCTCGTGGAGATCGGGTCGATGCGCAGCACGTAGTCGGAGTGGCGGATGTAGCGCGTCGGGTAGTTGTACGAGCGGAAGGAGGACCAGGAGGAGTCGGCGAGGCCTGCGGTCCGGTAGAACGTGGCGTCCTGGGCGAACGTCGTGGTGCTGTCGTTCTCGTCGAGACGCAGCTGGTAGTCGTAGTGGCGCAGGTAGCGGGTCGGGTAGTTCACCGACTGGAAGGACACGCCGGTGCTGTCGGCGAGACCGGGGACCAGCTTCCACATGCCGTCGGTGTACGGGTCGAAGGCGTACGCGTCGATCCGGCCGACGAAGTTGCTGTGCCGGACGTATCTGGCCGGGTAGTTGTAGGACTTCAGCCGGTTCCAGGCGGGGGTGCCCCACTTGGCGACGAGGTTGCTGTACTCCGTCGCGGTGATGGGCTGGATCCCGCAGTGCTTGGAGTTGAGTGGCTGGGTGTAGGTCTTCTGGTCGAGGGCGGTCCAGGTGCCGGCGGACAGGGCGCTGGTCTGCCAGGCGTAGAAGACGCCGTTGGGGTCCCAGGTGTCTCCCCAGAGGTACCAGGTCGAGCTGGAGGTGAGGGACTTGACCAGGGTCGGGGCCTCGGTGCCGTTGTGCGAGACGGCCGTGGAGAACTCGGTGAAGCTGCCCGGGTCCAGGGTGGTGGAGCGGGCGCCGACGAGCGTCGAGTTCTTCTTGAAGTACAGGTAGTTGACGCCGCCGACGCCGACGGCGAGGTCGCCGTCGATGACGTCGTAGCCGGGGTCGAAGAAGACCTGCGGGTCGCCCGCGGTCACGAAGTCGGCGGTGTAGTTGATCATGATGACGTTGTGGCCGCTGTCGTTGACGGCGGAGTAGATGACGCCGTACGTGCCGCGTCCCGCGTCCCAGAAGGCCTCGGGGGCCCAGGCGTGGGTGTCCATGTCGTGCAGCTTCATCCGCCGGTAGCCGGTGAAGGTGCGCAGGTCGGTGGAGTCCCAGACGTGGATGTACTGGCTGACGTAGGACCAGTCGGTGCCGTACAGGTCGGTGGCGAGCACCACGAAGGTGCCGTCCTGCTTGCGCAGGATGAACGGGTCGCGCAGGCCGAGGGAGCCGGCGGTGGGGGTGGCGACCGGGTCGTTCTGGTTGAGCGGGGTCCACTGGAGGCCGTCGGTGCTGACGGCCAGGTGCAGGCCGTAGTTGGCGGCCAGCATGTCCGGGGACTCGGTGAAGTAGCACATCACATAGGCCGAGTCGGTCGCGGCCCGGGCGGTTCCGGCGCCGAGGGCGAGGGCGCCCGTGGCGGCGAGGGGGACGGTCGCGGCCGCACCGAGGAAGTGGCGGCGCGACAGGGGGGTGCCGTTCATGTGCGCTCCAGACGAGGGGGGATGTCCGGGATTTCGGACGCGGTTCGGGAAACCGATCAGAAACTAGAGGGGGGCGTGGGGCACGTCAATGCTTGCGTAACAAGGGAGTTACTTGGAATTCGCTGTGTGCGGCGGTGCCGCGGGGGTGACGATCGCGTGCCCCTGGTTGCGGGAGGCGCGCAGGCCCGCGCCCCTGCCGTACAGCAACTCCGCCATCGGGAGTGCGCGGAAGTCGTCGTCCTCGTCCAGCTGCCGCCACGACCGGCTGTGGATCTCCTGGTACGCGGCATCGGCACGGAAGCGGGACATCGGCTGCCAGCGCAGCCGGGCACCGTCCGGATCGGCCGCCGCGGCGGCATTGCGGACCTTGGCGCGCACCCCGCGCACGCTCTTGACCGCCTTGCGGCGGGCCTCGCCGGGGGGATGCCGTGGTCAAGGGGGGTACCCTCCACCGCGCGCGCGTCCCGACCGGGCCTTGTGCCTTGGTTGTGGCGATGCGGCGAGGCCCAAGCCAGCCCGCGCCGGGGCGACGGAGGTAGTGGCCGCCGGATGTTGGCCGGAACCCGTCGGGGCAGCGGCGGGCACCCTCCCGAAATTCGGCTGCTTCGGGATGAGAGGGATGGGATTCTTCCCCGTGGGCCGAAGACGGTGCCGGTGTACACGACAGCACTTGAGAAGAAGGGCGCCCTCGGGGTGAAGGTGCAGACGCATACCCTGGTGGCCGTGGTCGACGGCGGCGAGGGTCCGGGCGCGGTGGCCGCCCGGCTCACCGGGCGGCCGGTCTCGGGCGAGCGGGCCGGACCGGGCGGTCTGGCGGAGGTCTCACTCGCCGGCGGACCCGTGGTCGTGGTCAAGCGGGGTGACGGTCCCGGGGCGGTACGGGCCGAGGTGGCCGGGCTGCGCTGGCTGGCCGCCGCCCGCGCGGTGCCGGTGCCGGAGGTGCTCGGGCACGACGAGCGGTGGCTGGTGACCGAACTGATCCGCACCGGCCCGCCGGACCCGGGAGCGGCTGCCCGTTTCGGCCGGGCGCTGGCCGCCCTGCACGCGGCGGGCGCCCCGGCGTTCGGGGCGGCTCCGCCGGGCGGTCCGCGTGATGCCTGGATCGGGCTCGCCCCGATGCGCGACGAGCCCGGCGACGACTGGCCGCACTGGTACGCCGAGCACCGGGTGCTGCCGTACCTGCGGGAGGCCGTCGACCGGGGGATCCTGCGGCCGGGCGAGGCCGCCGTGATCGAGCGGGTCTGCGAGCGGCTGCCGGAGCTCGCGGGGCCGGCCGAGCCGCCGGCCCGGCTCCACGGCGACCTGTGGAGCGGCAACGTCCTGTGGGGCGCCGACGGCAGGGTCCGGCTCATCGACCCGGCCGCGCACGGCGGGCACCGCGAGACCGACCTCGCGATGCTCCGGCTCTTCGGCTGTCCTTGTCTGGACCGGATCCTGGCGGGTTATCAGGAGGCGGCCCCGCTGGCCGAGGGCTGGGCCGGGCGGATCGGCCTGCACCAGTTGTTCCCGCTACTGGTGCATGCCGCGCTCTTCGGACGGAGCTATGCCGAACAGGCTTTGGCGACATCCCGGAATTTCGCGGACATGTGACACCGTCATGTGCCCTCCGGGCAATGTGAAATCGGCCACGTGTGGGAGCGATTCGCCGTCTCTCCCTTAACAAGCTCTTAATTCGGGCTGAGATTACGCAGAGTAAGGAAACCAACCACGCGTTCGAATCGTATAAGTGCATGGAAGAACGAAACAGGGAGAGACCATGCAACCGTTCGCGCTCAACTACGCACGCCCCGCAGTGCAGTTGGACGTCACCACTCCGTACGCGTATGACTCCGGACTGCAGTTGAACGTTCTCCACGATGGCCGGATCGCAGCGACCGATCACGCAACGCTGAGAGCCCTGGGGACCACGACGTCCACCGCGGGCTCCAAGACGCACTTCGACGACTGATCGCGGACCCCGACGATGACCGTGCTCATCCTGACCAGTGACGAGGACGTGACGGCGGACATGGTGGTCCTCCGGCTGCACGAGGCCGGAGTGCCCGTCGTCCGTCTCGATCCTGCCGATCTGACCAGCGGTGTGTCCCTGTCGGGCGAGTATGTGCAGGGCGTCAGCCGCGGGCATCTGTCCGTGAACGGGCGCCTGGTGAGCATGAACGGTCTGCGCTCCATCTGGGTGCGCAGGCCGGGTACGGCGGCGGCCCGGGCCGTGCAGCCGTCGGACTGGCTGACCGAGGAGTCCGCGCAGGCGCTGTACGGCATGCTGCGCGGGACCGAGGCGCGCTGGATGAACCATCCGGACGCGGCCCGCCGGGCCCGGCACAAGCCGTGGCAGCTGCGGCTGGCACAGCGCAGCGGGCTCGCCGTGCCCGCGACGCTGATCACCACGTTTCCGCAGGCGGCCCGGGAGTTCGCGGAGCGGTTCCCGGACCTCGTGGTCAAGCCCGTGTCGGGCGCGCATCCGCAGGAGCCGCCGCGGGCCGTGCCGACCAGCCGGGTGGCGCCGGACGCCGACTTCGCGGCGGTGGCGTTCGGGCCGACGCTGTTGCAGCGGCGGGTCGCCAAGCGCGCGGACATCCGGCTGACGGTGGTCGGCGAGCGGCTCCTTGCCGCCCGCAAGCCGGTGAGCCCGGACGCCCACCCCGACGACGTGGACGTCCGGTTCGCGCCGTCCGGCTCTCCCTGGCGGGAGGCGGAGGTGCCGCCCCGAGTCGCCGAGGCCGTCCACACGTATATGAAGGACGCCGAGCTGGCCTATGGTGCCTTCGACTTCGCGGAGGACGCGGACGGGATCTGGTGGTTCCTGGAGTGCAACCAGTCGGGCCAGTTCGGGTTCGTCGAGATGGACACCGGACAGCCGATCGCCGAGGCCATCGCCGGGTGGCTGGCGAACGGCACCGACCGGTGCCGTTCATATGCCCGGGGGCGGAGCACGACGCCTTGACCGGCTGGGCGACGATGTGGAACCGGGTACGGAGAGAGGAACGCGAGATGCGCATCGGACTGCTGGGCACCGGCCCCTGGGCGCGGGCGGCGTACGCGCCCGCGCTGGCGGGGCACGGTTCGCTGGACTTCACCGGCGTGTGGGGCCGCCGCCCCGAGGCCGCCGCGGAACTGGCCGGGGAGTACGGCGTCCGGGCGTACGACGACGTGGACGCGCTGATCGCCGACGTGGACGCGGTCGCCGTGGCGCTGCCGCCGGTGATCCAGGCGGACCTGGCGGTGCGGGCGGCGGAGGCCGGCCGGCATCTGCTGCTGGACAAGCCGCTGGCGATCGGCGTCGCCGAGGGGCGGGCGGTGGTGGAGGCGGCCGAGCGGGCCCGGGTCGCCTCCGTGGTGTTCTTCACCACCCGGTTCCAGCAGGAGCCGGAGGCGTGGATCGGCGAACAAGCTGACACGGCGGGGTGGTTCACGGCCCGGGCGCACTGGCTGGGGTCGCTGTTCACCGGTGAGAGCCCGTTCGCCGACTCGCCGTGGCGGCGGGAGAAGGGCGCGCTGTGGGACGTGGGTCCGCACGCCCTGTCCGTGCTGCTGCCGGTCCTGGGCGACGTCGGGCGG
The DNA here is from genome assembly GCF_040652195.1 of Streptomyces sp. NPDC048278. Lineage (NCBI taxonomy): Bacteria > Bacillati > Actinomycetota > Actinomycetes > Kitasatosporales > Streptomycetaceae > Streptomyces > Streptomyces sp. NPDC048278. Next base: position 10,520 of record NZ_JBEZLP010000068.1, read on the forward strand.
GTGGCGGCTGCCGTGCACGGGCCCGCGGACACCGTGCATCTCGTCCTCGAACACGCGGGCGGGGCGACGAGCACGGTCACGCTGAGCCTCACCGCGCCGCCGGCGGCGGCCGGGGCCGATGTGGAGCTGCGGGGGGAGGCGGGGGTCACGCTCCTTCCGAGGAGTGCGGAGGGGGCGGTTCCCGCGCTGACCCGGGCCGCCGACGCCCTGCTCACGGCCGCGCGCACGGGGCGGGCACACCCGTGCGACGCGGCCTTCGGACTGCGGGTCACCGAGATCCTCGCGGAGGCGGAGACCTTGCTGGGCAAGGACGTCGACTAGACGCTCCGCCGGAGAGGCCGAGATTCGGCCGCGCCGCCGTCGTGGTTGCTCACGCAGCTCCCCGCGCCCCTGAAGGGGCGCCCGCACCGAGGCCCCTGAAAGGGGCGCGGGGAACTGCGCGGGTCGCCGAGAGGTCCACGCGCTCCAGGAGCAGGTCGATGCATGTGATCCACATCACACTCGCCTCCTTCCGTCCGGTCCAGGGCGTTTTTCCCGCGCGGCTTTCCAAGATCGGGGCAGGTGCGGTGACCGGGCACGGGCGTAGCTTAGGGATGTGACTTCGGTGCGCGGCTGGTCGTCGCGTGGCTACCGGGACGGTCGTGGCTGGTTGCAGGGTGCGCCGCCGCCACGCTGGGTCCGGGTGCTGCCCGTCGCCCTGCTCGGGCTCGTGACGGCGGCGACGCTGATCAGCCCCGACGGACACGACTTCGGCTTCCTGCTCGGCGCCATCCCGCCGCTGGCCGTCCTCTCCTACGGCCCGCTGGCGACCGCCGTCCTCAGCTGCCTGGTGGTGGTGCTGCTCAACGTGCCCGCCACCCACCTGAACCATCCCGGCGACACCGACCTCCTCACGGTCACCTTCGTGGCGTTGCTGAGCGTGTTCGTCTCCTACGTGCGCAGTCACCGGGACGCCCAGCTGCTGACCGAGCGGGCGGTGGGCGAGGCGGTGCAGCGGGCCGTGCTGCCCCCGCTGCCGGAGCACGTCGGCGCGGTGGGGTGCGTGGGGCTGTACCGGGCCGCGCAGCACGGCACGCTGGTCGGCGGTGACTTCTTCGACGTGCGCGACGGCCCGTACGGGGTCCGGGCGGTGATGGGGGACGTACGGGGGCACGGGCTGACCGCCGTCGCCACGGTGGTGTCGCTGCTCGGCGCGTTCCGGGAGGCTGTGCTCGACCTGTCGGACCTGGAGTCGGTGGCGACGCGGATGGACCGCAGACTGACGGTGGACTCGGCCGACGTGCCGCACGCGGAGCTGTTCGCCACGGCCCTGCTGCTGGAGTTCTCCGCCGATCTGCGGTCGGTGCGGATCGTGGCCTGCGGTCATCCGGCGCCCGTGCTGCTGCGGGACGGGCAGGCCCAGGAGGTGGCCGTCGTACCCGGGGCCCCGCTGGGCCTGGGGCTGGTGGGCGTGGACCCGGCGAAGGAGGTCACGGTGGAGCTGGGGCCCCGCGACCGGCTCTTCCTCGCCTCGGACGGCGTCTGGGAGGCACGCGACAGGAGCGGGGGCTTCTATCCCCTCCCGGAGCGGCTCGCCGGGTTCGCGGGCGTGGACGCGGTCGCGCTCACCGATCTCGTGTGGGCGGATCTCGTCGGCCGTTACGAGGTGCGGGACGACGCCACCATGCTCGTCCTGACACCGGCCATCGGCTGAGGTCCGGGGCCGTGGCCGTCGGCCCGCCGCTCAGCCCACCTCCCACAGGAACCGGTGGGTGTGGATGCCGAAGTACGGGAAGGACCGGACCTCGCGTACCCCCTCGATCGGCCGGACCACGTCGTTGACGAAGTCGAGCAGGTCCTTCGGCCCGGGGGTGACCACCTCGGCGAACAGGTCGAAGCCGCCCGAGGTGAAGACGGAGTACACCACCGCGGGGTGCCCGGCGAGCGCGTCGGCCACGGCCCGGGGGTCGCCGTCGACGCCGATGCCGAGCAGGGCCATCGCCTGGCCGCCCATGGCCATCGGGTCGGTGACACCCACGACCTGTACGGCCCGGGAGTCCAGCAGGCGCTGCAGCCGCTGCCGGGCCGCGGAGGCGGAGAGTCCGACCTTCGGGCCCAGGTCGGCGTAGGCGATACGGCCGTCGGTCTGGAGTTCGCGCAGGATGGCCCGGTCGATGTCGTCCATGTGCACCATGCCCGTCCCCTTCCTGGTTCTCGTCGGACGTCAGCCGGCCAGTTCGAGCAGGGCCGCGCCGAACACCGCGGTGTGGGTGTCGACGTCCTGCTCGGTGGTGTCGGGGCACATCAGGGCCATGTTGTGGAACGGGGTGAGGAGGATGCCCCGGTTGGCGAGGTAGAGGTGCAGGAAGTCCTCCAGCCCGGGGTCGGCCGCGGCCTCGGAGGCGGTGCCGGTGCGCGGGGCCGGGGAGGCGAAGCGGTACTCGGTGCGGGCGCCGAGGCGGCTGACCGACCAGGGCAGGCCGTGCGCCTCGACGGCGGACCTGACGCCGGACGCGAAGCGGGCGGAGAGCCGCTCCATGTGCGCGAACGCCTGGTCGGTGAGCACGTGCTCCAGGGTGGCCCGGGTCGCCGCCACCGAGAGCGCGTTGCCGGCCAGGGTGCCGCCGACCCCGCCCATGTCCACCAGGTCGAGGTCGCCGCGGGCGAGGAGCCGTTCGGCGAGGTCGGCGGAGAGGCCGTAGGCGCCGGCCGGGATGCCGCCGCCGATGGCCTTTCCGATGGTCAGCAGGTCGGGCTCCAGGTCCCAGGCGGCGGTGCAGCCGCCGGGGCCCGCCGAGAAGGTGTGCGTCTCGTCGTTGATCAGCAGCGTGCCGTACTGCCGGGTGAGGGCGCGCACGCCGTCCAGGTAGCCGGGTTCGGGCAGCACGATGCCGATGTTGGTGAGGGCGGGTTCCATGAGGACGGCGGCCACGTCGCCGTGGGCGAGTTCCCGCTCCAGCTGGTCCAGGTCGTTGAACTCGGCGACCCGGCTGGTCAGGGTGACGTCACAGGGTGCGCCGACGTTCCCGGGGCGGGGCGCGCCCTTGCCGTCGGGGCCGACGACGATGAGCGACTCGTCGACGCTGCCGTGGTAGCTGTAGCTGTTCACCAGGATCTTCGGGCGCCCGGTGACGGCGCGGGCGAGCCGGATCGCCCACCGGTTGGCGTCCGTCGCGGTGAGCGAGAAACTCCAGCGGGCGAGCCCGAAGCGGCGGGTCAGCTCGGCGCCGACCCACTCCGCGTCCTCCGTCGGCAGCATCGCGGTGGCCCCGCCCAGCTCGGCGAACCGGCGGTGCACCGCCCCGGTCACGGCGGTCGGCGAGTGACCGGCCATCGCGCCGGTGTCGCCGAGGCAGAAGTCGATGTACGTGTGCCCGTCGACGTCGGTGACCCGGGCGCCGCGCGCGGTCGCCAGGTACCGGGGGAAGGCGCCGGCGGTCTTGTTCATCCACGTCATCGGGACCCGCCCGAAGAGATGGCCGGCGTCGGCATATGCCGCCCGGGAGCGGGGGTTTCGCCGCTCGGCCTCGGCGCTCTCGCGGGCCAGGAGGGTGTGCAGTCGGGTGCGGTCCATGGAGTACCCCTGGTCGGGCGAATACGACGGAATGGCGGGAGCGTACGACCGATATCGCTCACGCATCAAGAGATGACGCGGGAATCGACTGTAGCCACGACGGAATCGTGTGCGCCGGTCCGCGAGGGAGAATCCGCCGTTTTGAACAACACTCGTACTACTGTGCACTGTTCGAACATTCGCCCTCAAACGCCATGGTTCGCCACCCCTTCCGCCAGTTAGAAATATCTACCAGCATGCATATGCCGGGTTGGCGTGCGAACGCGCCGAGTGCCCGGTGTCGGTCGTTCCCCTGCGCGCGGCACAGGAGAGCGGGATATCCCGGAGCGGTGCATGACGAACAGGATGTGGATGCAGGGCGTGGAATGGCTCGCGGCGGCCTCGGCGGACCCCCGGGCGTGCAAGTGGGAGTGGGACCACGGCGAGGGCGTCTCGCTGCTGGAGGCCGGCCGCTTCTGGGACGTGCTGAGCGTGCCCGACCGGCTCGGCCTGCTCACGCTGGACCTGCTGTGGCGGCCGTCCCTGCCGGTTCCCGGACCGACGCTGGTGGACAGCGCGTCGCGCCGGGTCGGCTTCTTCCTGCCGCCCGACCCGTCCGGCGGCTGGATCGGGGGCGGGCTGCGGTACGCGAGCAAGGGGGCCTGGGTCGCCGTGCCGCCGCCGTACCGGCCCACCCGGTTCCTGGAGTGGCTGGTGCCGCCCGACGGCAGTGGCGCGCTGCACCGGCCGGCCACGCTGGAGTCGGCGCTGCGCGAGGCCAACGGCACGCTGGCGGTGCTGCGGCCGGTCTCCGACGAGCAGTGAGGACGGCGGCGGGGCGGCAGGCCCGCGGGCGGCTTCGCGGTCACGCTCGTATCCTGTGAAGTCAGGGTTCTGACGTCCGACCCACCGCACGTTCCCTCTCACGTGCTTGGAGTCAGCCCATGCCGTACACCTCCGCCGTGCTGCGCCGCGGCGCAGCCGTCGCCGTCGTACTGGGGGCACTCGTCGCCGCGCCGCCGCTCGCGACGGCGCCCGCACCCGCGTCGGCCGTGACCGCCGCACCGTCGCCCACCCCCTCGCCGTCCGGCAGCGCGGACGTCCGGGCGATGACCCCGGCGGTCGCCCGCCGGCTCGACGCGGTCGTCCAGCACGTCATGCGCGAGGCGGACGTGCCCGGCGTGACCGTCGGGGTCTGGACGCCCGGGCAGCGCGACTACGTTCGCTCCTTCGGGGTCGCGAACAAGGCGACCGGGCAGAAGATGTCTCCCGACCTCTACCTGCGGATCGGCAGCGAGACCAAGACGTTCACCGTGACCGCCGTTCTGCAGCTGGCCGACCAGGGCAGGGTCGGCCTCGACGACCCCATCGGCAAGTACGTCGACGGCGTGCCGGGCGGCGACCGGATCACCCTGCGGGACCTGGCCGGGATGCGCAGCGGACTCTTCAACTACTCGGAGGACGCCGGCTTCTTCAAGGCGCTGACCTCGGACCCGCAGCATTCCTTCACCCCGCGGCAGCTGCTCGGGTACGCCTTCGGGCACCCGGCGCTGTTCCCGCCCGGGGAGAAGTTCTCCTACTCCAACACCAATCTGATCCTGCTCGGCCTGCTCGTCGAGAAGGTCAGCGGGCAGCGGCTCGGCGACTACCTCGAACAGCACGTGCTGGAGCCCGCGGGCATGCACCACACCCTGTTCCCGACCGGGAACGAGTTCCCCGCCCCGCACGCGCAGGGGTACACGAACCAGACGGCGACCGGAAAGGTCGAGGAGACCGCCGACTGGAACCCGTCCTGGGCCTGGGCCGCCGGCGCGATGATCTCGGACCTGGACGATCTGCACACCTGGGCGCGCACGGTGGCCACCGGAGTCTTCCCCGACGGCACGTCCATGGTCAGCCCTGCCGCCCAGAAGCAGCGGCTCACCACCCCGGCGACCGGCATCCGGGGCGCCGGGTACGGGCTCGGCATCTTCGACGTCCAGGGGTGGATCGGGCACAACGGCTCGCTGCCGGGCTACGAGTCCCTGACCGTCCATCTGCCGTCGACGCGGACGACCGTGGTCGTGCTGCTCAACACCGACATCGGCTACAAGGGCGACATCGAGCCCAGCACCCTGTTCGGCGAGGCGGTCACCCGGATCATCTCCCCGTCCCACGTCTTCGACCTCCCCGCGCCGGCCTCCGCCACGCGGTGACGGCACGCGGTCGCGGGGCCTCAATTCACCGAGCCTGTACCGCATTTCCGACACTTGACACAGAAGCGAACAGTCACCGAACGGATTCGGAGTGATGTAACGATTCACCGTGCGAGGCCGGTCAATGACGGTGTGTACTGTGCAGCGAGCGCCACATGGGAGGGCCCCGGGCTCCCCCCTGCCCACTGCTGCCCTACTCCCCTGGAAACCGATTCCATGATCGAATTGCCGGAACTGGTGGCCGGTGGTCTCGCCGCCGGAACCCTCTCCGCGCTCGCCCTCGGCGGCAGCCTGCTCAGGTCGCGGCGCCAGAAGGCCGCGCTGCGGGCCGAGGTGACGGAGTTGCGCGCCCGGCTGGAGGGCACCGAGGGCGCGTTCCTCACCGAGGTCGAGCATCTCGCCGCCCGCCGGATGCCCGCGGCGGCGGCCCAGCTCGCCCATCCGCACCTGCGGGTACCGGGCCCGGCCGGGCAGCACATACCCGGAACCCCCACCGGGATCGCGCTGGAGTACGTCCTCACCGCGCTGCGCGAGGAACTGACCGCGCAGCGCACCCGGATCGACGCCGCCGCGCAGGCCGGAATGCGCGGCGCCACCCGGGAGATCCAGGCCGCCCTGTACCGCCTCCAGGACGCCCTGCGGGGGCTCCAGCAGCGCTACGACGATCCGGAGCTCGCGCAGACGCTGTTCGCGCTGGACCACGAGAACGAGCAGTCGCTGCGGCGGGCGCAGGTGGCCGCCGTGGTCTGCGGGGCCTGGGTGGGGCTGGCCCGCGAGGAGTCCCACGTGGTGGACGCCGTCACCGGCGGCCAGGCCCGGCTCTCCGGCTACCACCGGGTTCTGGTCAACAACCACCTGGAGCCGGGCACCGCCCTGGTGTCGCACGCGGTCGAGCCGGTCGCCATCATCGTCGCCGAGCTCCTGGACAACGCGCTGCGCCACTCGGCGCCGGACACCGACGTCGTGGTCAACCTGGAGCACGTCCATCACGGGGTCTGCGTGACCGTCGACGACGCGGGTCTCGGCATGACGCAGGACGAACGGGCCCGTGCCCAGCGGCTGGTGGCGGGCGGCGACCCGATCCTGCTGACCGACCTGGGCGACCCGCCGCGCATGGGGCTGGCCGCGATCGGCCAGCTCACCCGGCAGTTCGACCTGAGCGTGGACGTCTCCTCGCCCTCGCCGTACGGCGGGGTGCGCGCGGTGCTGCGGGTGGACAGCCACCTGCTCGGCCGGATCGACCCTGGCGAACGGCCCCCCTCGGTCAGCGCCCCACGGTCGACCCGGGAGCGCCCGGCGCGCACGGAAACGGGGCGCACGGAAGCGACGCGTGCGACGGCGGCGCGCGAGGCGGTCGTACCGGCGCAACCCGTACCCGCGCACCCCGTAGCCGCGCAGCCAGTGCCCGGAACGCCGGGGCTCGGGACGCCGGGGACCGGGACGCCGGAGCCCGAGGTCGCGGCGGCCGAGGCCGTGGCGCCCGCCGGGCCGGGGCCCGAACACGAACGTGCCGCCGCTCCCGGTGGCGTGGAGCCGGGTGACCTGGGCGGTCTGCCGCAGCGGCGCCGCCGTACCCCGGCCGCCGTGCCCGGCGTGCCGCAGCCGCAGCCGGCCGCGCGCCGGCCCGAGGAGGCCGCGGCGGCGCTCGCGGCCCTGCAGTACGGCACCGCGGCGGCGCGGGCCCCCAAGCGGGCGAGCGCGCCCGAACCCCAGCGGACCGACGACGAAGGAGGAGCGGCCGGATGATCAGCCGCGATGCGGGCGAGACGGCATGGGTGCTGGACCCCGTCCTGCAGGTGCCGCATGTACTGGCCGCCGTCCTGCTCACCCGGGACGGCCTCGCGACCGGCTACACCGACGGCCTGTCCCGGGCGAGTGCCGAACGGGTCGCCGCGATCACCAGTACCGTGCAGGGCGCCTGCCGGGCCGCGGCTGCCGCGTTCGCGGACCGGGACCGGGCCGACGTACGCCAGGTGGTCATCGAGTCGGACCACGGGTACGTGCTGATCGTGCCGACCGACCACGGCACCTGTGTCGCCGCCTACGGCGACCCGGAGGTGCGCCTGGACCTGCTGGCGCACCGGGTGCACTCGCAGGTGGCCCGGCTGGGCGAGAAGGCGATGGCGGCTTCGCCCAGAGGTTCCGACGGCGACGCGCCGGCATGACCGGCCGCCGTGGGGGCCGTCCCCTGGTCCCCGCGTACCTGTCGACCGGCGGGGTGGCCCGGCCCAGCCGTCCGCACCTGGAACGGCTGACGGTGCTCACCCGTGACGGGACTCCCCTGCCGGCCGGTCTGCCGGCGGCCGAACTGGCCCTGCTGGAGCTGCTGTCCGGCGGCGCGCTGACGGTGGTGGAGGCGGCGGCGCTGCTGCGGCTGCCGTTCTCCGCCGTACGGGTGCTGGCCGCCGACCTCGCCGACCGGGGCCTGGTCCAGGCCCGCGCGCCGATCCCGCCCGCCGAACGGTTCGACCCCGACCTGCTGAAGAGAGTGGCCGATGGCCTCCGCGCCCTCAAGCACCAGTGAGCTGCCCCGCGCGGGCGGCACCCATCTCCCCGACGGCGCCCGCGACCTGGTGAAGATCCTGGTCACCGGGCCGTTCGGGGTGGGCAAGACGACCCTGATCGACTCGGTGTCGGAGATCCGCCCGCTGCACACGGAGGAGCATCTGACCGAGGCCTCCGTCCCCGTCGACGATCTCGACGGGGTGCGGGAGAAGGAGACGACGACCGTCGCCATCGACTTCGGACGGATCAGCCTGTCCGGCGGGATCGTGCTGTACCTGTTCGGGACACCGGGCCAGGATCGGTTCCGGACACTGTGGGAGGACATCTCCTACGGCGCGCTCGGCGCCCTGGTCCTGGTCGACAGCCGCCGCGTCGACGCCTCCTTCGACGTGCTCGGCCTGGTGGAGGAGGCGGGGCTGCCGTACGCGGTCGCCTTCAACGCGTTCCCCGACGCGCCGAGCCACTACACGGGCGACCAGCTGCGCGCCGCGCTGGACCTGGCGCCGGGCACCCCGATGGTGAACTGCGACGCCCGGGACGCGCACTCCTCGGTCGACGCACTGCTCGCCCTCGTCCAGCATCTGATCGACGACCGGCCGGCGGAGGCCCGATGACCGCGCAGCAGTCCTTCACCGTCTCGGGTCCGGTGCGGCTGTGGGAGGACGGGTTCGCCCGCAACCCGCACGGCTACTACGCGGCCCTGCGCGCCCAGGGCCCGGTGGGCTGGGCGGAACTCGCGCCGGGCACCCCGGCGTACGTGGTCACCGAACGGCGCGCCGCCCTCGACGTGCTGCGGGACGTGGAGACCTTCTCGCACGACCCGCGGGACTGGGAGGCGACCGTCCCCGAGGACTCCCCGCTGCTCGGCATGATGCGCTGGCGGCCCAACGCCCTGTTCTCCGACTCCGACGCGCACATCCGCTACCGGGCCACCCTCATCGACGTGTTCGACCTGATCGAGCCGCACGACCTGCGCCAGCTGGTGCACCGGGCGGTCCGGCTGCTGGTCGACCGGTTCGGTCCCAGGGGCGAGGCCGACCTCGTCACCGACTTCACCCGGCCCCTGATGGCCCTGGTCTTCAACAACCTCTTCGGTCTGCCGGACAGCCAGGGCGACCGGCTCAACGAGGGCCTGCTGAAGATGATGGAGGGCGGCGCGCAGGCGGCGGCGGGCGAGGCGGACTTCGTCGAGTACGTGCTGCGGCTGATCGCCGCCAAGGTGGAGGAGCGCGGCGAGGACCTGCCGAGCATGCTCCTGGACCATCCCGCCCGGCTGACCCCGGAGGAGGTCACCTGGCAGGTGTTCCTCACCCTCGGCGCCGGCTACGAGCCGAGCACGAACCTCGTCTCCAACGCGCTCTCCCGGATCCTCGGCAACCCGCTCTACTACTCCACGCTGACCAGCGGCGCCCGCCCGGTCATGGACGCGGTGGTCGAGGTGCTGCACCACGAGACCCCGCTGGCCAACTACGGCATCTACTACGCCCGTCGGCCGGTCTCCTTCCACGGGGCGTGGGTCAGGCCGGCCATCCCGGTGGTGGTCTCCTTCGGCGCGGTCGGGCTGTTCGCCGAACGGGAGGTCACCGACGGCCGGCGCGTCGGCGACGCCTCGCACCTGTCCTGGGGTGCCGGACCGCACGCCTGCCCGGTCCGGCACCACGCGCTGCTCATCGCGACCGAGGCGATCGAGCGGCTCACGCTGTGGCTGCCCGACCTCGACCCGGTCCTGCCCCGCGAGAAGCTCAACTGGCGGCCCGGCCCGTTCCACCGCTCGCTGACCTCGCTGCCCGTCCGGTTCAGCCCCCGCTCCCCCGACCAGCCTGGAGAGTCGTCGTGACCGTCACCGACCGCATCGCTCTCGACCCGTTCGGCTCCGACATCCCGGCCGAGAGCGCACGGTTACGCGCCCTCGGCCCCGTGGTGCCCGTCGAGCTGCCCGGCGGCATACCCGCCTGGGCCCCCACCGGGTACGACGTCCTCAAGGAACTCATCCTCGATCCCGAGGTCAGCAAGGACCCGGGCAAGCACTGGCGGCTCTGGCCGGAGATCGGCGAACACCCCTCCTGGGGCTGGGTGCTGGGCTGGATCGGCGTGGTGAACATGCTCTCCGCGTACGGCCCCGACCACACCCGGCTGCGCAAGCTGGTGGCGCCGAGTTTCACGCACCGCCGTACCGAGGCGATGCGCCCGCGGGTCGCGGCGATCGCCGCGGAGCTGCTCGACGGGCTGGCGGCCGAGGGGGCCGACGGCTCGGTGGTGGACCTGCGGGCCGGGCTGGCGCAGCCGCTGCCCATGCGGATGATCTGCGAACTGTTCGGCGTGCCCGAGGAGATGCGGGACGACACCGGTGCGCTGATCGCGGCCATCATGGACACCTCCGACCCGACCCCCGAGCACGCGGCGTTCGTGCAGGAGCGGATCGGCACGGTCCTCGGCGGGCTGATCGCGTACAAGGTGGAGCACCCGGGCGACGACATGACCACGGAGCTGATCCGGGTCCGCGACGAGGACGGCGACCGGCTCAGCGACGAGGAACTGCTGTACACGCTGCTGCTGGTGATCGGCGCCGGCTTCGAGACCACGGTCAACCTGATCGGCAACGCGGCCGTGGCGCTGCTGACGGATCCGGCGCAGCTGGCGGCGGTGCGGTCCGGGGCGGTCGGCTGGGACGCGGTGATCGACGAGACGCTGCGGGTGCACCCGTCGATCGCCTCGCTGCCGCTGCGGTTCGCGGTGAGCGACCTGAAGGTCGGGGACGTGACCATTCCGGCCGGGGACGCGATCATCACGACGTACGCGGCGGCGGGCGTGGACCCGGCGCACTACGGGCCGGACGCGGCCGTGTTCGACGCGGCCCGGGGCAGTGACGACCATCTGGCGTTCGGGATCGGGGTGCACCGCTGCATCGGCGCGCCGCTGGCCCGGGCGGAGGCGCTGGCCGCGCTGCCCGCGCTGTTCGAGCGGTTCCCGGGGCTGCGGCTCGCGGTCGGGGCGGAGGAGCTGCGGCAGGTGCCGTCGTTCATCGCGTTCGGCTGGCAGGAGATCCCGGTACGGCTGGAGGCGTGAGGCAGAGGTCGCGGGGGCCCCGACCGGTCCCCCGTTCCGGTCGTGCCCCCGCCACAACGTGAACATACGTCCGGATCCGGCCGTTGGGTATCGCGCCGGTGCCCGTTCGTATCCGCCGGGGACTCACCCGTGCACAGGTGAGTCCGGTTGGCCCTGATTCGCCCGCAGCAGGGCGGGTACGGCGAGGTCCCCTAGGGCGAGATGGGCCAGCACCACCTCGTACAGGTCGGTGCCGGCGGCCAGCAGCTGGCGTTCCAGGACGGGCTCGGCACCGCGTACGTGTTCGCGGACGGTCTGGGCGTGCACGCCCACGTCGTGGGCGGCGCGTTCGGCGTTGCCGCCGGCGGCGATCCAGGCGCGCAGGGTGCCGCGCAGGTCGCGGCCGTCCCGGTCCAGGCGGTCCAGGAGGTCGTGCGCCCAGGCGCGCAGCGCCGGACCGGCCAGCAGGTCGCCCAGCCGGACGGCGGAGGGCCGCGGCGCCGTCGCGGCGAGCTCCTCCGTCAGGGCCGCCTGGGTGTTGAGGGCCAGATGGGCGGCGGCACGCACGGTGAGGTCGGAGAAGTCCGCGCCCAGCAGCGTCTCGACCCGGTCCATGCGGGCGCGCACGGTGTTCCGGCTGACGCCGAGGACCTTGGCCGCGCTGACGGCGGTGAACTCCAGGCCGAGGCGGGTGGTGGCGAGGAGTTCCGCGCGGGTGTGGTGGGGCAGGGTGTCGAGCGGCCGGAGCACGGCGGCGGACCAGGCGTGCAGCGCGCCCGGGTCCATCAGCCGTTCCGGGTGGGTGCGTTCGGCGTAGACGGCGGCCTGGTCCGGGCGGAAGCGGGCGACGGCGAGGGCGCTGACGGCCTGGCCGTAGGCGGTGGACGTCTGAGCCAGGCTCTGCCGGACGCTGCCGCCGAGGAAGGTGCCGGGGCGGCCGTCGACGAGGGAGCGCAACCGCTGCGCGGTCGCGGGCGCCGGGCTGAGGACGATGACGTGGCCGTCCATGGCGGGGCAGCGCACGACGAGGGCCTGGCCGTGGGTCATGTCGAGGCAGTCCTCGGCGAGACCGTCGCGGTCCGCCGGGTCCCCCTCGACGATGTACACGCAGGCGCTGTCGGTGTCGAGCAGTCCGGGCCACAGGCCGGCCGCGACACGGCGCGCGGAGACGGTGTCCTCGACCATCAGGAGTTGCAGGATGGCGAGGCGCAGGTCGGCGGCGGCGCGCCGGAGCCGGTGTCCGGCGGTCGTCAGTTCCCGCTCGCGCAGCAGGAGTTCGACGACCCCGGCGGAGTGGGTGACGATGTCGGCGGCACGCCGGTCGAAGGGGGTCGCCCGGGCCACGGCGAGCAGTCCGGCGGCTCCCGGACGGGTGTCGGGGGCGCGGACCGCGACCAGCCGCAGGTGGCGGTCGCCGTCCTGGACGGCGGCGGCGGAGATCCGCCCGGCGACCACGTCGGCCACGAGTACGGGGTCGAGGGGCATCGGGGTCCCCGCGAGCAGCCTGCCGTCGGCGTCCTGGAGACAGCCGGTCCCCTGCACGGCGCCGGCCAGCCAGGCGACGACCCGGCGCGGGTCGCGGGCGCCGGGACGCAGATGGTCGAGGAGCCGCTCGGCCCAGCCGTCGCCGTGGGGTGCCGGTTGCTGCGGGCCCTCGCCTGCTCGGCCTGCCATCTCGCCCTGCCCCTCGTCCCTCGCGTCGCCCTCGGTCCACGGACGTTACCCGATGAACCAAGCCCGCCGGCCACGCCTCCGCCGGCGGCCCTCGGGGGAAGAGCCGCCGACGGAGAAGCCTCACCCGGCACCGGGGGGGGTGGGTCCCGGGGTGGCTGATTCTCCGGGTTCCCAGAAATCCCCGGCATACGCGCACCGCTTTCCCAAGACCACCGGCACCCCAAAGCCCACGCTTCACCAGCGCCCCGAAGAGGAGCGCCCCGAAGGGGCGCGGGGAACTGCGCGACCAGCCACAACGACGCCGCACACGACCCACGGCCGGCAACCCCCGAAGGGGCGCGGGGAACTGCGCGACCAGCCACGACGGCGCCGCAGACGGCAGACGGCGTATCGCGGCACTCCCAGCGCAGCGCACCGCACCGCAGCGCACCGCAGCGCACCGCCCCGCTCAGCCGGATGTCGCCGCACGGCATAAGCTCGGCGGATGGCGAAGTACTTCGACGTGCACCCCGACAACCCGCAGCCGCGCAGCATCTCCCAGATCGCCGACGCGGTCCGCTCGGGGTCACTCATCGCATACCCGACCGACTCCTGCTACGCGCTGGGCTGCCAGCTCGGCAGCCGGGACGGCATCGACCGGATCCGCACCATCCGGCATCTGGACGACCGCCACCACTTCACGCTGATGTGCCGCGACTTCGCGCAGCTCGGCCAGTTCGTGCGCGTGGACAACGACGTGTTCCGGGCCGTGAAGGCGTCGACGCCCGGCAGCTACACCTTCATCCTCCCGGCGACCCGGGAGGTGCCGCGCAAGCTGCTGCACCCGAAGAAGAAGACCGTCGGCGTCCGCATCCCCGACCACGTGGTCACCCAGGCGCTGCTGGCGGAGCTGGGCGAGCCGCTGCTGTCCAGCACCCTGCTGCTGCCGGACGAGGAGGAGCCGCCGACCCAGGGCTGGGAGATCAAGGACCGGCTGGACCACCAGGTGGACGCGGTGGTCGACTCCGGGGAGTGCGGCACCGAGCCGACCACGGTCATCGACTTCTCCGGCGGGGAGGCCGAGATCGTCCGCCGGGGCGCGGGCGACACCTCCCGCTTCGAGTGAACTCGAGGATGCCCTGTCCACGTCGCTCCCACCCGCGCGTGCCACGATGATCAGGACATGCCGCGCCGGGTGTCCCCCACCCCGACGCCGACTCCACAGAGAGGCACTTGCGCCATGACCGCCGTACAGGGATCCGACGTGGACATCACCACCGAGGACGGCGTCGCCGACGCCTACCTGGCCCACCCCGCCGACGGACTCCCCCACCCGGGCGTGCTGCTGTACCAGGACGCCTTCGGGATCCGTCCGCACCTGAAGTCGATGGCGGACCGGCTCGCCGGCGCGGGCTACACCGTCCTGCTCCCGAACGTGTTCTACCGCACCGGCCGCACGCCGGTCATCGACCTCCCCGAGTTCATCGACCCCTCGGCGGACCCGACGATCTGGCAGCGGATCATGCCGGTCATGATGTCGCTGACGCCCGAGCTCAGCGACCGCGACTCGGCCGCCTACCTGGAGTGGCTGGCCGAGAGCCCGCTGGTGGCCGACGGACCGGTGGCGATCACCGGTTACTGCATGGGCGCCCGGCTGGCGGTGCGCACCGCCGCCGCGTTCCCGGACCGGGTCGTGGCCGCGGGCGGCTTCCACGGCGGCCGGATGGTCACCGACGACGCGGACAGCCCGCACCTGCTGGCCGACCGGATCACCGCGGAGCTGTACTTCGGTTTCGCGGACCAGGACCAGTCGATGACCGAGGAGCAGATCGGCACCTTCGAGGCGGCGCTCACCGCCGCCGGGGTCCGCAACACCTGCGAGATCTACCGGGGCGCCGACCACGGTTACACGCAGGCCGACACCCCGGCCTACTCCGCCGAGGCCGACGAGCGGCACTGGTCCGCGCTGCTCGACCTGCTGAAGCGCGCCTTCTGAGCCACCCGCACCACCGATCCACCCGCCGTACCGGTTCCGGGGGCCCGTCGACCGACGGGCCCCCGATTCCGTCCGTCTTGTTGACATGAACCCGACCCGCCGCCAACCTGAGAGCGCTCTCAGAACTGGTCCGGACCAATCTCCGGACCAACCCCGACCCCACACGGAGGTGGAGAGTGCGCACAGGACTCGTACGCCGGACGCTGCCGCTCACGGCCGCGGCGGCGCTGATCGGCGGGGCGCTCACGCTGGGCACGCCCGCACCGGCCGGCGCGGCGGTGCCGGACACGATCCCGCTGAAGATCACCAACAACTCCGGCCGCGGCGACCAGGTGTACGTCTACGACCTCGGCACCCAGCTCTCCTCGGGACAGCAGGGCTGGGCCGACGCGAACGGCACCTTCCACGCCTGGCCGGCCGGCGGCAACCCGCCGACCCCGGCGCCGGACGCCTCGATCACGGGCCCGGCGGCGGGCCAGTCGAAGACGATCCGGATCCCGAAGTTCTCCGGCCGGATCTACTTCTCCTACGGCCAGAAGCTGGACTTCAGACTGACCACCGGCGGTCTGGTGCAGCCCGCGGTGCAGAACCCGACCGACCCCAACCGCAACATCCTCTTCAACTGGTCCGAGTACACGCTGAACGACTCGGGTCTGTGGATCAACAGCACCCAGGTGGACATGTTCTCGGTGCCGTACGCGGTCGGGGTGCAGCGCTCCGACGGCAGCACGGCCAGTACGGGGCACCTCAAGTCGGGCGGCTACAACGGGTTCTTCAGCGCCCTGCGCGGTCAGTCGGGCGGCTGGGGCAACCTGGTCCAGACCCGGTCCGACGGGACCGTGCTCCGCGCGCTCTCCCCGCTCTACGGCGTGGAGACGGGGGCGCTCGCCACGACCGTCATGGACGACTACGTCAACCGGGTCTGGTCGAAGTACGCGACGTCGACCCTGACCGTCACGCCGTTCACCGACCAGCCGAGCACCAGGTACTACGGCCGGGTCTCCGGGAACGTCATGAACTTCACCAACTCCGCCGGGGCGGTGGTGACGAGCTTCCAGAAGCCCGACGCGAACAGCATCTTCGGCTGCCACAACCTGCTCGACGCGCCCAACGACCTGGTCCGCGGACCGATCTCGCGGACGCTCTGCGCGGGCTTCAACCGGTCGACCCTGCTGGCGAGTCCGAACCAGCCGGACACCAACCCGGCCGACTTCTACCAGGATTCGGTGACCAACCAGTACGCGCGCGCCGTGCACGCCCAGATGGCCGACGGCAAGGCGTACGCCTTCGCCTTCGACGACGTCGGCAACCAGGAGTCCCTGGTCAACGACGGCAGTCCGCAGCAGGCGTACCTCACGCTCGATCCGCTGAGCTGACCCGCGCGGGTGTCCCGCACCCGGCTCGCGGGTGCGGGACACTCGGCTGCCGTACGGGGGTGTCAGCCGGTCGTGACGGCGGTGTCGTCGACGACGAAGCTGGTCTGGAGCGAGGAGTCCTCGACACCGCTGAACTTCAGGGTGACGGTCGAGCCCG
>NZ_JBEZLP010000069.1:0-99 GCF_040652195.1 Streptomyces sp. NPDC048278
CCCGCGCCCACCCGTGCCGCCCTGCGGCACGCCTGCCCGCAGCTGGGTAGCCACGTCAGCTGCAGCGCCCCGTCAGGGGCGCGGGGAACTGCGCGAGCA
>NZ_JBEZLP010000069.1:197-22661 GCF_040652195.1 Streptomyces sp. NPDC048278
CAACCCCCACCGGCCCGCAGTGGTGCGACTGCCCGCGGCTGGGTCTTTGTCTTTCAGGGGCGCGGGGAACTGCGCAAGCAACCCCCACCGGCCCGCAGTGGTGCGACTGCCCGCGGCTGGGTCTTTGTCTTTCAGGGGCGCGGGGAACTGCGCAAGCAACCCCCACCGGCCCGCGGCGGCACGACTGCCCGCGGCTCGGGCGTGCCCCGCAAGGGGCGCGGGGAACTGCGCGGGGAACCCCCGCCGGCCCGCGGGCGGATTGGTGCCGCGGGCCGGTGTCGGCCGGTATCCGGTCAGGAGTTGAGGGCGACGAGGAGGAGGACGTCGTACGTCTCCTCGACCACGCCGTCGGGGAAGATCTTCAGGAGGTGGGCGCGTTCCTCGGCGAGGAAGTCGGTGCGGCGGGGCTCGGAGGTGACGAGGAACGCCGAGTGGCTGCCGATGTTGGCGAGGTGGGTGTCGACCGGGACGCTGCGGCTCCAGCGGACCTCGCGGCGGGCGAAGCGAAGCCGGCCGCTGGGGTCGGCGAGGTCGGTGCGGTCGGTGCGGTGGGCCCCCTTGCTCTGCTCGGCCGTGTTGTCGATGTCGAAGAACCGGCTGATCCGGTCGGAGGCGTCGGCGATCCAGTCGACGTCGAGTGCGCTGGTGTTCCACCACAGCGCCAGCGCCCCGCCGGGACGCAGCACGCGGAGTGCCTCCGGCACGGAACGGGCCGGGTCGGTCCAGTGCCAGGCCTGGGCGTAGGTGAGGAAGTCGGCGGTGTCGTCGCCGAGCGGAAGGGCGTTGCCGTTGCCGCGGACGATCGGGATGCCGGGGCGGGTGGCGTGGAACTGGGCCGCCATGCCCTCCCCCGGCTCCACCGCGACCACGTCGGCGCCGCGCGCGTGCAGGAGGGCGGTCGCGATGCCGGTGCCCGCGCCGACGTCGACCACCCGGGCGCCCGCGAGGGAGCGGCCGGCTTCCTCCTCCACGGCGTCGAGGAGAGCGGGCGGGTAGGAGGGGCGGTTTGCCGCGTACTGGGCCGCGGCGGCGTTGAAGGAGCGCGCGCGTGCGGCGTAGGAGGGGGCGGGGGTCGGGTTCGGGCTCGGGTTCCGGGGGTGCGACTGCGACTGGCCTGTGGTCATGTGGCCATGGTCCCGGGAGGTGGGACGGGGGCGACAGGGGATTTCCCGGGGGCGGGTCGGATCCGGCGCGGCGGCCTCGGAGCCGGGTCGGGGTCAGCGCTTCCGCTTCTTCTTCGACGGGTTGCCCGAGCGGCGGGTGGTGCGGTGTTCGTGTTCCTGGACGGCGGTGTCGTACTCGGCGCGGTGGAGTTTCTCGCCGGGGGCCTCGACGAGGGAGCGGCAGAAGTAGGCGAGGAGCGAGCCGACGAAGCCGATGGCGAGGAGGCCGCGCAGGGAGGCCTGGCGTTCGGGGTCGGGGCGCTTGCCGAAGGACTCCCAGGTGTTGCGGAAGGCCAGGGCGCTGCAGACGGCGAACATCGCGACGACGAGGACGGTCACGAAGGCGCCGGTGTCGGCGAGCTGGACGCCCTCGTAGGCGAGGCGCAGGACCAGGCAGGAGGCGACGGCCGCGGCGAGCGAGCCCACGGCCACGCCGATCCGGCGGGCGGTGTAGCCGTCGTCGTGGTTCACCCAGGACGTGCCGAAGAAACGGAGGGGCTCGGGGCGGGGTCCGCCGGTGGAGCCCGCGGGGGTGTCCGGGGTGCCTGGTTCGTCGCTCACGGGACGATTATGGCGCCGGGTGGCCGCGGGCTCCGGGTCGGGTCCGACCGGTCCGACCCGCCCGACCGACCGGTCGGATCAGGTCAGGTCAGGCGCAGCGGTCGGTCACGTAGCCGTCGCTGCCCGTGTTGACGTAGGCGTCCGAGACGTATTCACCGTTGTCGATGTTGTCCCAGATCTTGGACGTGCCGTAGTAGCCGGACACCGTCGTGCCGGGTGTCTGGCAGAAGATCGGGACGCGGGTGCCCTCGGGGAGGGTCCGCGTGATGTCGTAGCCGGTACCGGGGCCGCTGCGGACGTTGAGGCGGACGCCCGGGGCGACCGCGTACGTCTTCACGGATGCCGCCAGCGTCGAGACGGCCTCCCCCTCGGCGCTGCTGTCGGCTTCCTGCGTGTGATCGACAGACATGTCTGTGCTCCCCCCCATTGGACCCATGAGTGCCATGGAGTCCCGTTGATTCCCCTCATTCGAGCCACGAAACACATGTACGTAACTCGCACGCGGAGGCTAGCAAGCCGCCTCTGTCTCGTACGGGTCATCGACTAGGCTCCGTGAGTCGCGCTCCGCGGAAACAGCACGGGGGTGGTCCCTTGACGCCACAGCGCAACACCGGAGCGGGCGCGGAAGCGGAACTTCCCGAGTACGCCGGGCACTACCGCCTGGAGTCCTGCCTGGGCTCCGGTGGCATGGGCGTGGTGCACCTGGCCCGCAGCACCTCGGGGCTGAAGCTCGCGGTGAAGGTCGTGCATGCCCAGTACGCCAAGGACCGTGAGTTCAGGGGTCGTTTCCGGCAGGAGGTGGCCGCCGCGCGCAAGGTCAGCGGCGCCTTCACCGCCCCGGTCGTGGATGCCGATCCCGAGGCCGAACGGCCCTGGATGGCCACCCTCTTCATTCCGGGCCCGACCCTTGCCGAGCATGTGAAGCGGAACGGGCCGATGCCCCCTGCCCAGTTGCGTCGGCTGATGGCCGGACTGGCGGAGGCGTTGCGCGACATTCACCGGGTCGGCGTGGTGCACCGGGATCTCAAGCCGAGCAACGTCCTGCTCGCCGAGGACGGCCCCAAGGTCATCGACTTCGGTATCTCCCGACCGAAAGACAGCGAACTGCGGACCGAGACCGGGAAGTTGATCGGTACGCCGCCGTTCATGGCGCCGGAGCAGTTCCGGCGGCCTCGTGAGGTCGGGCCCGCCGCCGACATCTTCGCGCTCGGGTCGGTGCTGGTGCATGCCGCGACGGGGCGGGGGCCGTTCGACTCGGACAGTCCGTACGTCGTCGCCTACCAGGTCGTGCACGACGAGCCCGACCTCGCCGACGTACCGGAGGAGCTGGCTCCGGTGGTGCTGCGCTGCCTCGCCAAGGAGCCCGAGGACCGGCCGACGCCCGACGAACTGATGCGGGAGATGCGGTCGTTGTCGGCGTCGTACGACACGCAGGCGTTCATACCGGCGCAGCGGGTCTGGGTCGACGACGACGGCAACGGCGGCGGCGAAGACGACGACTCGTCGAAGGACGGCTCACCGGAGGAGGAGTCGCCTGCCGCCGTACCCGGGCAGAAGGCGGGGAAGGCGCGGAAGACGGCGCGGCGGCGGATGGCCGTGGCCGTCGGGGCCGGTGTCGTGGTCCTGGGGGGTGTGGTCGCCTCGACGCTGTGGTTCGGGGGCGGCGATCCGACGCCGGTGGGGAGCACGGTGCACGGCTCCGCGGCGGCGTTCGAGGCGTGGCAGGCGGAGCCGGTGGCCAAGGGCGGTTCGGGGATGCCGCAGTGCGTCGCCGGTGCGGGAAAGCTGCTGTGCCTCCGGTCGGGGCTCGCCTACGCCCTCGATCCGACGGGCGGCCGGGTGCTGTGGCGGCACCGGGTCGCGGACGAGCGGACGAGCGGCGCGCCGTCGCTGTCGGGCGGGCTCCTGCTGCTGCCGGCGGACGGCGGACGGCGGGTGACGGCCCTGGATCCGGCGACCGGCTCGCCGCGCTGGCAGCGGGACCTGCCCGCGCACCAGGCGATGGCGATCACCCGGAACATGCTGCTGACCGTCGGATCCGACCGCGTGATCACCGGCATCGACAGCGGGACCGGCCGGACCCGGTGGAGCCTGCCGGTGTCGGGCACCGTCACCCCGTCCCTGAGCTCGTTCGCCGGAGACCGGCTGGCCTACGCGACCAGTACCTCCGACGACGGCACGCACACCCTGGTCACCGCGCTGGACCCGGAGGCCGGGGAACGGCGCTGGGAGGCGCGGCTCGCGGGTGACCTCGAACCGGTCGGCAGCGCGGGCGGCTCGCTGGTCCTGCTGTCCACGGACCTCGCCTCCGGGCAGACGGACGCGGTGGTGCGCTACACACCGGCCACCGGCGCCACCCGCCGGGTGGCGCTGCCCGTCCGCCGGGACGCGCCGGGCGCCTCGGTGCACGGCGGCATCGTCTATGTGCTGGCCGCAGGCGGTTCGCTGGAGGCCGTCGACATGGAGAGCGGCAGACGGCTCTGGGGACTCCAGACGTCGGTGAGCCGGGGCTCGTCGCCGACGGCCGACGACCGGAACGTCTACTTCACGGCGGCCGACGGACGTCTGCTCGCCGTCGACGCCCGCAAGGGAACCCTCGTCGGCCAGACCCCGGCGCGTCTGGCCGGCAACACCGACCAGGTCGTCGCCACGCTGTCGGCTCCGCTGGTCGTCGGCACCCACGTCTACGCCGCCGCCCCGGACGGCACCGTCTTCGCCGTGGACGCGGCGGATCCCGGCGCCTGGTAGCGCAAGGAAGGGGCCGCCCCCGTGCGGAGGCGGCCCCTTCCGGGCTTGTCGTGCGGGTCAGCCCAGCTTCGTCACGTCGCGGACCGCGCCCTTGTCGGCACTGGTGGCCATCGCGGCGTAGGCGCGCAGGGCCGCGGAGACCTTGCGGACGCGGTTCTTCGGGGCGAAGACGCCGTTCAGGGCCTGCTCGCGGCGGGACAGCTCGGCCTCGTCGACGAGGAGTTCGATCGTGCGGTTCGGGATGTCGATGCGGATGCGGTCGCCGTCCTCGACGAGGGCGATGGTGCCGCCGGAGGCCGCCTCCGGGGAGGCGTGGCCGATGGACAGGCCGGAGGTGCCGCCGGAGAAGCGGCCGTCGGTGATCAGGGCGCAGGATTTGCCGAGGCCGCGGCCCTTGAGGAAGGACGTCGGGTAGAGCATCTCCTGCATGCCGGGGCCGCCCTTGGGACCCTCGTAGCGGATCACGACGACGTCGCCGTGCGTGACCTGCTTGTTGAGGATCTTCTCGACGGCTTCCTCCTGGGACTCGCAGACGACCGCGGGGCCCTCGAAGGTCCAGATCGACTCGTCGACGCCCGCCGTCTTCACCACGCAGCCGTCGACCGCGAGGTTGCCCTTGAGGACCGCGAGGCCGCCGTCCTTGGAGTAGGCGTGCTCGACGCTGCGGATGCAGCCTTCCGCCGCGTCCTCGTCGAGGGCCTCCCAGCGCTCGGACTGGGAGAAGGCCTCGGCGGAGCGGACGCAGCCGGGGGCCGCGTGCCACAGCTCGATCGCCTCGGGGGACGGGGAGCCGGCGCGGACGTCCCAGGTCTTCAGCCAGTCCGCGAGGGACGGGCTGTGGACGGAGTGGACGTCCTCGTTGAGGAGGCCGCCGCGGTGCAGTTCGCCGAGGAGGGCGGGGATGCCGCCGGCGCGGTGCACGTCCTCCATGTAGTAGGTGCGGGTCTTCGCGACGTTCGGGGCGACCTTGGCGAGGCAGGGCACCCGGCGGGAGACCTCGTTGATCTCCTCCAGGCCGAAGGGGACGCCCGCCTCCTGGGCGGCGGCCAGCAGGTGGAGGATCGTGTTGGTGGAGCCGCCCATCGCGATGTCCAGGGCCATGGCGTTCTCGAACGCGGCGAAGGTCGCGATGTTGAGCGGGAGGACCGTGTCGTCGTCCTGCTCGTAGTAGCGGCGGGTGAGGTCCATGACCGTGGTGGCCGCGTCGACGTACAGCTGCTTGCGCGCGGTGTGGGTGGCCAGGACCGAGCCGTTGCCGGGGAGGGAGAGGCCGATCGCCTCCGTCAGGCAGTTCATCGAGTTGGCGGTGAACATGCCGGAGCAGGAGCCGCAGGTCGGACAGGCGTTCTCCTCGATCTTGAGGACGTCCTCGTCGGAGACGTTCTCGTTCGCCGCGTCGACCATCGCGTCGATCAGGTCGAGGGTGCGGACCGTGCCGTCCACGAGGGTGGCGCGGCCGGCCTCCATGGGGCCGCCGGAGACGAAGACCGTCGGGATGTTCAGGCGCAGGGCGGCCATGAGCATGCCCGGGGTGATCTTGTCGCAGTTGGAGATGCAGACCAGGGCGTCGGCGCAGTGCGCCTCGACCATGTACTCGACCGAGTCCGCGATGAGGTCGCGGGAGGGCAGGGAGTACAGCATGCCGCCGTGGCCCATCGCGATGCCGTCGTCCACGGCGATGGTGTTGAACTCGCGGGGGATGCCGCCCGCCTCCTTGATCGCCTCGGAGACGATCCGGCCGACCGGCTGGAGGTGGGTGTGGCCCGGCACGAACTCCGTGAAGGAGTTGGCGACCGCGATGATCGGCTTGCGGCCGATGTCCGCGCCGGGTACACCGGAGGCGCGCATAAGGGCGCGGGCGCCCGCCATGTTGCGGCCGTGGGTGACTGTGCGGGACCTCAGCTCGGGCATCGTCGCTCGCTCCTTCAGACAGGTAGGGCTGCTATCGAGCGTACGCCCGTTGTTCAGGCCTCGGGACGAGGTGTCCGGAATGCGGGACGCGCGTCTCGCACGGCCGGGCTCACGGCCCGGTCAGATGCCCCTGCACCACCGGGGCGATCCTGGCCACGATCTGCTCCAGGTCGGCGGACGCCAGCGGCTCCAGCCTGATCACGTAGCGCAGCAACGCACACCCCACCAGCTGCGCCGCGGCCAGCTCGGCGCGCAGCTCCGCATCGGGGTGGTCCAGCTGCTCCGCGAGCCGGCGCAGCAGCTGGGCGGCGATCAGGCGGCGGAAGACGGCGGCGGCCGTCTCGTTGTTGACGGCGGAGCGGACGATCGCGAGGAGGGGTGTACGGGTGGTGGGGTTCTCCCAGATTCCGAAGATGAACCGGGTCAGCCGCTCGCCGACGCCGTCCAGCGGGCCGTCGGCGATGGTGACGGGCGCATCGAGGGCGGGGGCGAAGGCGACCGCGATGGCGGCCTCGAAGATCTGTTCCTTGGTGCCGAAGTAGTGGTGGACCAGGGCGGAGTCGACACCGGCGGCCTTGGCGATGGCACGTACGGACGTCTTCTCGAAGCCGTGTTCGGAGAACTCCTCGCGGGCGGTGACGAGGATACGGTCCCGGGTGTCGGCCGACTCGGTGCGCGGCGGACGGCCGCGGCGGCGGACGCCGGTGCCCTTTCCGGCGGGGGCGTCGGTCATCGGCGGGGCACCTTCACCGCCGAGGCGAGGTGCAGCCGGGTGAAGGCCAGCGCCTCCGCGAGATCGGCCTCGCGCTCCGCGCCGGACATCGCGCGCCGGGTGTTGACCTCGATGACGACATGCCCGTCGAAGCCGGTGACCGCGAGCCGCTCCAGCAGCTCGGCGCAGGGCTGGGTGCCGCGCCCCGGCACCAGGTGCTCGTCCTTGGCGGAGCCGCGGCCGTCGGCGAGGTGGACGTGGCCGAGCCGGCCGCCCATCCGGTCGAGCATGGCGAGCGCGTCGGTGCGGGACGTCGCGGCGTGGCTGAGGTCGATCGTGAAGTGCCGGTAGTCGTCCTTGGTGACGTCCCAGTCCGGGGCGTACGCGAGCATCTCGCGGTCGCGGTAGCGCCACGGGTACATGTTCTCCACCGCGAACCGCACGTCCGTCTCGTTCGCCATGCGCCAGATCCCCTCGACGAAGTCGCGGGCGTACTGGCGCTGCCAGCGGAACGGGGGGTGGACGACGACCGCGCTCGCGCCCAGCTTCTCGGCGGCGGCGCGGGCCCGCTGGAGCTTCACCCAGGGGTCGGTGGACCAGACCCGCTGGGTGATCAGCAGACAGGGCGCGTGGACGGCGAGGATCGGGATGCGGTGGTAGTCGCTCAGCCGGCGCAGGGCCTCGATGTCCTGGCTGACCGGGTCGGTCCACACCATGACCTCGACGCCGTCGTAGCCGAGGCGTGCGGCGATCTCGAAGGCCGTCGCCGTCGACTCCGGGTAGACGGAGGCCGTGGAGAGCGCGACCTTCGCATCCGGGATGCGGACGACGTCCCTTGGGTTTGCCACGAGGGACAGGTTACGGGGTGGGGGTGGGTGGACAGCGGGCGCCGGGTCGCCGGTGTGACGGGGGTCGCGCCGGCGAGTACGGGGCGGACGGGGACGGGCGCCCCCGTCCCCGTTGCGCGTCGCGGTGCGTCGGCGGGTGCGGCGCCGGCACGGCTTCTCGTGCCCACGCGGCGCCGGCCCCGCACACCGGATACAACCCCGCGCCCCTAGACGCGCTCTTAGAGAGGCGCTACGCCGAACCCATGTGATCGAGGCGCCGCAGGATCACGCCCTCCCGCAACGCCCACGGGCAGACCTCCACGCTCTCCACCTCCAGGAGGTCCATCGCGGCCTCCGCCACCAGCGCGCCCGCGACCAGCTGGCCCGACCGGCCCTCCGAGACACCCGGGAGCGCGGAGCGCTGGGCCGTGGTCATCGCCGCCAGTCTCGGGACCCAGGTCTGCAGCGAGCCGCGCTTGAGTTCGCGCTGGACGTAGAGGCCGTCGGCGGAGCGGGCCGCGCCGGCGATGCGGGCCAGCTGCTTGAAGGTCTTGGAGGTGGCGACCACGTGGTCGGGGGCGCCGAAGCGGCTGAACTCGCCGACCGTACGGGCGATCTCGGCGCGTACATGGCGACGCAGCGCCCGTATGTCGTCGGAGGACGGCGGGTCGCCGGGGATCCAGCCCGCGGTGAGCCGGCCGGCGCCGAGCGGCAGCGAGACGGCCGTGTCGGGCTCCTCGTCGATGCCGTAGGCAATCTCCAGGGAGCCGCCGCCGATGTCCAGGACCAGCAGCTTTCCGGCGGACCAGCCGAACCAGCGGCGGACCGCGAGGAAGGTCAGCCGGGCCTCCTCGGCACCGGTGAGCACCTGGAGCTCGACACCGGTCTCGGCCTTCACGCGCGCGAGGACGTCGTCGGCGTTGGTGGCCTCGCGCACGGCGGAGGTGGCGAACGGCAGCAGGTCCTCGACGCCCTTGTCCTCCGCGGCCTGCAGGGCGTCCTTGACGACACCGACCAGTTTCTCGACCCCGTCGGGGCCGATCGCCCCGTTGCCGTCGAGGAGTTGGGCCAGGCGCAACTCCGCCTTGTGCGAGTGCGCCGGCAGCGGGCGCGCGCCGGGGTGTGCATCCACCACCAGCAGATGCACCGTGTTAGATCCCACGTCGAGGACACCGAGTCTCATGTACGGAACTGTACGGAACACTGCTGACAGGGGTCCCTGAGCAGTCCCCGGAGTGCCCTTCGGCGACTTACCCTGGACGGGTGCCAAAGACGAAAAAGACGAAGGACCACAAGGCCGCCAAATCAGCCGACGGTTCTTCGCGGGCGAAGCAGCCGAAGAAGACCCTCGCGGCGGACGAGAAGGGTCTCGACTTCGCGCGAGCATGGGTGGAGTTCCCGGATCCGGCCGACGACGAGCAGGTCTTCCGCTGTGATCTGACCTGGCTGACCTCCCGCTGGACCTGCATCTTCGGCAGCGGCTGCCAGGGCATCCAGGCGGGCCGCGCGGACGACGGCTGCTGCACGCTGGGCGCGCACTTCTCCGACGAGGACGACGAGAAGCGGGTCGCCGACCATGTGGCGAGGCTCACGCCGGAGATCTGGCAGAACCACGCCGAGGGCACCGCGCACGGCTGGGTCTCGGAGGACGACGAGGGTTCCCGTCAGACCCGCCCGTACCAGGGCTCCTGCATCTTCCAGAACCGCCCCGGCTTCGCCGCCGGCGCGGGCTGCTCGCTGCACATCCTCGCGCTGCGGGAGGGCCGCGAGCCGCTGGAGACCAAGCCGGACGTCTGCTGGCAGCTGCCGATCCGCCGGACGTACGACTGGATCGACCGCCCCGACGACACGCGGGTCCTCCAGGTCTCGATCGGCGAGTACGACCGCAGGGGCTGGGGCCCGGGCGGCCACGACCTCCACTGGTGGTGCACCTCGGCGACCTCCGCACACGGCGCGGGCGACCCGGTGTACGTCTCCTACCGCGCCGAACTGACCGAACTGATGGGCAAGGCCGGCTACGACCGCCTGACAGAACTCTGCGAGCAACGCCTCGCCTCCCAGCTCCCCCTGCTGGCGCCCCACCCGGCGGATCCGACCGACTGACGCTCACCCCAGCGCCCCTTCAGGGGCGCTGGGGGTACCCGCGGCCCGACCGGGGCGCCCGCACGCGCCCGGCCGGGCCGGGGGTCAGGCGGAGGTCGGGTGGGTCATGGGGTCGGTGTGGGGGTCTCGCCGGCGGGTGCCGTCGGGGAAGGGGAGCCCGTCGGGTCGGTGGGGGTCGATTCGGTGGGGGTCGGTGTCGGGTCGCCCGACGTCGGTGGATCGCCGGCCGGGGGTGACGGCTGGGTCGGGTCGGACGGGGTCGGGGTCGGCGTCGCCGCAGGGGGCGGTTTCGGTCCCCTGCGCACCGGCGGAGCCATCCCGTACCCGTCGATCGACACCACCGCCCCCACCGGCGCCACCGCCACCCGCGCGCTCCAGTGCCCGGCCGGCTCCCGCAGATGGTCGACGTACACCTTGATCGTGAACGACTCGCCCGGCCGGAGCGTTCCCGACGGCCGGGAGAAGTACAGCCAGGCCGCCGGCGTGGACACCGACCACCGCACCGCCGCGTCCCCGGACGCCACGAGCGTGATCAGGGTCGTGTCGCCGTCGTTCGCGGCCGTCACCGCGAGGTGCCCCGTACCGGCCGGCCTCCGCCCGGCTCCCGCGACGCTGACCACCTCCACCGACACGTCGGCCTTGCCGTCCTTGCCGATCCGCGGCCCGGGTCTGGCGCCGGCGTTGCCGGCGTTCCGGTAGCCCCCGGACCCGTCGCCGTCGAGCGCGTCGGGTCCCGCGGCCTCGCGCGCGGTCGCGGACGGCCCCCCGTGGGCGTCCCCCGCCGGCGAGCCCCGGTACGCGGCCCACAGGGCGAGCACCGGCGCGGCCACCACCGTGGCGACGACGGTCGTCGTGACGGCACGCGCGCGTAGCCGGTCGCGGCGGGCCGCGCGGTCCTTGGGGTCCATCGGGAAGCCCCGCCGGTCGAAGCGCGGGGCGGCGGCGCCACGCGCGCGTGGCTGGTGCGCCATGGCCACGTGCAGGGCCGCGCGGGGCGCCTCCAGGACGGGCAGCTCGGCGGGCGTGGTCATCGCGCCGGGCCACCGGCCGGGGGCCGCGCGTTCGGCGGTGCGGCGGCAGCGCGGGCAGTCGTCGACGTGCCGGACCAGTTCGCGGCGCAGGGCGCTGCTGAGGACCAGCTGGCTGTCGCCGGTGAGGTGGGACACGCTCGGGCAGCCGCCGGTCTCGACGACGGCGAGGGCCGCGCGGGTGCGTTCGACTTCGCAGGCGGCGGAGGCGAGCAGCTCCCGGGCGCCGGCCAGGTCCATGCCGAGGACGGCGGCGACCTCGTGGGCGGCGAGGTGGTGGCGTACGGCGAGTTCGAGCGCCTCGCGCTGCTCGGGGGTGGTCCCGGCGGCCTCCGGCCAGGCGAGCAGGGCGAGTTCGCGGCGCCGCTGCTCCTGGATGTCGGCGGGGTCGGCGGGGACCGCGGGGTCGGGGGCGGGGTGCCGGCCCGCCGCGTGGGTGGCCTGACGTTTCTGCTTGGCCTGGGCCAGCCCGCGCAGACAGGCCCAGCGGGCCAGCGCGTACAGCCAGGCCCTGCGGTCCCCGGCGGCCTCCGGGACGCGCTGGCCGCGCCGCTCGGCGAGGGCGAGCACGTCCCCGAGGGCGGCGGTGGCCGCGTCGTGGTCGCACAGCACCGAGAGGCAGTAGGTGAACAGCCCGTCCAGGTAGGGCTCGTAACGGGCCGGCGGTCGCTGCGCCAGCGCACGCGCCGCCGCACGGTCACGCGCCGCGCGCGCCTCCCGGTGCGCCCGGTGTGCGCCGGTCGTTCGGGCCGAGGTCTCCGGAATGCTGCTCATCACCCGTGCGACCGTAGGCGGCGCCGTATGGCCCCTTCCGGCGGCTTGAGCTCTTTTAATCCGTACGGGTGAAACGATCCCTCAATCGGGGACAGGAACCTGTTCCACCGAGACTCGTACCCCCCTCGGAGTGGCCGGGACCGGTCCGCCCGCACCTGTCACGCGGGCCACCGTGGCCCCACTGTCAGTGGCGGGGGCTACGGTTTCCGCATGGCTGCCCGTACCAAGACCTCGAAGGACCGTCCGTCCTACCGCTGCACCGAGTGCGGCTGGCAGACGGCCAAGTGGCTCGGCCGGTGCGCCGAGTGCCAGGCGTGGGGCACGATCGAGGAGTACGGCGCGCCCGCGGTCCGTACGACGGCACCCGGCCGGGTCACCACCTCCGCGGTGCCCATCGGCCAGGTCGACGGCCGTCAGGCCACCGCCCGCACCACCGGCGTCCCCGAGCTGGACCGGGTCCTCGGCGGCGGGCTGGTCCCGGGCGCGGTGGTGCTGCTGGCCGGCGAACCCGGCGTCGGCAAGTCCACCCTCCTGCTCGACGTCGCCGCCAAGTCGGCCAGCGACGAGCACCGCACGCTCTACGTCACCGGCGAGGAGTCGGCGAGCCAGGTCCGGCTGCGCGCCGACCGCATCGGCGCCATCGACGACCACCTCTACCTGGCCGCCGAGACCGATCTGGCCGCCGTCCTCGGCCACTTGGACGCGGTGAAGCCGTCCCTGCTGATCCTGGACTCGGTGCAGACCGTCGCCTCCCCCGAGATCGACGGCGCGCCCGGCGGCATGGCCCAGGTCCGCGAGGTGGCCGGGGCGCTCATCCGCGCCTCGAAGGACCGGGGCATGTCGACCCTCCTGGTGGGCCATGTCACCAAGGACGGCGCGATCGCGGGACCGCGGCTCCTCGAACACCTCGTGGACGTCGTCCTGCACTTCGAGGGCGACCGGCACGCCCGCCTCCGCCTGGTCCGGGGCGTCAAGAACCGCTACGGCGCCACCGACGAGGTCGGCTGTTTCGAGCTGCACGACGAGGGCATCACGGGTCTCGCCGACCCCAGCGGGCTCTTCCTGACACGACGTGCCGAACCGGTCCCCGGCACCTGTCTGACCGTCACCCTGGAGGGCCGCCGCCCGCTGGTCGCCGAGGTCCAGGCGCTGACCGTGGACTCCCAGATCCCCTCCCCCCGCCGCACCACCTCCGGCCTGGAGACCTCCCGCGTCTCGATGATGCTGGCCGTCCTGGAGCAGCGCGGCCGGATCAGCGCGCTCGGCAAGCGGGACATCTACTCCGCGACCGTCGGCGGGGTGAAGCTCTCCGAGCCGGCCGCCGACCTGGCCATCGCCCTCGCCCTGGCCTCCGCCGCCAGCGACACCCCGCTCCCGAAGAACCTGGTCGCCATCGGCGAGGTCGGCCTCGCGGGCGAGGTCAGACGGGTCACCGGGGTCCAGCGCAGGCTCACGGAGGCGCACCGGCTCGGCTTCACGCACGCGCTCGTGCCGGGCGATCCCGGCAAGATCCCGACGGGCATGAAGGTCCTGGAAGTCGCCGACATGGGGGACGCCCTGCGGGTGCTGCCGCGCTCCCGTCGCCGAGAGGCCCCGCGGGAGGCGGAGGAGCGCCGGTAGACTTTGCCCTGGTCTCGCCCGTCCGTACGAACCGAGTGCGGGGACGGCAGCGCCTCAGAACCTGCGACCGGAGGAGTGCAGTGGCAGCCAACGACCGGGCAGGAGCTCCCGGAAAGTCCGGTGGGAGTGCCGGTACCGATGGCCTGATGCGCGCCTCGCTGAGCGCCGTGGCTCCGGGCACGTCCATGCGGGACGGCCTGGAGCGGGTCCTTCGCGGCAACACGGGCGGACTCATCGTCCTCGGCTTCGACAAGACGGTCGAGTCGATGTGCACGGGCGGTTTCGTCCTGGATGTCGAGTTCACGGCGACCCGGCTGCGCGAGCTGTGCAAGCTCGACGGCGGCATCGTGATCTCCTCCGACCTGTCGAAGATCCTCCGGGCAGGCGTGCAGTTCGTGCCGGACGCGACGATCCCCACGGAGGAGACGGGCACCCGGCACCGCACGGCGGACCGCGTCTCCAAGCAGGTCGGGTTCCCGGTGGTCTCGGTCTCCCAGTCGATGCGGCTGATCGCGCTGTACGTCGAGGGGCAGCGCCGCGTCCTGGAGGACTCGGCGGCGATCCTCTCCCGCGCGAACCAGGCGCTGGCGACCCTGGAGCGGTACAAGCTCCGCCTGGACGAGGTCGCGGGAACGTTGTCGGCGCTGGAGATCGAGGACCTGGTGACGGTCCGGGACGTGTCCGCGGTCGCCCAGCGGCTTGAGATGGTCCGCCGGATCGCCACGGAGATCGCCGAGTACGTGGTCGAACTGGGCACCGACGGGCGGCTGCTCGCCCTCCAGCTCGACGAGCTGATCGCCGGGGTCGAGCCCGAGCGCGAGCTGGTGGTCCGGGACTACGTGCCCGAGCCGACGGCAAAACGCTCCCGCACGGTCGACGAGGCGCTGTCCGAGCTGGACGCTCTGAGCCACGCGGAGCTGCTGGAACTGCCGACGGTGGCGCGGGCGTTGGGGTACACCGGCTCGCCCGAGGCGCTGGACTCGGCGGTGTCGCCGCGCGGCTTCCGGCTGCTGGCCAAGGTGCCGCGGCTGCCGGGGGCGATCATCGACCGGCTGGTGGAGCACTTCGGCGGCCTGCAGAAGCTGCTCGCCGCGAGCGTCGACGACCTCCAAACCGTCGACGGAGTCGGCGAGGCGCGCGCCCGCAGCGTACGCGAGGGACTGTCACGACTGGCGGAGTCGTCGATCCTTGAGCGGTATGTCTGATCTCGCCGCTTAGTTCGGCCGCGGCCCGGTGGGGGCTGGTCGCGCAGTTCCCCGCGCCCCTTACGGGGCTTCCTAGCTGCGGGCAATCGTGCCGCTGGGGCGGCACGGGTGGGCGCGGCGGCACCCGGCAAGCGCCGGTGAGGGTATCCCGCCCGCGGGTCGGCCTAGTCCGCCGCCAGTACGAAGGACGCCTGGGCCTTGGTGAATCCCGGGGCCGCCGCTTCCAGGAGATACGTGCCCGTGCCGGCCGAGCCCGCCGCAGGCGTTGCGCACTGGGCGGCGCTCGGCTTGCGGTCCCACTTCAGGGTGTAGGTGATGCTGCTGCCGGACGGCACCCGGTACCACCGGGCGGCCGGGGCCTTCGGGCAGTCCGCCGACGACCAGTAGGTGTCGTCCGCGCTGGCCTGCGTGATGGTGAGCACCGCGTTCTTCGGCCCGAGGTCGATCTTGCAGTCGCTGGACGACGTGTTCTTCGCGGTGAGCTCGAAGGTCGGCGTCTGCTCGGGCGAGTACGAGTTGTGCAGGCTCCGCAGCGCCAACGTCACCGACCCGGCGGTGCAGTTGGGCAGCGTGGAGGTCCCCGGCAGCGAGGCGACCGTACCGCCGGAGCCCGACGTCACGTCGTCCCCGGAGCCGGACGAGGAACCCGAGGAGCCGGCGGAACCCGAGGAACCGCCCGAGCCGGCCGAACTCCCGCCGTCGGAACCTGAACCGGAGCTCGACCCGGAACTCGCACCGGATCCGCCGCCCGAACCGCCCCCGCTCGACTCGTCCCGTCCGCCCGGTGCCTGGCTGATCGCCGGCCCGCTGCCGGACGGCCCCGGCGTGATCGTGGACACGGGATTCTTGCCGTCCGACCCGCCGGCGTTCTTCTTGCCGCCCCCGCCGTTCGACGTGACGATCCACGCGATCAACAGCGCCAGGACGACGCACGCCGACAGCATGAAGACCCTCCGTCGCCAGTAGATGGAGGAGGGAAGCGGCCCGACCGGATTGCGCAGAGATCCCACGGCGCAAACTGTACGAGAGATCCGTGCAGTTCCTCGCCCCACCCGCCGCCCAAACCTCAACTTTTCCGGATCATCATTCCGGCAACTCCCGTCAGCGCGGCCACTCTTCACCGCGAGCGGCGTCAACCCCGACCACGCCCCGCCCCCGCCGCGGACCACGTCCACGCCACCCGCCGCCGGACGTGGCAGGATCGGAAGGGCCATGACTGAGAAGCTTCACACCCCCGTGATCGCCTGGTTCGACACCCACGCCCGTGACCTCCCCTGGCGCCGCCCGGAGGCGGGCCCGTGGGGTGTGATGGTCAGCGAGTTCATGCTGCAGCAGACGCCGGTGAGCCGGGTGCTGCCCGTGTACGAGCAGTGGCTGGCCCGCTGGCCGCGCCCCGCCGACCTCGCCGCGGAGGCGCCCGGCGAGGCGGTCCGCGCCTGGGGCCGGCTCGGCTACCCGCGCCGCGCCCTGCGGCTGCACGGCGCCGCCGTCGCCATAACGGAACGGCACGGCGGGGACGTACCGACGGATCACGCGCAGCTGCTCGCGCTGCCGGGCATCGGCGAGTACACCGCCGCGGCCGTGGCCTCGTTCGCGTACGGGCAGCGGCACGCCGTGCTCGACACGAACGTGCGGCGGGTGTTCGCGCGGGCGGTGACCGGTGTGCAGTACCCGCCGAACGCCACCACCGCCGCCGAGCGCAAGCTCGCCCGCGAGCTCCTGCCGCCGGACGAGAAGACCGCCGCCCGCTGGGCCGCCGCCTCGATGGAGCTGGGCGCGCTGGTGTGCACGGCGAAGAACGAGACGTGCCAGCGGTGTCCGATCGCCGGGGAGTGCGCCTGGCGGCTGGCCGGCAAGCCGGAGCACGAGGGGCCGCCGCGGCGCGGGCAGACGTACGCCGGTACCGACCGGCAGGTGCGCGGCAAGCTGCTGGCCGTTCTGCGGGAGGCGCACACCCCGGTGCCGCAGACGGCGCTCGACCGGGTGTGGCACGAGCCGGTGCAGCGGGCACGCGCGCTGGACGGGCTGGTCTCGGACGGCCTGGTGGAGCCGCTCGCGGGCGGCCTCTACCGGCTTCCGCTGAGCTGACGTACAGGCACATCACAGCGGACCGGGCTCTGTTACGGCCCGACCGCCACCTCACCCCCACTACAAATCCATGCACAGTCGGGCATAAACCCGTACCCGCTTACCCCGCACCTACTTCCGTTACACAACCGACGGACAGCCGATTGCTACCCGCAGGCTGCTCCGCACAGCCCCGTGACAACAGGTCCGTAGCTTCGTTTCTGTGCCCGCCAGGACCGCGGGACGGCAGGAACTCAGGCACAGGGCCGGGGACAACGGGGATCGGGAGGCGGTTGATCATGGCGCAGGGCGAGGTGCTCGAATTCGAGGAGTACGTCCGCACTCGGCAGGACGCGCTGCTGCGCAGCGCCCGCCGGCTGGTCCCGGACCCGACGGACGCCCAGGACCTGCTCCAGACCGCGCTGGTCCGGACGTACGGCCGCTGGGAGACCATCGAGGACAAGAAGCTCGCCGACGCCTACCTGCGCCGGGTCATGATCAACACGCGGACCGAGTGGTGGCGGGCGCGGAAGCTGGAGGAGGTCCCGACCGAGCAGCTGCCCGACGCCAGCGTGGAGGACTCCACCGAGCAGCACGCGGACCGCGCTCTCCTCATGGACATCATGAAGGTGCTGGCTCCGAAGCAGCGCAGTGTCGTGGTGCTGCGACACTGGGAGCAGATGTCCACGGAGGAGACGGCCGCCGCCCTCGGCATGTCGGCCGGAACGGTCAAGAGCACGCTGCACCGGGCGCTCGCCCGGCTCCGCGAGGAGCTGGAGTCACGCGACCTCGACGCACGCGCGCTGGAGCGTGAGGAGCGGGAGCGTTGCGCGGCCTGACCGGCACAGGGCCCAGCAGGGGCCCGGCGAGTGCACAGGCGGTGATCACGGCGACGGCCGTGCTCGCCGCCCTCGCCCTTTTCGCCGCGGCCTGCGGCACCGGCGGCACCGGAGCCCGTGACGAGGGACCGGCGCACGCCGGCTCGGTCGCGCCCGCCCCGGCCGCCAAGGCTCCCTCGCCCAACCCGTCGCAGACGTACGAGAAGGTCGACGCGGTCGCCCTGGTGAAGGCCGACCCGGCGGTCTCGGGCACGGTGAAGCGGGACCTGAAGCCGTGCTCAGGCGACGAGTACCCCGTCGACGTGACGTACGGCGATCTGACCGGCGGCCCGGTCGAGGACATTGTCGTCAACGTGCTGACCTGCGGGGACGCGGTCGGGGTCGGGGCATACGTGTACCGCAGGGAGAGCGGCGCGTACAAGAACGTCTTCAAGGCCGAGGAGTCCCCCGTCTACGCGGAGATAGACCGCGGCGACCTGAGCGTCACCAAACAGGTGTACGAGAAGGGTGACCCGGTCTCCAGCCCGTCCGGCGAGAACGTGATCACCTACAGCTGGTCCGGGGGGCGCTTCGTCCAGGAGGACTTCCACCACACCGACTACGGCAACGCGGCGGGCAGCGGCGACGACGACGCCACGCCGGTGCCCTCCCCGGCCAACTGAGCCCACCGCACCGGCCGCACCGGCCGCGCCCGCCGTACCCACCTGATCGACACCCGATCGACCCCCACCGACTACCGAGAGAGCCGGGATGGCAGACCAGACCCACGTCCTCTTCGTCGAGGACGACGACGTCATCCGCGAGGCCACCCAGCTCGCCCTGGAGCGGGACGGCTTCGCGGTCACCGCCATGCCCGACGGCCTGTCGGGCCTGGAGGCCTTCCGCGCCGACCGGCCCGACATCGCCCTGCTGGACGTGATGGTCCCGGGCCTGGACGGGGTGAGCCTGTGCCGCCGCATCCGTGACGAGTCGACCGTCCCGGTGATCATGCTCTCGGCGCGGGCCGACTCCATCGACGTGGTGCTCGGTCTTGAGGCGGGCGCCGACGACTACGTCACCAAGCCGTTCGACGGGGCCGTCCTGGTCGCCCGGATCCGGGCGGTGCTGCGCCGCTTCGGGCACGCGAGCGGCGGCGAGAAACCGCACGTGGACGCGGCGGAGGTGACGGGCGGCATGCTCACCTTCGGCGATCTGGAGATCGACACCGAGGGCATGGAGGTGCGCCGGGCCGGGCAGCCGGTCGCGCTGACGCCCACCGAGATGCGACTGCTCCTGGAGTTCTCCTCGGCACCGGGGACCGTACTCTCCCGCGACAAGCTGCTCGAACGCGTCTGGGACTACGGCTGGGGCGGGGACACCCGCGTCGTCGACGTCCATGTGCAGCGGCTGCGCACCAAGATCGGCCAGGACCGGATCGAGACGGTCCGCGGTTTCGGCTACAAGTTGAAGGCCTGAGCGAGGCGGTCATGCGGGGGTTCTCCCACCGGTACCGGGGTCCGGGGTTGCGCACCGGACTCAGATGGAAGCTGAGCGCGGCGATCGCCCTGGTCGGCGCGCTGGTCGCGATCGCGCTGAGCCTGGTGGTGCACAACGCCGCCCGGGTCTCGATGCTGGACAACGCGCGCGAGCTGGCCAACGAGCGGCTCCAGATCGGCCAGCGCAACTACGAGCTGTACGGGAGGGCGAACTTCCCCGACGTGAAGGTCAACGACCCCCGGCTGCCGCCGGCCCTGCGCGAGCGGGTCGACGCGGGCCGCCGGGCGACCGACGTCATCGACCACGGCAGCGGCGCGCCGGACATCTGGGCCGCGGTGCAGGCCAAGGACGGGCGGGTGCTGTCCCTGCACAGCACCTTCGCGAACCGCAGCAGCAACGTGCTGAAGGACCTCGACCAGGCCCTGGTCATCGGGTCCATCGCGGTCGTCCTCGGCGGCAGCGCGCTCGGCGTGCTGATCGGCGGGCAGCTCTCGGTCCGGCTGCGCAAGGCGGCGGCTGCGGCCAACCAGGTCGCCCAGGGCGAGCCGGACGTGCGGGTGCGGGAGGCGATCGGCGGGGTCGTACGGGACGAGACCGACGACCTGGCGCGGGCGGTGGACGCCATGGCGGACGCGTTGCAGCAGCGCCTGGAGGCCGAGCGGCGGGTGACCGCGGACATCGCGCACGAGCTGCGGACGCCGGTGACGGGCCTGCTCACGGCGGCCGAGCTCCTGCCCCCCGGCCGCCCCACCGAACTCGTCCTGGACCGGGCGAAGGCGATGCGCACCCTGGTCGAGGACGTGCTGGAGGTGGCCCGTCTCGACAGCGCCTCCGAACGGGCCGAGTTGCAGGACATCATGCTGGGCGAGTTCGTCGCCCGGCGGGTGGCCGCGAAGGACCCGGAGATCGAGGTGCGGGTGGTGCACGAGTCGGAGGTGACCACGGATCCGCGCCGGCTGGAGCGGGTGCTGTTCAACCTGCTCGCCAACGCGGCCCGGCACGGCAAGCCGCCCATCGAGGTGACCGTCGAGGGCCGGGTCATCCGGGTCCGCGACCACGGCCCCGGTTTCCCCGAGAAGCTCCTCGCGGAGGGGCCGAGCCGCTTCCGCACCGGCAGCGAGGACCGGGCGGGCCAGGGCCACGGGCTGGGCCTGACCATCGCGGCGGGCCAGGCCCGCGTCCTGGGCGCCCGCCTCACCTTCCGCAACATCCGGCCGGCCGGCGCACCCGAGCACATCCCGGCGGAGGGCGCGGTGGCCGTCCTCTGGCTCCCGGAACACGCCCCGACGGCCACCGGCAGCTACCCGATGCTGCCGGGGCCGACCCAGGCGAGAAGGAATGAACCGTGAGTGGTGAGCTGCGGGCCGGTGGGGGCTGGTCGCGCAGTTCCTCCCCCAGCCTTCGGCCGGGGGTACCCCCAGCGCCCCTGACGGGGCACTGCCGGGGCGCTGTCGGCTTTCAGGTGCGGGCCACGAGGATCTCCTCGCCGCGGGACGGGCGGAGTCCGTCGGTGCGGTCGGCGAAGTAGCGGTCGGCGAGTTCCTCCGCCGGGACGTGCCGGGTGTCCCGGAAGCCGGCCTCGCGGGCCAGGGCCGCCATCCGTTCGGGTGCGTAGAAGCTCAGGAAGGGCGTGCCCGCGGCCCGCGCGCCCCGCTGGGCCACCCGCAGCTGCTCCCGCTGGTCGGGCTCGACGTCCTCGATCGGCCGCAGAAACGTCGTGACCAGCGTCGACCCGGGCGCCAGCCGCGCGATGCGCCGGAAGGTGGCGGCGACGGCGTCCTCCGTGAGGTACATCGTGACCCCGGCGGAGGCGACCACGGCCGGCCGGGACGGATCGAACCCGGCGGCCACCAGCTGTCCCCACCAGTCGCCCTCGAAGTCCACCGGCACCAGCGTCAGCCAGCCGGGCACGCCGTACCCCAGCTCGGTCAGCCGCCGCCGCTTCCAGGCCACGGCCCCGGGCCGGTCGGCCTCGAACACCCGCAGCCCGGCGGCCACCGCGTCGGCGGCCCGGCGCTGCGCGAAGGTGTCGAGCCCGGCGCCGAGCACGAGGTACTGGTCCACCCCGCGCCCGGCCGCCGCCAGCACCAGGTCCTCGACGAACCGGGCCCGGGCCACGATGGACGCCCGGGTCCGCCGGGTGGCCTCGACGTCCATGTCCGGCCGGGCCCGCCAGCCGTCCGCGGTGTCAGCGCCGTCCGCGTCCGGTTCGGCGAGCCGCAGCCCGACCTCGTCCTCGATGACGTGGGGCGGCGCGTCGGCGCGCAGGTGCAGCGCCCGCCACAGGGCGGTGCGGACGGCGGTGTGGTCGGGCCCGGTCTCCGTCGGCATGCTCAGAACTCCTTGGAGAAGTCCAGCTCTTCGCTGCGCTCGGTCAGCGAGTACCAGTTGCCGTTGTCGTCGCGGAAGATCGCCTCGATGCCGTACGGGCGTTCCTTGGGCTCCTGGACGAACTCGACGCCCCGCGCGCTGAAGGTCTCGTAGTCGCCGCGGCAGTCGTCCGTGCGGAACGCGCCGGCTCCCATGACCCCCTTGGCGACCAGCTTGCGCAGCGCCTCGGCGGACTCGGGGTCGAGGCCCGGTCCGTCCAGGCGCATCAGGGCGAGTTCGACACCGGGCTGGTCCTTGGCGCCGACGGTGACCCAGTGCATGTCGCCCATCGCGATGTCGTCGCGCACCTCGAAGCCGAGCTTCTCGGTGAAGAAGGCCTTGGTGCGCTGCTGGTCGAAGGTCCACACGGTGGTGATGGCCAGGCCCTGGATCATGGGTCCGCTCTCCTGCCTGCCCGGCATCAGCCGCCGGACGGTCGCTGTTCCTGACCGTCACCGTAGGCAGCCGGGTC
Source organism: Streptomyces sp. NPDC048278 (assembly GCF_040652195.1). Classification (NCBI taxonomy): domain Bacteria; kingdom Bacillati; phylum Actinomycetota; class Actinomycetes; order Kitasatosporales; family Streptomycetaceae; genus Streptomyces; species Streptomyces sp. NPDC048278. Next base: position 22,074 of record NZ_JBEZLP010000069.1, read on the forward strand.
CGGGCCGCGCTTCTCGGAAGTTGCGCTTCTGCCCGGGAACCCGCCGGCCCAGAGCATGGCGTAGCAGCCGGGGATGAGGGAGGCGCCGCGGCCGACGTGCTCGGTCCGGTACTCGGTGGGGCTGAGCCCGGTGCGGGCCTTGAACCTCGCCGAGAAGGTACCGAGGCTGCTGAAGCCGACCAGGTGGCAGATCTCGGTGACGGTGAGGTCCGCGCCGCGCAGCATCTCCTCCGCCCGCTCGATCCTGCGGTGCGTCAGGTACTGGCCGGGGGTCTCTCCGTAGGCCGCCTTGAAGGCGCGCAGGAAGTGGTAGCGCGAGTACCCGGCGTGCGCGGCGACCGCGTCGAGGTCCAGGGCCGGGTCGGCCCAGTCCCGGTCCATGGCGTCCTTGGCGAGGCGCAGCTGCCGCAACTTGTCCACGGGGCCCATGCTAGGAAACCAGCACGCCCGGCGATGGGGGACGAGGTCCGGAGGCCGACAGTGCGGGGGCCCGGGGGCAGCTGCCCCGCCGACGACATGGTGATGCAGACCAAGGCGATCGCGCAGACCCTGTCCAACCTTGAGCAGGAACTCAGCGAACTCTCCAAG
>NZ_JBEZLP010000070.1:0-22501 GCF_040652195.1 Streptomyces sp. NPDC048278
GCGAAGTCCAGGGCGATCTCCAGGCCGTGCCGGCCGGCCTCGGCCACGAACCACCGGAAGTCCTCGAGGGTGCCCAGGTCGGGGTGGACGGCGTCGTGGCCGCCCTCGGGCGAGCCGATCGCCCAGGGCACGCCGACGTCGTCGGGGCCGGGGGTGAGGGTGTTGTTGCGGCCCTTGCGGAAGGTGGTGCCGATGGGGTGGATCGGCGGGAGGTAGACGACGTCGAAGCCCATCTCCGCGATCTTCGGCAGCCGGCGGGCCGCGGTCCGGAACGTGCCGTGCGGCCGCTCGGGCGTGCCCTCCGAGCGGGGGAAGAACTCGTACCAGGAGCCGTACAGGGCCCGTTCACGCTCCACCAGCAGCGGCAACGGCTCCGAGACCGTCACCAACTCCCGCAACGGATACCGCGCCAGGACCTTCTCGGCCTCGGGCGTGAGGGCGGCGGCCAGGCGCCAGGGGGCGGGCCGTTCCTCGTCGCGGAGGGCGGCGGACGCGGCGAGCAGGATTTCCCGTTTTTTTGCCTTCGGGACCCCGGCGGCGGCCCGTTCGTAGAGCCGGGCGCCCTCCTCCAGGACCAGTTCGGTGTCGATGCCCGCGGGTATCTTGATCTTCGCGTGGTGGCGCCAGGTGGCGACCGGATCTCCCCATGCCTCGACCTGGTAGGTCCAGCGGCCCGGTTTCCCGTCCACGGTGACGGTGGCGCCCCAGCGGTCGGTGCCGGGGGCCAGTTCCCGCATCGGGGTCCAGGGGCCCGGGCGGCCCTTGGGGTCCGTCAGGACGACGTTGGCGGCGACGGCGTCATGGCCCTCGCGGAAGACGGTGGCGGTGACCTCGAACGACTCCCCGGTGACCGCCTTGGCGGGCCGGCGCCCCTGCTGGATCAGCGGGCGGACGTCGAGGACGGGTATGCGGCCGACGGCGGTGGCCTCGTCCGCTGGGGGTGGCGCGGCGGATGACGTGCGCCGGGTCGGAGGTGCTGACGGCTGGTGCGTGGCGGGCATGACCGCTCCTGTCCGCGGCAACGAGGGTGTGGGCGGATGGATGGTGGGGAGGTGGGTCCTGCTGGGGTGTACCTGGTGTTGTACCGCTGCCTGGTGTCAGTGCTGTGTCTGTGGGGTGTACCGGAGGAGCCTTCCCACCCTATTCGGGTGGGCAATCCGGCACTTTGTTAACTACTCAGCCGTATGTCTACGCACAAGACCGGCCCCGTTCACGGCGAACGGGGCCGGTGGCGTGATCGCATACCAGAAACCGCTTCACGACTCCGGTCTACGACTCCGGCACCCGCAGGAGCCTGTTCGGCGACCCGCGCCCCGCATCCGACACCTTCCCGCTCGCCGCCCTCGCAATCAGGGCGCCGGCGACCTGGGCGGGGGTCGCCCCGCGGTGCCCGGCGAGGTAGAGGGCGGCGGCGCCCGCGACGTGCGGTGCCGCCATCGACGTACCCGAGCAGGTCGCCCTCGCGGTGTCGCTCGCGTTCGCGTCGGAGGTGATCGCCACGCCCGGGGCGAACAGGTCGACGGCGGAACCGTAGTCGGAGAAGCCCGGGCGGGTGTCGGTGCGGTCGGTGGCGCCCACGGTGAGCGCCTGCGACACGTCGGCGGGTGAGTAACGGGCCGCAGGGAGGCCGTCGTTGCCGGCGGCGACCGTGTAGGTCACGCCCGCCTTGATCGAGTTCCGTACGGCGGTGTCCAGTTGGGCGCTGTGGTAGCCGCCCAGGCTGAGGTTGGCGACCGCCGGTCTGCGGGCGTGCGCGGTGACCCAGTCGACACCGGCGATGACCTGGGCGGTGGTGCCCGACCCGGTGTCGTCCAGGACCCGCACGGAGACGATCCGGGCCTTCTTGGCGACGCCGTACCTGGTGCCGGCGATGATGCCGGCGACATGGGTGCCGTGCCCGTTGCCGTCGCCGGCGGACCTGTCGTTCCCCACGAAGTCCCAGCCGTAGCTCGCGCGTCCGCCGAAGTCGGCGTGGGTGATGTGGACACCGGTGTCGATCACGTACACGGTGACGCCCGCGCCCGCCGACCCCGGCGAGGTGTACGCCCCGTTCAGCGGGAGCCCCGCCTGGTCGACGCGGTCCAGGCCCCAGGACGGCGGATGCTTCTGGGTGCTGCTCCGGGTGTTCGTCCGTGTGCTCGTCTGCGTGTCCGTCTGCGTGCCGGCCAGCCGCACCCGGCTGTCCTGGACGACCGAGGCGACCCGCGAGTCCGCGGCGAGCCGTCCGGCCTGTGCAGCGCTTGCTTCGACGGCGTAGCCGTTCAGCACGGTGCCGTAAGTATGGCTTATTTTCGCCCCATACCGGGCGGCGACGTCCCTCCCGGCCGCCGACGCCCCCTTGATCCCCTCCTCGAGCGTCACCAGATAACTCCCGCCGACCGAGCCGGCCCGGCCGGAGTCGACGACGGTTCCCTCCGGTACGGCGTGCGCGGGCAGGGTGGCCGTCGACAACACCGCGGCCGTGACGGCCGCGGTCAAGTCCCCCACCAGACGCAGACGCCGGCTGTACCTCCGTGACATGGCTGCGAGTCCCCCTCCTCAGCTCAGGGAGGCAGGGTCTCGTACGGGGCGAAAACCGACAAGAAGGCACCCGAGGACGAGGCGGTCCGGGCCGGAGCGCGGGTCCGGGGCGGCAGCCCCCGGCGGCACCCCGACACCGGTACTGTCTGAGGGACGCCGAGCCGCACACCGCCGTACGGCTCCCACCGCGAACGCGTGGAGTGGAATGTGAAGGCGATCCGCCGGTTCACCGTCCGTCCCGTTCTCCCCGAACCCCTCCGCCCCCTCAGTGACCTGGCCCGCAATCTGCGGTGGTCCTGGCACGCCGAGACCCGTGATCTCTTCCAGTCCGTCGATCCCGAGCGCTGGGCCGCCTCCGAGGGCGACCCGGTGCGGCTGCTCGGCAGTGTGCCGCCGGCCCGCCTCGCCGAACTGGCCGGGGACCGCCGGTTCCTGCGCCGGCTGACCGCGGTCGCCGACGACCTGGGCGACTACGTGACCGGCGACCGCTGGTACCAGACCCGGCCGCAGCCGGCCGATCTCCCGGCCGCCGTCGCCTACTTCTCACCCGAGTTCGGCATCACGGCCGCCCTGCCCCAGTACTCCGGCGGCCTCGGCATCCTGGCAGGCGACCACCTCAAGTCGGCCAGCGACCTCGGCGTGCCGCTGATCGGCGTCGGCCTGCTCTACCGGCACGGCTACTTCCGGCAGACCCTGTCCCGGGACGGCTGGCAGCAGGAGCACTATCCCGTCCTCGACCCCAACGAACTCCCCGTGGCCCTGCTCAAGGAGGCCGACGGCACCCCAGCGCACGTCTCCCTCGCGCTGCCGGGCGGCAGACTGCTGCGGGCCCGCATCTGGCTGGCCCAGGTCGGCCGGGTGCCGCTGCTGATGCTGGACTCGGACGTCGAGGAGAACGACGTCGGCGAACGCGGGGTCACCGACCGGCTCTACGGCGGCGGCAGCGAGCACCGGCTGCTCCAGGAGATGCTGCTCGGGATAGGGGGCGTCCGGGCCGTACGGACGTACTGCCGGCTCACCGGCCACCCCGAGCCCGAGGTGTTCCACACCAACGAGGGGCACGCCGGCTTCCTCGGCCTGGAGCGGATCGCCGAACTGGTCGCCGCCGGGCTGGACTTCGACGCGGCGCTGGAAGCGGTCCGGGCCGGTACCGTCTTCACCACCCACACCCCCGTACCGGCCGGCATCGACCGCTTCGACCGCGAGCTGGTCGCCCACCACTTCGGCGCCGACGCCGAACTCCCCGGGATCGGCGTCGAGCACATCCTGCGGCTCGGCATGGAGACCTACCCCGGCGGCGAGCCCAACCTGTTCAACATGGCCGTGATGGGGCTGCGGCTCGCCCAGCGCGCCAACGGGGTCTCGCTGCTGCACGGCAACGTCAGCCGGGAGATGTTCTCCGGGCTGTGGCCGGGGTTCGACCCCGACGAGGTGCCGATCACCTCGGTGACGAACGGGGTGCACGCCCCGACCTGGGTGGCCCCGGAGGTGGTCCGGCTGGGGGCCCGGCGGCTGGGCGACCGCCGTACCGAGGAGGCGCTGACCGTCGGCGGTCCCGAGCGCTGGGACGCGGTCGCCGACGTCGCCGACCAGGAGATCTGGGAGCTGCGCCGCAGCCTGCGCGAGCAGCTGGTGCTGGAGGTGCGGGAGCGGCTGCGGGCGTCCTGGCGGCAGCGCGGCGCGGGCACGGCGGAGCTGGGCTGGATCGACAACGCCCTCGACCCGGACGTCCTGACCATCGGGTTCGCCCGGCGCGTCCCGTCGTACAAACGACTCACGCTGATGCTGCGCGACCGCGACCGGCTGCTGGATCTCCTGACCCACCCGGACCGCCCGATCCAGATCGTGGTGGCCGGGAAGGCGCACCCGGCCGACGACGGCGGCAAGCGGCTGGTCCAGGAGCTGGTCCGGTTCACCGACGACCCGCGGGTCCGGCAGCGGATCGTCTTCCTGCCCGACTACGGCATGGCGATGGCGCAGAAGCTCCTGCCCGGCTGCGACATCTGGCTGAACAACCCCCTCCGTCCCCTGGAGGCGTGCGGGACGAGCGGGATGAAGGCGGCGCTCAACGGCGGCCTCAACCTCTCGGTCCTGGACGGCTGGTGGGACGAATGGTTCCAGCCGGACTTCGGCTGGGCGATCCCGACGGCGGACGGCGCGGGCACCGATCCCGACCGCCGGGACGACATCGAGGCAGCCGCGCTCTACGACCTCCTCGAACAGCGGGTGACCCCGCGGTTCTACGAGCGTGGCCGCAGCGGTCTGCCGGACCGCTGGATCGAGATGGTCCGCCAGACCCTCACCCTCCTCGGTCCCAAGGTGCTGGCGGGCCGCATGGTCCGGGAGTACGTGGAGCGCCTCTACACCCCGGCGGCCCACGCCCACCGGTCGATGACCGCGGACACGGCCCGTGAGCTGTCCGCCTGGAAGGGCAGGGTGCGGGCGGCCTGGCACGGCGTCTCGGTGGACCACGTCGAGACGGCCACCGCCACGGCCACCGCCGAACTCGGCACCACCCTCGCCCTGCGCGTCCGCGTCCGCCTCGGCGACCTCGCCCCCGACGACGTGGAGGTCCAGGCCGTCTCCGGCCGCGTCGACCCGGAGGACCGGATCACGGACGCGACCACGGTGCCGCTGAAGCCGGTCTCCGGCCCCGACCTGGAGGGCCACTGGACCTACGAGGGCCCCCTCGCCCTCGACCGCACGGGCCCTTACGGCTACACGGTCCGCATCCTCCCCACCCACCGCCTGCTGGCCTCCGGTGCCGAACTGGGCCTGGTGGTGGTGCCCGCGGAGGGGGCAGTGACGGGGGCCGGAGTGCTGCTGCGCTGAGGTCCCGGGAGGCTCCGAGGGCGGGTGGTGGTCTCCGCTCGCCCTCACCTCCGGCCGCCGGCCGGCCGGGGTTCGCCCGGCGCGGTACCGTCAGAACTCCGGTGCCACGCCCGCGCACAGCTTCCGCAGTACCGTCCCGCACCTGCGTGCGTACGCCTGCTGCAACCCCCGGGTCGCGGCGCCGCCCGCGCGGGCGTACCACTTGGCGGGTCTGCTGAAGGCGGCGACCGTGAGCCAGACCGTGCCGTCGCCGGTGCGGTCGACGACGAAGGCCTCCTCGCCGCTTTCGGGGTGGCCGGCGAGGGTGCCGTAGGCCCAGCCGGCGCGGCGGGACTCCTCGGCCGTCCAGACTATGCGGCAGGGGGCCTTGACGAGGCCGGCCAGGGTGACGGTGACGTCGACGCCGGGGGCCGCGCGGTCGGCCGCGGCGTCGATGCCCACGCCGAGGGCGCGGTGGAGTTCCCAGGTGAGGACCGCCTCGGCGGCCCGGTGGAAGACTTCCTGGCCCTCGCCTATGCGCGTGCGCACGTGCAGCGGGTGGAAGCCCGGTGGGCAGGCGGCGAGGTTCTCGCGGGTGGCGCCGACCGCCTCGTACGTGAAGGACATGGGAGAGAGCGTAGGGCGGGCCCCCGGGACGACTTCGTCCCGGGGGCCCGCCTGGGCGTTGCGCTAGCGCGTCACGCGGTCACGTTGACGGCCGTCCAGGCCGCCGCCACCGCGTTGTACTCGGTGGAGCCGGAGCCGTACAGCGCAGCCGCCGCGGAGAGCGTGCCGGTGCGGGCCGACTTGTAGTTGGTGGTCGACGTGAAGTACGTGGTCAGGGCCTTGTACCAGATCTGGAGGGCCTTGTCCCGGCCGATGCCGGTGACCGTGGAGCCGTTGTACGTCGGCGAGTTGTAGCTGACGCCGTTGATGGTCTTCGAACCGCTGCCCTCCGAGAGGAGGTAGAAGAAGTGGTTCGCGACGCCGGACGAGTAGTGCACGTCCAGGTTCTTCACCGACGAGGACCAGTAGTTGGCCGAGGCGCCGTCCTTGCTCGGCTGGTCCATGTAGCGCAGCGGGGTGCCGTCGCCGTTGATGTTGATCTTCTCGCCGATGAGGTAGTCGCCCGGGTCGGAGGAGTTGGCCGCGTAGAACTCGACGCCGGTGCCGAAGATGTCCGAGGTGGCCTCGTTCAGGCCGCCGGACTCGCCGCTGTAGTTGAGGCCCGCGGTGTTGGAGGTGACGCCGTGGCTCATCTCGTGGCCGGCCACGTCCAGCGAGGTCAGCGGGTGGGTGTTGCTGGAGCCGTCGCCGTAGGTCATGCAGAAGCAGCTGTCGTCCCAGAAGGCGTTGACGTAGCCGCTGCTGTAGTGGACGCGGGAGTACGCGGCGACGCCGTTGTTCTTGATGCCGCTCCGGCCGAAGGTGTTCTTGTAGAAGTCCCAGGTCTCCTGGGCGCCGTAGGCGGCGTCCACGGCGGCCGTCTGGTCGGTGGAGGAGCTGGAGGCCGCGCCGGTGCCCCAGGTGTTGTCGGCGTCGGTGAAGAGCGTGCCGGTGCCGGAGGTGCCACGGGCCAGGTTGTACGTCTTGTGGCCGCCGCGCGTGGTGTCGTACAGCTGGTACGTCGAGCCCGACAGGTTGGTGGTGAGGCTGACGGTGCCGGAGTAGAGGCTCTTGCCGGTGCCCGTGGCGTTCTCGATGCCCTGGTACTCGAAGAGCTTCTTGCCGGTGGCGGCGTCGGTGACGACGTGCAGCTGGTTGGGGGTGCCGTCGTCCTGGAAGCCGCCGACGATCGTCTCGTAGGCGAGGACGGGGGTGCCCGAGCCGGCCCAGATCACCTTGCGGGCGCCGTCGGCGGCCTGCTTGGTGGAGCCGAGGGTCTTGGCCGCGGTGAGCGCGGACTTCTCGGCCTTGGCGGCGGTGATCTGCGGCTTGAGCGAGGCGACCTTGATGGTGGCCTTGTTCGCCTTGGTCACGCCCTCCGTCTTGCCGGCCTTGGAGGTGTGCACGACGAGGTCGCCGCCGAGGACGGGCAGGCCCGCGTAGGTGCGCTCGTAGCGCGTGTGGACCGTGCCGTCGACGTCCTTCACGACGTCCTTGACGACCAGCTTCTCCTTGGCGCCGAGGCCTATCTGCTGGGCCGTCTCGGCGACGTTCGCGTCCGCCTTCTGGATGAGGGCGGTGCGGGCGGAGTTGGAGAGCAGCGTGGGGGCGGCGGCCAGCGGCTTCTTGTCGACGGCCGAGGCGTTCGCGGTCATACCCGTGGTGAGCAGGGCGCCGGCGGCGACAGCGGTGGCGATGGCGAGCGTGGTGCGCTTGTGACGCGCGTAGAGGGGGCTCACTCAAGCTCCTTCAGGATGTGGGGAGTCCGGGCGGAGTGGGGTCACCGGCCCGGCTGTGGGGTTGTGAAGTTGCTGTGCTGTGCGACGGGTGAAGGAAGAGTGACATCAAGGTCGCGTACATGTCAGGACCCTGAAGTGATGTTGGCCGAAAAGCAGGTGTTGGGTGAACGTTGCGGCCATGTAAAACGGGCGCCGTCCGAGGAGGGGTCCCCCCTCGGACGGCGCCCGGTGCGCGCGTGTGTTACCTGCGGTTACGGGAAGGTCAGCTTCCACCCGTTGATCGTGCCGACGTCCTGTGCGGCCTGGTCCTGGACCTTCAGCTTCCAGGTGCCATTGGCCGATTCCGAGGAGGCGTTCACCGTGTAGGTGTCCGTCACGTTGTCCGCCGAGTCGGACGAGCTGAAGTTCTTCAGCCGGTACGACGTGCCGGACGGGCCGACCAGGTCGACCACCAGGTCGCCGCGCCACGTGTGGCTGATATTCGGCGTTACCTGAAGGTTGTTCGGCGCGTTCCCGGTCCGGCCGGAGACCGTGATCGACGAGGTGACCGCGGGCCCGTTGTCCGGAATGGACACCGACGTGGTGCTCTCGTACGAGGTGCCCGTACCGCCGCCGCCACCGGAGCGCGAGCCGACCGCCACGGCCGCCCAGGCGTCCTGCACCGCCTTGTACTCGGTGCTGGTGGTGCCGTACAGCTCACCCGCCGCCGCGAGGGTGCCGGTGCGGGCCGCCGCGTAGTTGGTGGTCGAGGTGAACTTGGTGGTGAGCGCGCGGTACCAGATCTGCAGCGCCTTGTCCCGGCCGATGCCGGTGACCGGAAGGCCGTCCTTGGTGGGCGAGTTGTAGCTGACGCCGTTGATGACCTTGGCGCCGCTGCCCTCGCTCAGCAGGTAGAAGAAGTGGTTCGCGACACCGGACGAGTAGTGCACGTCCAGGCCGCCGACCGACGAGGACCAGTAGTCCGCCGAACCGCCGTCCTTGCTCGGCTTGTCCATGTAGCGCAGCGGGGTGCCGTCGCCGTTGATGTCGATCTTCTCGCCGATGAGGTAGTCGCCGACGTCGGAGGAGTTGGCGGCGTAGAACTCCACGCCGGTGCCCATGATGTCGGAGGTGGCCTCGTTCAACCCGCCGGACTCACCGGAGTAGTTGAGACCGGCCGTGTTCGACGTGACGCCGTGGCTCATCTCGTGGCCGGCCACGTCGAGGGCGGTCAGCGGGTCCGCGTTGCCGGAGCCGTCGCCGTAGGTCATGCAGAAGCAGCCGTCGTCCCAGAACGCGTTCACGTACGAGTTGCCGTAGTGGACGCGGGAGTAGGCGCCGACGCCGTTGTTCTTGATGCCGCTGCGGCCGAACGTGTTCTTGTAGAAGTCCCAGGTCTCGGCGGCCCCGTAGTGCGCGTCGGCGCCCGCGGTGGCGGCGTTCGACGTGGTGCCGTTGCCCCAGGTGTTGCTCGACTGCGAGAACAGCGTGCCGGTGCCCGAGGTGCCGTGGTTCAGGTTGTACGTCTTGTGGCCGCCGCGGTCGCCGTCGGTCAGGTTGTACGTCGACCCCGACTGCGTCGTCGACAGCGACACCGTCCCGCTGTACTGGGTGTTGCCGGTGCCGGTGACGTTCTCGATGCCCTGGTACTGGAAGAGCTTCTTGCCGGTGGCGGCGTCGGTGACGACGTGCAGTTGGTTGGGGGTGCCGTCGTCCTGGAAGCCGCCGACGATCGTCTCGTAGGCGAGGACGGGGGTGCCCGAGCCGGCCCAGATCACCTTGCGGGCGCCGTCCGCGGCCGACTTGGTCGAGCCCAGCGTCCGCGCGGCGGACAGGGCCGTCTTCTCGGCGCTCGCCGCGCTCCGGGCCGGGGTCAGGTCGGCGACCTTCAGCGTGGCGTTGTTCGCCTTCACGATCCGCTCGGTGGCGCCCGACTTCGCGGTGTCGACGATCAGGTCGCCGCCGAGCACCGGCAGGCCGGCGTAGGTGCGCTCGTAGCGCGTGTGCAGGGTGCCGTCGGTGTCCTTGACGACGTCCTTGACGACCAGCTTCTCCTTGGAGCCGAGGCCTATCGCCTTGGCGGTGGCGGCCCGCTCGCCGCTCGCGTCGCGGAGCAGTTCGGCGCGCTGCGACGGGGAGAGCTTGACGGCGGCGTGGGCCGGGTTGGCCCTGCCGAGCTCCGGAGCGGCCGGGGCCGCGCTGGCGGCGCCCGACTGGACGGCGGCGGCGATCAGGGCGCCGACACCGGCGAGGGCGACGGCCGCGGTGCGGCGGTACGTGCTGTGGGGGGTGCGTCTGCGAGAGGAACTGCTTCTCAACACTGACTCCTTCTGCGTGGCCGCGGGTCGCACGGCCAGGGGAGATCCGGACGGCGGGTGGGCCGGCCGGGCAGAACTGGGCGTAACGCGGAACCATGTGCGTGTGCAGTGCCGGACCGACAGCGACGGTGGGGTGAAGCTGTGGGGTTGCTGTGAGTCGGCCGTGGGAAGAGTGGCACCAGAAAACGCAAACTGTCAGGACCGCGTCAGAAACTTGGCCGGAAATCGTCCGTTGACCGGATGTTCATGTTCGGTATGCGGAGTGTTGGGGGCGACCCAGGGCGGGGTGACCCAGGGCGGGGCGAGCCAGGGCGGGGCGGGTCAGGGTGCCTGGTCGCCGTGCCAGGTCGCCCACAGCGCCGCGTACGCCCCGCCCGCCGCCACCAGCTCCTCGTGCGTACCCAGTTCGGTGAGGAGACCGCCCTCCATCACGGCCACCCGGTCGGCGTCGTGCGCGGTGTGCAGCCGGTGGGCGATGGCGATGACCGTGCGGCCTTCGAGCACGGCGGCCAGGGCGCGCTCGGTGTGCCGGGCCGTCGCCGGGTCCAGCAGCGCGGTCGCCTCGTCCAGGATCAGCGTGTGCGGGTCGGCCAGCACCACCCGGGCCAGCGCGAGTTGCTGGGCCCGGGAGCCGTCGGCGGCCGTGCCGCCCGCACCGAGCGGGGTGTCGAGGCCGTCGGGCAGGCCGCGCACCCAGTCGTCGGCGCCGACGGCGGCCAGCGCCGCCCACAGGCCGGCGTCGGTCGCGGCCGGTTCGGCGATCAGCAGGTTGTCCCGGACCGAACCGAGGAAGACGTGGTGCTCCTGGGTGACCAGGACGACCTGGCGCCGCAGCCGCTCCGGTTCCAGCCCGGCGACCGGCACCCCGCCCACGGTCACCGTGCCCGACCCGGGCGCGTCGACGCCCGCCAGCAGCCGGCTCAGCGTCGTCTTCCCGGCACCGGAAGGACCCACCACCGCGAGGCGCTCCCCGGGCCGCACCGTCAGGTCCACCCCGCGCAGCACCTCGCCGCCGCGCTCATAGGCGTACCGCACCCCGCGCACGTCGATCCGGTCGTCCGCCGGAGCCGGCGCGGCGCCGTCCGCCACCGCCCGCGGGGCCGCCGCCAGCCCCTCCACCCGGGCGAACGAGGCACTGCTGGACTGGAGTTGCTCCATCCGGATCAGGATCTGGTCCAGCGGTTCGGTGAACTGCCGCAGATACAGCGCCGCCGACACCACCACGCCGACGCCCACGTGCAGCAGCCCGCCGACCAGCAGCACCCCGGCCACCGGCACCGTGTACGACACCTCGACCGCCGGGAAGAACACGGTCCGCAGCCACAGGGTGTGGAACCGGGCCTTCCTGTTGGTCTCCAGCGCGTCCCGGCTCGCCGTGATCCGCTGCTCCTGGAGCCGGAACGCCTCCACCGTGCGGGCGCCGGCCACCGTGGCCGTGACGATCTCCGCGACCCCTGAGGTGGCCGCGCCCTCGGCGAGATAGCCGTCCCGGGCCCGGCGCAGGTACCAGCGCAGCGCGAACCACACGGGCGTCAGCCCGAGCACCCCGAACGCGGCCAGCGCCGGGTCGAGGACGAACACCGCGCCCATCACGAACACCGCCTGCACCGAGTTGACCAGCAGCTCGGGACCGGCGTCCCGCAGGGTCGTGCCGACGGTGCTCACGTCGCCCGTGCCGCGCGCGGTCAGGTCGCCGGTGCCGGCCCGCTCCACCACCGACGCGGGCAGCGCCAGCGCCCGGTCCACGAACTCCTCGCGGACGCGGGCCAGCGTCCGCTCGCCGAAGCGGTGGCCGAGGTAGCGGGCGGAGCGGGCGAGCAGCAGCTGGGCGAGGGAGCAGAGCAGGATCCACCGGGCGAGGTGGTCCACGGCGCCGACCCCGCGGCCGGCCCGTACCTCGTCCACGATCCGGCCCACCAGCCAGGGGCCGACGAGACCGGCGCCGGCCGCCGCCGCGTTCAGCAGCAGCGCGGCGGCGAACGGCCCGCGCTCCGCCCGCACCAGGCGGAGGGTGGCCCGGCGTACCTCGGTGCGTGAGGCGACCGGGAGTTGACTTGTCGTCACCATGCGAACTCCTCGTCCTCCGTGTCCCGGGCCACCAGGGCGCGGTAACCGGGTTCGTACGCCAGCAGGCCCTCGTGCGTGCCGGTCGCGGCGACCTTGCCGTCGACCAGGAAGACCACCTCGTCGGCGTGGGCCAGCAGCAGCGGGGAGGTGGTGGTGAGGAGGGTGGTGCGGCCGGCGCGGGCGGTGCGGAGGCGTTCCGCCACGAGGGACTCCGTGTGGGCGTCGAGGGCGGAGGTGGGTTCCACGGCGAGGAGGACCTCGGGGTCGGTCAGCAACGCCCGTACGAGGCGGATGCGTTGGCGTTGGCCGCCGGAGAGGTTGCGGGCCTGGGCGGTGAGTTCGGAGTCGAGGCCGGCGGGGAGGCCCTGGACGATGTCGTTCGCCGCGGCGGCGTGCAGGGCGTGGGCGGTTTTCGCGTCAGGGGGTGCCTCGCGATGTGCAGTGGCGGGTGCGGCGCCGTCGTGGCCGGCCGCGCCCACGCGGCGGCAGCCGCAGATCGGATACAGCCCCGCACCCCTTTGGGGCGCGTTGTGACAGCCGCAAGCCGGAACCATCCCCGTGCCCCTGGAGCGGCGGGTGACGCCTGCGCCTACGGCATCGCGCAGGGTGCCCGCGAACAGGTCGGCATCGTTGTCGGCGACCAGGATGCGGGACCGCACCTCTGTCAGCGGTACGGCGTCGAGACGTACGCCTCCCCAGGTCGCGTCCGAGGGGGTGTAGCGGCCCAGGCGGTCGATCACCGCGGTGGATTCCGTCGCGCTCACCAGGGCCGTCAGGCGGCCGGGGCGGACCCGTACCCCTGACTCCGGGTCGTGCAGGACGGCGGGGTCGGCCGGGGGCAGCTCGGTGCCCTCGTCCGGCTGCGGGTCGTGGTGCAGGAGGTGTACGACCCTGCGGGCGGCCACCACGCCCCGGCTCAGCTGGTAACCCATGTCGAGGAAGAAGGCCACCGGGCCCACCAGGACCGCGACATAGCCGTACACCGACACCAGCTGGCCCACCGTGATGTCACCGCGGGCGGCCATCCGGGCGGCGATCCAGGTCACCACCGCCAGGAACACCGTCGGCAGACCCATGCCCAGCGCCTGGACCCAGCTGGCGACCGCGCCCACCCGGTAGCCCTGGGCACGCAGGTGCCCGGAGTCGCGGCGGAAGGCGTCCGCGAACAGGCCCTTGCCGCCGAGGCCGTTGAGGACGCGCAGGCCCCCCGCGAGGTCGCCGATCCGGGCCGTGAGGACGCGCTGGCGCTCCCGGTACTCGGTCTCCCTGCCCTGCAGCCGCCGGGCCAGCGGCCCCGCGAGCAGGGCCACCACCGGCACCCCGAGCAGCACCACGCCGGTCAGCAGGGGCGAGATCGTCAGCAGCAGACCGGCCACCACCCCGTAGACGACGACCGCGCCCACCCCGGGGCCGACGACGGTCAGCGCCTGGGCGATGGTGTGCACGTCGCCGACGCCGATCGTCACGACCTCCCCGGCGTCGGACCGGCGCGACAGCTCGGCGCCGAGCCGAACCGTCTGCCCGACGAGCACCTTGACCGTGCGGAAGTAGGCGTCCATCCGCACCCGGGTCATCGTGCGGTGGCGCATGATGCTGAGCCAGGCGTTGACCGCCCCGAGCACGAAGATCGCCGCCGTCCACCCGGCCAGCACCGCCATGCGGCCCGGCACCAGGCCGTCGTCCACGGCCCGCGCCATCATGTAGGGCGTCGCGGCCATCAGCGTCAGCCAGACACTGGCCAGCAGCGCCCCGGCGAGCGAGCGGCCCGGCTGGCAGGCCACCAGCCACCACAGGTAGGACCACCCGCCACGCCTGTCGGGCGTGCCCGGATCCTCGTACGCGTCGATCACCCTGCGCTCCCCGTTCTCGGTTCTCGCCGCTGCTGCCGCTAGGCCAGACTGTCCCGCCACGCCCGGTGCAGATCCGCGAACCTGCCCGTGCCCGCGACGAGTTCGGCCGGGCGGCCGTCCTCGACGATGCGGCCGTGCTCCATCACCAGCACCCGGTCGGCGATCTCCACGGTGGACAGCCGGTGCGCGATCACCACGGCGGTACGGCCCTTGAGGACCGTCGACATCGCGCGCTGCACGGCCCGTTCCCCGGGGATGTCCAGGGAGCTGGTCGCCTCGTCGAGGATCAGCACCGCCGGGTCGGCGAGCAGGGCGCGGGCGAACGCGACCAGTTGGCGCTGCCCGGCCGAGATGCGCCCGCCGCGCTTGCGGACGTCCGTGTCGTACCCGTCGGGCAGCGCGGCGACGAACTCGTGGGCGCCGATCGCCTTGGCGGCCTGCTCGATCTCCTCGCGGGTGGCGTCCGGGCGGCCGATGGCGATGTTCTCGGCGACCGTGCCGGAGAACAGGAACGACTCCTGGGTGACCATCACCACCCCGCGGCGGAGTTCGCGCACGGTCAGCTCGCGCAGGTCGACGCCGTCCAGGAGGACCCGGCCGTCGGACGGGTCGTAGAAGCGGGCCAGCAGTTTGGCGAGCGTCGACTTGCCGGCGCCGGTGGAGCCGACGACCGCGACCGTCTGCCCCGCCGGAAGGGTGAGGTCGAAGACGGGCAGCACCTCGCCGCCGGTGCGGTAGGCGAAGCGGACACCGTCGAAGACGACCTCCCGGCCGGGGAGTTCGCCCGCCGTCGGGGGCAGCTCCTTCGGGACCGAGGGCTCCGGGACGGACGGGGTCTGGGCCAGCAGACCCGCGATCTTCTCCAGGGAGGCCGCGGCCGACTGGTAGGAGTTGAGGAACATGCCGAGGCGGTCGATCGGGTCGTACAGCCGCCGCAGGTAGAGGACGGCCGCGGCCAGGACGCCCAGCTCCAGCGAGCCGGACGCCACCCGGGAGGCGCCCCACAGGACGATCACCGCGACCGAGGTGTTGGCGACCAGCCGGGAGCCGACCACGTACCGCGCCATCTCCAGGAGCGCGTCGCCGTTCGTCCGCTCGTGGCGGCGGTTCAGCACGGCGAACTCGGCGTCGTTGGCGGCCTCCCGGCGGAACGCGCGCACCGGGCGGATGCCGTTCATCGTCTCCACGAACTTCACGATCACCGACGCGATCGCCGTGGACCGCGCCTTGTAGACCCGCACCGCGCGCCGCTGGTACAGCCGCACGAGCAGGTACAGCGGGACGAAGCTGGCCACCGCGACCGCGCCGAGGCCGAGGTCCAGCCAGAGCAGCATCGCCGAGATGTACAGGAAGGAGAGGATGACCGTGACCAGCTCCTGGAGGCCCTCGGCCAGCAGCTCGCGCAGCGACTCGACGTCCGTGGTGGAGCGGGAGATGAGCCGGCCCGACGTGTAGCGCTCGTGGAAGTCGACGCTCAGCGCCTGCGCGTGACGGAAGATGCGCCCGCGCAGGTCCAGCAGGACGTCCTGGTTCACCCGGGCGGAGGCCTTGACGAACGCGTACTGGAGGCCGCCGGAGAGCAGGGCGCTCAGGCCGTACCCGGCCGCGACCGCGAACAGCGGGCCGTGGTCGTGGCGGCGGAAGGCCGGTACGGCCGTGTCGATGGCGTACGCCACCAGCAGCGGGCCCGCCTGCACCGCCGCCTGCTGGAGCAGCAGGAGGAGCGTGGTGACGGCGACCCGCGCCTTCATGGGGGCGAGCAGAGAGCGCAGCAGCGTGGCCGTGGCGCCGGGCGGGGTGGGCAGGACGTCCCGGTCGAACGGGTCGCCGCCCGTGTCGCCGGTGGGCCCGGGCCCGGGGAGTTCGTCGTCCTCGTCGGGGGCGGGGAGGGAGGTGGCTGCGGTCATCGGCGGTGATCCTCCCCGGACATCAGGTGGGCGTACTCGGCGTTCGTGCGCAGCAGTTCGTGGTGGGTGCCGACGGCGGTGACCCGGCCGCCGGAGAGCAGGGCGACCCGGTCGGCGAGCAGCACGGTGGAGGGGCGGTGGGCGACGATCAGCGCGGTGGTGTCGGCGAGCACCTCGCGCAGCGCCGCCTCCACGGCGGCCTCCGTGTGCACGTCCAGCGCGGACAGCGGGTCGTCGAGCACGAGGAAGCGGGGGCGGCCGACGACCGCCCGCGCGAGCGCGAGGCGCTGCCGCTGGCCGCCGGAGAGGCTGAGGCCCTGCTCGCCGACCTGGGTCGCGGTGCCCTGCGGGAGGGCGTGCGCGAAGTCCGCCTGCGCGACGGCGAGGGCCCGGGCCAGCTCGGGTTCGCCGGCGCCGTCCCCGGCTCCCATGAGTACGTTCTCGCCGACGGAGGCGGAGAAGAGGGTGGGTTCCTCGAAGGCGACGGCGACGAGGGAGCGGAGTTCCTCGCGGGGCATGGCGGTGATGTCCCGGCCGTCGAGCGTGATCCGCCCGGACGTGACCTCGTGCAGGCGGGGGACGAGAGCGGTGAGGGTGGTCTTGCCGCTGCCGGTGGCGCCGACGAGGGCCATGGACTCGCCGGGGCGGACGTGGAGGTCGACGAGGTCGAGGGTCGGGACGGAATCGGGGGCGGCGTCGGGGTAACGGAACTCGACGTTCTCGAAGCGGATGCCGTCGGGTTCGGGGGCCGGTTCGTTGTCGGGTGCGGCACCGTTGGGGCTGGTCGCGCAGTTCCCCGCGCCCCTTGCGGGGCGCTGTTCAGGGGCCGGTTCGAGAGCGCCCCGTAGGGGCGCGGGGAACTGCGCGCTCAACCCCCGCGCACCCGCGGCCGAAGACGGACCGGCGTCCTCCCGCAACGCGTCCCGCACCTCGAAGTACCGCTCCGTCGCCGTCGCCGCCTCCTGGCTCATCGCCAGCAGGAAGCCGATCGACTCCACCGGCCACCGCAGCGCCAGCGCCGTCGACAGGAACGCCACCAGCGTCCCCGCGCTCAGCTCGCCCTCCGCGACCTGGATCGAACCCCACAGCAGCGCCGCCCCGATCGCCACCTCCGGCAGCGTGACGATGACACCCCAGATCATCGCCAGCATCCGCGCCTTGCGCAGCTCCGTGCCCCGCAGGGTCCGCACCAGTTCGCGGAACGCGTGCGCCTGGCTGCGGTGGCGGCCGAAGCCCTTGATGATGCGGATGCCGAGCACGCTCTCCTCGACCACCGTCGTCAGGTCGCCCACCTGGTCCTGGGCGAGCCTCGCCACCTCCGCGTACCGGTTCTCGAAGATCACGCACGTCCAGATCACCGGGATCGTGGGCCCGAGGATGACCAGGCCCAGCGTCCAGTCCTGCGCGAGCATGATCAGCACGCCGACGAGGATCGTCACCCCGTTGACCAGCAGGAAGGTCAGCGGGAAGGCGAGGAACATGCGGAGCAGCATCAGGTCGGTGGTGGCCCGGGAGAGCAGCTGGCCCGAGGCCCAGCGGTCGTGGAAGGCGACCGGCAGGCGCTGCAGATGGCCGTACAGGTCCGCCCGCATGCCCGCCTCGACCCGGGACAGGGGCCGGGCGACCAGCCAGCGACGCAGGCCGAAGAGCAGTGCTTCCGCGATGCCGAGCAGCAGCAGGTACAGCGCGCCGAGCCACACCCCGGCCGGGTCGCGGTCGGCCACCGGGCCGTCCACCATCCACTTGAGGACGAGGGGGATCACGAGCCCCGTGCAGGAGGCGACGACCGCGACGCACGCGGCGACGGAGAGCCGCACCCGCACCGGCCGTACGTACGGCCACAGGCGCAGCAGGGCGCGGACGGCGGACCGGTCCTTGGTGGTTGCACGTGTCGGAGGCATCAGGGGCGAGCCTACGGATCGGCACTGACAACGCCCACCGAGTTTTGGCCGGACCGGAATCCGCCGCTGGTCCTACGACCTGGAGGTTCGAAGGATCGTACAGATGGATCCGCGGCATCAGCCGATCGGTCGATGGCGGTTCCAGCGGGGCGGGCGATGCGGCGGACCGGGCCCCGACGGGACCCTCGGAGCATGCCAACCGTCATCGAAGTGACAGACCTGCGGAAGTCGTACGGCGGCCGGACCGTCGTGGACGGGGTGGGTCTCGCCGTCGAGGAGGGCGAGATCTTCGGGATCCTCGGGCCGAACGGGGCCGGCAAGACCACCACCGTGGAGTGCGTGGAGGGGCTGCGGGTGCCCGACGCGGGGCGGGTCCGGGTCACCGGCCTCGACCCCGTCGCCGACCACGAGCAGGTCGCCCGCGTCCTCGGCGCCCAGCTCCAGGAGAGCGAGCTGCAGCCCAAGCTCACCGTCCGCGAGGCCCTTGAGCTGTACGCCTCCTTCTACCCGGGCCCGCTCGACTGGGCCCCGCTCGCCGAACGCCTCGGACTCACCGACAAGCTCGCCACCCGGTTCGGCAAGCTGTCGGGCGGGCAGAAGCAACGCCTCTTCATCGCACTGGCGTTGATCGGGAACCCGAGGGTCGTCGTCCTCGACGAACTGACCACCGGGCTCGACCCGCGGGCCCGGCGGGACACCTGGGAGCTGATCGAGGACGTCCGGGACCGCGGGGTCACCGTCCTCCTCGTCACCCACTTCATGGAGGAGGCACAGCGGCTCTGCGACCGCATCGCGGTGATCGACAAGGGGCGGGTGGCCGCCCTCGACACCCCGGCCGGACTCATCCGCCGCAGCGCAGGCGCCACCGTCATCAGCTTCACCCCGTCCGCGCCCCTGGACGACCACGACCTCGCCGGCCTCCCCGCCCTCGCCTCGGTCGAGCGCAAGGACGGCCGGATCACGCTCTCCGGCACCGACGAGACCGTCAACGCCGTCATCACCCTGCTCGCCCGGCACCGCATCACCGCCCACCAGCTCCGGGTCGTCGACGCCACCCTCGACGACGCGTTCCTGGACCTCACGAAGGAGGCAGACGCAGCATGAACACCGCGGTCCTGCGCACCGAGTTCCGTCTCTTCCGCCGCGAACCCGGCGCCGTCTTCTGGGTCTTCCTCTTCCCGACCCTGCTGCTCGTGATCCTCGGCTCGATCCCCTCGTTCCGGGAGGCCGACAAGTCCCTGGGCGGGCTGCGCCCCGTCGACGCGTACGTGCCCATCGCCGTCCTCATCGCCCTGATCATGTCCGGTGTGCAGACCCTGCCCCAGGCGCTCACCGGCCACCGGGAGCGCGGCATCCTGCGCCGGATGCGGCTCACCCCCGTACGGCCCTCCGCGCTGCTGTCCGCGCAGATGGCGGTGCAGGGCACGGTCGCGCTCGGCTCGGCGCTGCTGGCGCTCCTCGTCGGGCGGCTCGCCTTCGACGTACCGCTGCCGAAGCAGCCGGGCGGCTACCTGCTGGCCCTGCTGCTCGCCGCGGCGGCGGCCCTCGCCCTCGGCTCCGTCGTCTCCGCGCTGTCCCGCACCACGAAGATCGCGGGCGCGGTCGGCTCGGCGGTGTTCTTCCCGATGATGTTCTGCGCGGGCGTGTGGATCCCGGTGGCCGCGATGCCGCACGCGATGGCCCGCGTCGTCCAGCTCACCCCGTTCGGCGCGGCGGCCCGCGCCCTGGACCGGGCCGCCGCCGGACACTGGCCCGGCTGGGAGCACCTGGGTGTGCTCGCCCTCTGGACGGTCCTGCTGACGGCGGGTGCCGCCCGCTGGTTCCGCTGGGAGTAGGAGGCGGGACGGCCGTGCAGACTGGCGACATGACCGCGGAGGACAACCGGCTCGACCGGCGCTGGGAGCAACTGCACACCTGGGGGCCGTACGGGTTCCTCGGCGTCAGCGTCGTCCTCGGGGTCGCCTCCGCCGATCCCCACACCCCCCAGGCGAAGTGGCTGACCGCCTGGTCCCTGGTCGGCGCCGCGGTCGTGCTCCAGCTGTGGTGGCACGGCACCCGGTCCCGCCGCCCCGACCGCGGCCGTGCGCCCTCCGCGGCCGGGAGCGCGTACTACGCCGTCCGCTGGGCCCTCGCCTTCGTCCTCGCCTGGCTCAGCCCGTTCTTCGCGTTCTACGCGGCCAGCGGCTACATGGACGCCGACGAGCTGCTGCCGCGCCGGTGGCGGCGGCTCGGGCTGCTGGCGAGCGCCGTCACCGTGGCCGGTGCGCAGACCGGCGGGATGCCGTTGCGCAGCGTGCTCCAGTGGGGCGTCTTCGCCGTGCTGCTGGCCGTCAACTCCGCCCTGCAGATGGGCATCGCCCACCTCACGGACCAGGAGAAGCAGCGGAACCTCGAACGCACCGAGACCATCGCCGCCCTGCGCCAGGCCCTCGACGAGAACGCCGCCCTTCACGCCCAGCTCCTCCTCCAGGCGCGGGAGGCCGGGGTCGCCGACGAGCGCCGCCGGCTCGCCGCCGAGATCCACGACACCATCGCCCAGGGGCTGGCCGGGATCATCGCCCAGCTCCAGGTCGTCACCAACACCCCCGACCCCGAGGTGGCCGAGGAGCACGTGGGCCGGGCCCTGGCCCTGGCCCGGCACAGTCTCGGCGAGGCCCGCCGTTCCGTGCACAACCTGGCCCCGGTCGCCCTGGAGCACGACGGGCTGCCCGAGGCGCTGCGGAAGACGGTCGCCGAGTGGAGCGAACGGACGGGCACACGCGCCGAGTTCACCGTCACCGGCACCGCCGAGCAACTGCACGAGGAGGTCGCCGCCACCCTCCTGCGCATCGTCCAGGAGGCCCTCTCCAACGCCGCCCGGCACGCGCACGCCTCCCGTGTCGGCGTCACCCTCTCCTACCTGGGCGACTTCCCGGGCGGCGAGGTCATCCTCGACATCCGCGACGACGGCACCGGCTTCGACCTGCTCGCCGTGCCCGCCCGCAGCTCCGCCGGCGGCTTCGGCCTGGACGGCATGCGCGCCCGCGCCGAACGCATCGCGGGCTCCCTGACCATCGAGTCCGAACCGGGTCTCGGCACCGCCCTGTCGGCGCGCGTACCGTTGGTCCGCCATGACAACTGAACCCCCGATCTCGCTGCTCATCGTCGACGACCACCCCGTCGTCCGCGACGGACTGCGCGGCATGTTCGAGTCCGCCCCCGGCTTCACGGTCCTCGGCGAGGCCCCCGACGGCCTCGCCGCCGTCGCGCTGGCCGCGGCCCTCGACCCGGACGTGATCCTGATGGACCTCCGCATGCCCGGCGGCGGCGGGGTCGACGCCATCCGCGAACTCACCCGGCGGGGCGCCCGCGCCAAGGTCCTCGTCCTCACCACCTACGACACCGACTCCGACACCCTCCCCGCGATCGAGGCGGGCGCGACCGGCTACCTGCTGAAGGACGCCCCCCGCGAGGAACTCTTCAACGGCGTCCGCGCCGCCGCCCAGGGCCGCACCGTCCTCTCCCCGGCCGTCGCCTCCCGCCTCGTCTCCGCCGTCCGCACCCCCACCGCCCCCGCGAACGAACCACTCTCCACCCGCGAACGCCAAGTCCTCACCCTCGTCGCCCGCGGCACCTCCAACCGCGAGATCGCCCGCGAACTCTTCATCAGCGAGGCCACAGTGAAGACCCACCTCACCCACCTCTACACCAAACTCGGCGTCAACGACCGCGCCGCGGCGGTCGCGACGGGGTACCAGCGGGGGATTCTGGGCTAGCGCGGTGCTTCTCTGGCGGTCGTGGAGAAATGAGGTCGGATGATTTCCCTTGCTCAATTGGCGGATCTCGCGCGGCGGTTCGAGGAGGATCTCTCCTTACCCGTCGAACCACTTCGGGTGGGGGACCGGGTAATCGACGTCGACACGACCCCCGCCATCATGGGGTGCATCAACCTCTCCCCGGACTCCACCTATCGAGAGAGCGTCGCGACCTCGACCGAGTCCGCGGTCCGGAAGGGGCGCATCCTCGCGGCACAGGGCGCCGACATCGTCGACATCGGCGCCGAGTCGAGCAATCCCCGCACCCGGCGGGTCTCCGTGCGGGAACAGGTGGCCGCCCTGGTGCCGGTCGTGAAGGGACTGGCCTCGGAAGGCGTCGCCGTGTCGGTCGAGACCTACGAGCCTGCCGTCGCCCGGTCGTGCCTGGACGCGGGGGCACTTCTGCTCAACTACTCCGGCGGGCCGGCGACCGACGCCGAGATGTTCTCCGTGCTGGCCGGCCGCGGAGCGACGGTCGTCCTGTGCCATGTCGAAGGGGAGAACTCCCGGGACGTGCGTGCCAAGGGCATCGACCAGGATCCTGTCCCCAGGATGCTCGACTACTTCGGGCGGCGCGTGGACCACGCCCGCTCGGCCGGGGTCGACCGAATCGTCATCGACCCCGGGATCGGCTTCTCGCACGACGGACACGTATCCGCCGATGTCCGTGTCCACTATCAGGCCCGTGCCCTCCTGAACACGTTCCGGCTCCGGCGGACAGGCCTTCCCGTCTGCCACTCCTTGCCGCATGCCTTCAGCCTCTTCGAGGACGAGTTCCGCACGGCAGAAGGCTTCTTCACGGTTCTGGCGCATCTCGGGGGAACGGGCGTCTACCGCACCCATGAAGTCCCCCGGATAAGAGCGACCCTCGCTGCCCTCCGAGCCCTCGGCCCGCAGTCCTTCGCTCCCGGAGCCTAAGACGCCATTTCAGTTGGCGTGATCTTGCGGCAGTCTGGGGTGATGACTGCTGCGCTTGTCGAGCGGATGGCGCCGGAAGAGCTGTGGACGT
>NZ_JBEZLP010000071.1:0-21853 GCF_040652195.1 Streptomyces sp. NPDC048278
GCGTGGTGGTGAGGGGGAGGGGGTTGTTGAGAACGTGCCGGATCTGTCGGAGCGGCCGGATCTTCCTGGTTCGGGTGACGGGGCCGATGGGACCGCCCAACGATCGGACATTCCGCGCGGTCGGACCAGCGCCGTCGGAACGGTCGCACGGGCGGACGGCGGTGAGGTCGGTCGCCCGGACACCCCGGTAGCCGGTCGCGACGACGGCCATGACCTGAGCGAGGACGGCGGGAGCGTCGACCCGGCACACGGGCATCCCCACATCGACGTCTTGGCCTCGGCGCCGGAACAGTTCGACCTCTCGCTCGCGGATTCGGACCGGCACAGCCTCCCGGTGCAGGGCGGCGAAG
The DNA here is from genome assembly GCF_040652195.1 of Streptomyces sp. NPDC048278. Taxonomy (NCBI): domain Bacteria; kingdom Bacillati; phylum Actinomycetota; class Actinomycetes; order Kitasatosporales; family Streptomycetaceae; genus Streptomyces; species Streptomyces sp. NPDC048278. The sequence continues at coordinate 351 of NZ_JBEZLP010000071.1, forward strand.
TACCGCGCGACGGGGAGGCGCCGTTCGACTTCCACGCCGGCACGCAGATGTCCGCGGACGGACTTGGCGCGTCGGCGGGCCGGGCCGGTGACGTTCCGATGCTCGGCGCCGAGGCCGTGAGCGGCCTTCCCGAGTCGGGCCGCCGTTCGGCGGAGACCTGGCCCGACGAGATGGAGCCAGATGTTCCGGTCTCCGCAGCCGGGCTCGCGGGCTCGACCGGGGTCTCGCGAGAGCCGTCCGCGGTCTTGCGGGAGCCGTCCGCCGACGTGCGGACGCCTCGACGCCCCGGCGAGACGTCAGGACCGTACGGCCGGTCGCGGGCCACGGTTCCCCCAGTGACCGTGGCACGGGCCGGTGGTGTCCGGCCGGCGTCGGACAGCCTCCCGCACCCACCCGTACGACCCCACGAGCCGGCCGGCCCGGCGCTGGACCCCGGACACCCGGCCGGACCTCCGCCGCGGACGTCGCTGTCGTCCGTGCGCGAAGCGGTTCCCGGCGTGGCGTTCGAGCCCACGGCCGACCCGGAAGGCAGCGGCGGCGCCGATGTGCCCGGTCCGGCGCGTGATGCCGGGTCCCCCGTGGCGGTTGCGCCCGCGGCTGTTTCGGGGTGGGCGACCGACGCCCGTGTGCTGAGTCTGCCCGATGTGCCGCGTGGAGAGGTGGGTGCCGGGCAGCCGGACGCCCCGCCACCGTCGTCGGCCGGCGAGCCGGGCTTTCCCCGGCGCGCGCTCGACGACGCTCCGTCCGTTCCGGACACCGCGTTGGCCTCGCCGCGGGAGTGGGTGTGGCGCCGCCTCGCTACGCTGGACGAGACGGCGCGGCAGGCGGGCATGGCATCGGCAGAGCGGCATGAGCCGGCCGAGCGCGTCGCCGACGCGGTACGGGCCAACGACTGGACACGGGCGGCTCGCAGCCTGGAAGAACTCAGGGTCCGCGTCGATGTGCGCGTGCTGAACCAGCGGTTCGAGGCATTCCGCAGCCATGTCGACGGCGGTTTCGGCCGACTGGGCGAGCTGGGTGCGTCCCGTACGCAGTGGCAGCAGCGGACCGACGCCGTGCTCGGTGCCCGGCGCGCAGCCGATCCGGACCTGCTCGACGGCACATTACGTGAGTACACCGCATATGCCGAGCGGCAGGTGCCCGCTCGGGTCCTGTCCGGCGAGGACGCTGCCCGGCCGTTCGACGCGGAGGCGGAGCGGCTGCGCCGGGACATCGACACGGCCGGCGGCGGAGCCGACGCGGGCCGGTTGCGGGACGAGTTGCACGACCGCCTGCGGGCGGCGGCGCTGCACGACCGCCTGCACCGACTGGCGTCCTCGGACAGCGCCGTGGAGCAGGAGGCATCGCTCGTGCGGCGGCTCGCCGATGCTCCCACCGCTCAGGACGCGTCGCACGCACTGAGTGATCTGGAGCGGTACCGCGAGCTTCGCGCTCGGCTGGACGGACTGGGCTCAGACCGGGCCCCGCACCACGAACAGGACCTGTGGGAGCGGCTGGACACGCTCCGCGGTGACCGCGACGAGCGGGAGCGTGAGCTGTGGGCCGGGGCGGACCGCGCGGCCGACCCCCGGCAGGCTGAGCGAGCGCTGCACGACCTGGAGGAGTACCGGCAGGACAGGCTGCTGCGGGAACGCTGGGAGCGGCTCGACGACGACAGCGGCGCACGCGGCGCGGTTCCGGACGAGGAGGAACTGCGCGCACGGCTCGACTCCCTGCCCGACGGCGGCGACGAACGCATGACCGGGTTACGGCGCCTGATCCGCGATGCCGCGTCGGCGGACGACGCACAGCGGGCACTCACCGGATACCAGGAGCAACTGAGCCGACAGGAGCAGGAACGGCAGGCACTGCTGCGTGGTCTACGGGAGCGGATCGGCATCCTGAGTGCCGAACGCACCGAGCAGCTGCTGCGCGGGCAGGCCGAGGACGCCGCGCGTACCGGCGAACAACTGGCGCGGCTCGAGCGGCGTCTGGACGACTCGCTGTCGTACGACGAGAAGACGGCCGCGCTGCGCCGGGAACTGAGCCAGAGCACCGGCGTACCCGAGGATCCCGCACGCCTGGACCGGATCATCGACAACGCGCTGGCCGCACAGGAGCGTTCGCCCGACCGGGGCGTGGACGGGAACGAGACGTCCGAGGTCGACGCGTCGGACAGCGTCCGGAACGTCGCCGAGCCGCTGGAGTTCCCCGAGGTGCCGGCCACCGGCCCCGCCCGCCCGGAGTGGAACCTGCCCGACCCGCCGGGCACGGCCGTCGGCGGCCCTGACGTGCGCACCACGCTCGACGTGCCGCGTCCCGCGCCCGGCACGGATCCCCGCGCGCGCCCCGGTCTCACCCCGCAGCCCGCTTCGGAGCTGCTGGGGGAGTTGCAAGCCGTCCGTGAGCCGCTGCCGACCGGACGGAGCGCAACCGATCCGGCACGGTATCCCGTCCCGAGCCCGCACGGACTGGACGCCCTCCGATCCGACCCGCACCCCGACACCCCGCGCGCCTCCTCCTCGCACGACGCCTCGCCACCGGTCTCCGCGGCACCGCCGCGGAATCCGGCGGACCACCCGCGCCCCGAGAACCCGCTCCGTGAGGAATCGAGCGAGGAGGCCCCGCGCCCAGCGGACCCGCACCCCGACGACCTGCGCCTCCAGCGGCTGTCCTCCCCTCACGACGCCGGGCGGCCGGACATGCCGTCAGCCGTCCCCACACCGACGGGGCCGCCGGGTGGCGGCCGGCCCGTCGACGCGCCGGGGACGGCGGTCGACGACAAGCCGCGGCAGAAGGCCAAGCAGTGGATCAACGCCACGCTGGAGGAGACCCGTCCGCCCAGGCTGGTCCGCGACGCCACGCCGCCGGCCGAGATACCCGCCATGTCGCGCCGGTTCCCGGACGGCACCCGTATGCCCGCTTACGTCGACGACCTGCGCACGCTTCTGCCGGATGTCCCCGCCGAGCAGGTGCGGGAACTGCTCGACGGCCCCGGCACGTTCGGGCACAGCGACGTGGCGCTGCGAGGTGTCGAGCAAGCCGTGGCGTGGATCGACGATGCGCTGCGGAGCCGGCCGCTCGTGCGGCCGTCCGACGGATCCGGTCTGCTGGTGACCGTGCGCAGGACGCTCAGGCACCGGCCGCTGGGGCTGACGGGCGAAGGTCGCCAGTTCACGTACACCAACCAGTACGGTCAGACACGTGTCCTGCACCTCACCGCCCGGAACTACCCGGTGTGGGAGAAGTTTCCCGACGACTACGGCAATCCGTCCAAGATCGACGCCATGCACCGGTCCGTCACGAGCGCCGGGCAGAGCAAGTCCGTGGCGACCGCCGTCCAGATCGCGCTCGGTGGCCCGCTCGGCCCGGTCAGTACCGCGGTGTCCGGCGGCTTCGGCAGGATCTCGGGACGGATCGGCTTCACCGACAAGGTCGGTTACGGACAGACCGACCAGGGCACCAACCAGATGGAGACCCGCACTCTGGACGGCTCCCACGTCTATCTGACGCACGTGTACTACCACGTCCGCGTCACCGACGCGGACGGCCGGACCATGGCGGGCTCCGGCCGCGGCGGCCCCGACCAGACCGACTTCGGCTTCGCCATGCGCCACGGCCTGCGGGTGCGGCTCCCCGACAGCGTGATCGCGCCGGCCGCGCCCGGGCGTATTCCCCGGCTGATGGAGCTCGGCGAGGACAGTCAGTACCGGCTCGTGCGGACCGAGGGCTTCGGGCCGGTCGCGAAGATCCGCGACTGGGCGGCCGGCGAGGTCGGTGTGAAGCCGGGCAGCAACGCCTACCGCGAGCTGGACGCGTTCTTCTCCACCGAGAGCTTCCACCGGATGTCCCGCTCGCAGGCGGGCGGCCGGGTCACCACCGTGCCGCTCTTCGCCGACGACAAGCAGAAGACACCGCTCGGCGTGTTCGTCGTGGAGCGGGTGGTACCGGTCAGCGCGGTACTCGTCACCGAGACGCCGGACGCCGAACTCCGGGACATCAACACCTCCACGGTGCGCAGTGAACGAAGCCGCGCCAAAGGCGTCGTCGTGACACTGGAAGCCGCCGCCGGGCCGGCGTTCAACTTCCTGGACGTGGTCGGCGGAGTGCTCGACCTGCGCCTGCAGTTCGGACCCACGGCCCGCTACGTGCTGACGTCCACCCGTACGACCGGCCAGGGCGGATCCGGCGGCACCAAGTCCGCCGGGCAGGTCAAGGGTGACCCGACCGGCCTGTATCTGGTCAAGAAGACGGTCCAGGTACGGCACAGCGGAAGCACCGCGCCGCCCCGGGAGTTCCACACCTGGAGCGTGGACCGCATGACCCGCACCGAGGCTCGGCGGCTCGCCGGATGGGACGACATGACCCGCCTCGCCCTGGACAGCGGCGCGCCGGAACCGTTCGCACCGCTCTATCTGACCGTCGACCGGCCGCCGACGCTCGGCATGCACCGGGTCGAGGAGTTCTCGCATCACGACGGCCGCCGCGTCCACGACGTCGGCGGCGAGAGCCGCACGCTGCTCGACCACTTCGCCGACCGGGTGCTCGCTGCCGTGGCCAGGAAATATCCGGGACTGGTGGCGCCCCTCGACCAGCTCGCGCCGTCGGCCGGGTCGAGCCTGGGCGACCGGCTGCGTACGGTGCTCGCCTCCGGCAGCGTGCAGCAGGCGAGCGGCGAACCGGTGCCCCGCGGGTGGCCCGACGCCGAGGCCTACCAGACGGCGCTGTCCAACACCCTCGAAGTGCTCGGTGTGCTGTCGCACCAGAGCATGTCCGGCCAACTGGAGGCGCTCACCACCACCGGCATCCGCATCCGGCTCAACGAGCCCGGCCGCCTCGGGCAGGGCCACCGCTACATCTGGCTGCACGGCGAGCTGACCAACCGGACCTACCAGGGCGTTCAGAAGGACGTCAAACTTCGCTACAGCGCCCCCGGCATGGAACGGCGTGACGGGCAGATGGGCGGAAAACGCGCTCTGGAATACGGGTTCGAGGCCGCGCTCGGCTTCCGTGACGCGCACAAGGACGCGATCCCCGGCATCGGCGCCCCCGACGAAGCGGGCACCGTACAGGCGGGCTGGCGGTCGGGCCGGCAGACCGAGATCGAGTCCGGGTTCGGTCCGACCGCCACCTTCGAGCCGATGTCGGTGAGCATCAAGCCGTCCCATCTGTACCGCTACGACCTTTCGCTCACCGCGAGCCAGGGCGGGTACTGGCGGTTCCGCGGCCTGGTGCGTGGCCTCGCCTCACTCGGCCTGCTGGGCACCGGGCCGTTCGTCTTCCACCGGCCGGAGGGGATGCTGATCGGCGAGGAGCCCGACGGCGGTCCGGTGGGCGGCGGCCCGGTACTCGGCCGCGTGCTCATCGGCATCCCCGACCAGCACGCCCCGGCCGTCGACCCGCACGGGCCGGGCGTGTCCGACCCGTACGCGGGATCGCGCGACGGTCTCGACACCACGGTCATCCCGCGGCGGGAGGCGTGGGCGCTGGCAAGGGCCGACGTCCGCCGCCGCCCGGGCGAGCGGCACGGACAGGGCTTCCTCGACCTTCAGCAGCATCCGTTCGTGACGATCAGCGTGGTCGCATCACCGCGGCTGGCCGAGGCCGCGCACGAGGTGCTGCGCGACGCGTCCGGCGGTGCCTGGCAGTTGACCGAGGAGGGCGCTCCCACCAGGGAGGCCGTCATGCGCACCTTCCAGCCTCAGTACCTGACGGCCAACTTCGACCAGAGTTCCGGGCCGTTGGGGTGGAGCGGCACCGGACTGATGGGCAAGAGTCCCTACTCGTCGCTGTGGGCGACGTTCCGCCACTTCACCACCGTGAGCGGGCTGCGGGCGCTGACCGGTCCGGTGCCGATGGACACCGAGACGACGCTCGGCGGAACCAGCCAGGCCGCGGGCAGGTCGGGCAAGGCCACCACGGTCTTCTTCGGCGGGCAGGCGGTCCTCGCCAGGGCCCAGCGGGTCGGGCCGGGGGTGCTGGGCACCTATGGCGTCGTCATCAGCCCCTGGTCGTCCTCGGCGGCCAAGGGGCAGATCATCGTGCGCACGGCCGTGGCGGACATGAACCTCAAGGGGTTCGGCAACCAGGTGCTTGTCACCGGCACCGCCGAGCACTGGATGACGATGGCCTCCCGCCGGATCGGTGGCTGGGCGGCCGGCCGCCGCTTCGTACCGAACGCACTCGCCGGAGCGGCCGGGCTGACCACCTCGGTACCGGGCGGCTGGCTCGCCCACGTCCCGGAGAAGAGCGCCCACCAACTGAGGCTGATCGACGACGGAATGGGGGAGGCGCCCCGCTACACGGCCCGGCGCTGGCTGCCCCAGCCGTGGCTGGACCGCAACACCTTCGGCACCTACCCGGTCAACGCGCTCGACCCCACCGATGTCCTCACGGCCTTCCACCGCACCGTGCAGAGCCGGCTCGGCCTCGACGAGGCCGGACTGGAGAGTGTGCGCGCCCTGGTGACATCCCGGGTCGTGCGGGCCCTCGGCAAGGAGATGACCGGGGCGGGGACGTCGGTTCCGGTGCGGGCGGGCGCCTTCGGACAGGGGAGTGTCCGGGTCGGCAGCCGGACGGTGCGGGCACGTGCCGAGCTGATCCCCGGAAAGCCGGTCTTCGAGATGCTGGACCACAGCACCGAGATGGAGGAGAGCCGGCGCGGCATCGAAACCGTCCAGGACGTCTCGGACTTCAGCTCCGGCGCCGATCTGGGCGTCATCGTCGGTGAAGGAGTCGCCACCGGAAACCCGACGGCCGTGGCCGCGGGGCCCACCTACGGTGAGACAGGCTCCGCCCGGCGTACCCGGGCGTCGGGGCACACCACCACCAGCGTCACCATCTACCGTGCCGCGTCCACCGAACCGCACGCGGAGGTCACCACCCCGTACCGGCTGCGCCTCACCCTGGAGGCGGACGACCACCCGGCGCCGGTCTCCGGACGGACGGGCGGTCGCGTCACCGCGGCGTGGAAGGCCTTCACCGGACGGACGACGATCACCGAGGAGGGCGCCGTGGGCAGCCTGCGCGAGCATGTCCCGCTCAGCCTGATGACGCCGGAGCCGGCCGAGGGGATGCCTCCCGCGGACCCCCGGCTCGGGCCGCCGACGCTGCGCACGGACCCGCGGTTGCGGCTGGACGGCGCCGCCGAGGTGATGCATCCCGACACCCGGCACGGTGACGGCACCATGAAGCCGTTCACCTTCCCGGACAACGGCTTCCACGTCCGCCGGATCGTCGGCCAGGAGAACATCCAGGCGGCGAACAACGTGGCGATCGCCAGGTCCTACGCCCACGGCTTCCGCTTCGACGACCACGGCAGCCAGGAGGAGGCCGTCCGCAGGGCGAGGGACACCAGTCTCACCCGGCTGGGCACCGGCTCCGCGCAGACACTGGAGGACGGCACCGGCAACGCCGCGCTGACCACCTTCTGGGACCGTACCGTCTCGGAGACCGGCTACTCGGTCCCGGGCCTGGCGCGGCAGCATCCGGTCGGTACCGACCGCGCGACCCTGGTGCTGTACTCCAAACCCGACCTGAGCCGTGCGGTGCTGCTGACCGTCGCCGACGGCATGAAGCTGGAGGTGCTCAAACGGGCCGGAGAGGGGGCGGTCACCTCGGTGGCGCGCGAGAGCGTCCAGGACTCCTCGGTCGGCGCCGGCGTCATGGTGAAGTCCGATGCCACCGGACTCAACCAGTACGGCGTCGGGACGACCGGCCCGTACACCTCCGACGGTGACGGCATCGCGACCGGCGCCGAGCGGCTGGACTCGATCAACGTCAAACCCAAGACCGGGCGCACCTTCCTGTTCGCCGTCCCCACCGCTTGGCTCAGCGTCGCCGACGTGCACCGGGGCATCAAGGACTCCGCGCTCGGCACACTGGTCCGCGGCACCTTCGGGCATTCCAGGCCGGGCCAGCGGGACGTCACCAGCCAGGCCCACACCATCGCCTGGGTACGGGAGGACATCGCCCGCGAACTGGGCCTGATCAGCGACGCCACCTTCCCCGCCCGGGTCGGCAGGGCGTGGGACGCCGTGGCGAGCGCCGCCAAGGCATGGACCGACGCCGACAAGGCGTACTGGAAGCGGCGCCGCAGTGCCGTCGGGCTGCGCGAGGCGGTCGACGCCGCCGACGGCGCGGTGGACGCCGCCGAGAGCGCGGCCCGGGCCGCGGCAGGGGCTCTGGAACGTGCCCGGCAGGCTGCCGACGCACAGGGCCGGGAGCGGTCCGTCGCGGCGACGGGCCGTCAGGACCCGGGCGCCGGCACCGGGTCACACGACGACACCCGGGCGCACGGCCTGCCTGCTGATCCGGACACCGGGCCGGCGGCCCCGGACCGGGCAGTCGACGCCGGCCCCGGAGTGGCGGCAGACGCCCGGCTCGACGCGGCCACGATGTCCCATCAGGAGGCCGCCCGGCGGCTCGACGCGGAAACGGCCCGCCTGAACGCCGCCCGCCGGGCCTTCGACAGGCGCCGCGGCGAACTGGACACCCTGCGCGGCGCCGCCGACAGCGCCGCCCGGGAGTACCACAGGGTTCGCTTCGGCGCGGACCAGCTCACCCGGTGGCACCAGCTGAACGCCACCGACGACGGCCGCCGCAGCCTCGACGGACTCGCCGAGCCGCCCGAGGTCGTCTTCGCCCCACCGCCGAAACCCGCCAAGCCGGCCGTCCCCTCCAGGCCCGCCTACACCCGGACCGGCGGCACCGGACCTGAGGCCCGGCTCACCTCACCCGAGGGCGTCACCTACACGCTGCACGACGTGCCCGGGGACGGCAGGGCCTTCTTCCACGCCTTCGCCGAGGGCCTGCGGCGATTCGCCCCGCAGGCCCTGGCGGACGGCGGAGCGGACCTCGCCGATCCGGCGGCGATCGTGTCAAGGCTGACGGAGGTCATGGCCGCCGGACTCACCGACCCGGCCGATGCCGATCTGCTGGCCTTCGTCGCCCCGGACACCGACGACACGTTCACGGCCGCCGAACTGACGACCGCCGGGGTCGACCTGGGCCAGGACACGCCTGCCCGTCGCGAATTCGACGGACTCGGCGGCCTGATCCCGCACGCCCTGCACCTCGATGACGATGCCAGGGCGGGGCTCGCCGCCGCTCAGCTGGCCCGGTCGGGCAGCGCCACCGCCGATCGCGGCTGGGACCACGCGGGCGCCGACGTGTGGCCCGTGCTCGCCGCCCGCCACTTCGGCGTCCGGGTCACCGTGGTCCGCGGCGACGGCGGCTTCCAGGACTTCGGCCCGCGTGACGACGGGCGGCAGAGGGCCCACCTCGTGCTCAGCCTGGCCGACCGCCACTACCAGCTCGCCGTTCCCGACGCCTACCGGCGGACCGGCCCGGACACCGCCGTCCTGGACGGCGCCCCGCTCGACCTGCGCCGGGTGGCGGACGGCGAGGGAGGGTTCGGCGCGGCTCTCGCACACGCGCTGCGCTACAGCGGCGATCTCGGCGGCGTGCCGGACGGGGCGCTGTACCCATGGGTGGCGGACCGGGTGACACCGGGCGATCTCCCCGACGGCGCACCGCTCATCGCCCCCGGCCACGGCATCCCCGTCGACGCGTTCACCGGGGCCGGGGCCGCTCTGACCGAGGCGCGGCGGATGCGGGGGGTGCTGGAGGGCGATGCGCCGGCGGCCGCGGAAGCGGACCTGACCGCGGCCGAGCAGTTCCGGCTCGCGCTCGCGGTCGACGCGCATGCCGGGCCCGTTGCGCGGGCGACCGCGGCCGTGGTGGCGCGGGAGCTCGGCGTTGCCGTGGTACTGGTCGGAGCGGACGGCGGCCTCCACCGTTTCGGTTCCGTCGCCACCGCGCCGCTGGTCGTGGTCGAGGAGGCCGAGGGCTTTCTCGTGGGCGTCCCTCGGGCGGAGCGAAGCTGATCGGCGCGGCCCGTGGTCTGCCCTTCCGTACGGCCCGTGACTGTCTGTCCGGACGAGTCCACGGCGCTGCCGGCCGTCCGGCCACTAAGCTTCTGGAATCCGACACGTGGCCGGGGCGGGCGCTGAGGACCGCGGATGCCCCGGCCCGGACGTATCACTGGAGTCGTGACAGCCGATGACGCTCACCCTGGACCTGCATCCGCTTTTCAGGAACGAACGCGACGTCGACCGGGCGGTCCGCCAGATCATCTTCAAGGCGGCGGGGACCAACGCCGACCTGGTGGAGATCATCCCCGGCAAGGGCCGAGGGAAGCTCAGGGCGCGCGTTCTGGCGATACTCGGTCAGCCGCAGCTGAAGAAGCTCTACGTCCGATACGAGGTCGACCCGTCGAACGATGGCCGCATCCTCGTCCGGTTCAGGTCGGGCGAGCCGACGAAGCCCTCCACCGGAGGCCGAGGGTGACGCACGTCTGCGACGTGATCGCGCGACGCGGGACGGCCTGGGCGTGGGACAGGGACTGGTGTCACCTTCGGGCGTCGGAGCGGCGGCCACGGTCGGGGCCGAGGAGCAGCGGTAGCGCCGCCGGGCCGCGCAGGGCGGAGTCCTGCCACGGGACGTCCGCCACGGGACAGCCGAGCCGTATTCCGGGGAAGCGCTCCAGGAGAACGGAGACGGTGATCCGCAGTTCGAGCCTGGCAAGCGGTGCACCGAGACAGTAGTGAATTCCGTGCCCGAAGGTCACGTGCGCGTTTTCGGTCCGCTCGACATCGAACTTCGTGGGTTCCGGAAAACGCTCGTCGTCATGGTTGGCTGTGGCCACCCCGAGGAAGACCAGATCGCCGCGTGGAATGATAGTTCCGCCGATTTCGATGTCGTCCGCTGCATAACGGATAAGGCCGAGAGTCACCGGACTCTCGTAGCGGAGAAATTCCTCGACGGCCGCGGGGACCAAATGCGGATTCCGGACCAGCATGTCGCGCTGGTCCGGATGCCGTAGAAGGAGGAGAATTCCGGAACCGATAACGTGCGTGGTGGTCTCCGCGCCCGCTGCGAAGAGCATCGCGGCCATGGAGGTGAGTTCGGCGGCGGAGAGCCGGTCGTCCTCGCGTGCCCGTGCGAGGGCTCCGAGCAGTCCGTCGTCCGGGGTGCGGTGCTTCTCCAGGACCCGGCTCCCGACGTACCGCACCAGCTCTTGCCTGGCCTGCTCCACGCGGTGTATCGCCGCGTCGTCGACCGGTAGCCGGGTGAGTTCCCGCAGCAGGGGGCGCAGGGAGAGCGCATCCTCGTCGTTCATGCCGAGCAGAGTGGCGACGGCCAGTGCCGGCAGCGGTTCGGCGAGGTCGGCGATCAGGTCGAACGGGCCGTCACCGGCAGCGTCCAGAAACCCGTTGACCAGGTCCTCGATGCGTGGCGCCAGTGCCTCGACACGGCCTGGGGTGAACTCCTGTGAGATCAGCCGCCGTAGTCGGCTGTGGTCGGGCGGGTCGACGGTGCCGACATGCGGCGGCAGGCCGTCGGTCCACTGGAAGCGGAAGGCGTCCAGCCGCCGGCGTAGCGCCGGCCCGGCGTGCCGACGGTGGTCGACGCTCAGCCGCGGGTCGACGGCCAGCGCCTGGACGTCCCGGTGCCGGGTGACGATCCAGGCCTCGCCGGCGAATGCGGTGTGAATCCGCACCACCCGGCCGAGTGCGCGCAGGCGCCCGAAGTGTCGATAGGGGTCCAGCAGCTGATTGATAACCAAAGGGGTGGAGCGCACAGCCATCTCCCACCAAAAGACCATTCCTGGACCCGAACTGTCGGCTCCTCTTAGTGAAACATCCTCCTCCTGCGGTCACCCAGAACCCATATAAAATCTCCGGAGTGATGCATGTCACACCGGCGAGTTCGCTCGGGAATCCTGTTGTACTGTCTTCGCCGTGAACCGGAATGTTGTTAAAGGATTCCGCTCCGAAGAGATTCCTGTCGCTGTTATCGGCATGGCTTGCCGTACGTCGGCCGGGGAGGACAGCAGGTCTTTGTGGGATTTACTTTCCCGCGCTGAGTGCGCAATCAAGGATGTGCCACCGGAACGGCTTCCCTCCATAGATCCCGGACCGGTTGCGGCAGAGCCCATGCGGGCCGCCCTGCTGGAGGACCCGGCGGCGTTCGACGCGGAGTTCTTCCGTATCTCCCGACGCATGGCCGCGTGGATGGACCCGCACCAGCGGACGCTGCTCGAACTGACCTGGCACGCGCTGGAGGACGCCGCCATCGCCCCCCACACGCTCTGCGGTACCGATGTGGCGGTCTTCGCCGCCGCCGGTATGTCGGACTACCGGGAGCGGATGGTCGCCGCCGGCCGAGTGGACGGGGCCGCGCTTCCCGGCACCTTGATGGCGTTCGTCGCCAACCGGATCTCCCACCAGTTCGACTGGACCGGCCCCAGCTACGTGATGGACGCCGCCTGCGCCTCCGGGCTGTCGGTGTTGGCCCCCGCCATGACAGGGCTGCGTACCCGCGAGTTCCCACTGGCGGCGGTGATGGCCGCCAACATCACCACCAACGGCTTCTACACGTCCTCCGCCTACCGCACCGGCGCCTTGTCCCCCACCGGCAGGTCGGTGCCGTTCAGTGGCAGGCATGACGGATACATCCGTGGCGACGGTGCGGCCTGCCTGATCCTCAAGCGCCTCGACGACGCACTCGCCGACGGCGACCCGGTACAGGCGGTGATACGGGGGATCGCCCTCGCACACAACGGGCGGGCCGGCGGACTGACCGGCAGCGCATCCGAGCCGCAGTCCCGGCTCCTCACCCGGGTCGCGCGCGCCAGCGGCGTGCCGCTGCACTCCCTGGGGCACCTGGAGGCGCACGGCACCGGCACCAGCGGCGACAGATCCGAGATCCAGGGGCTCGCCGCGGCGCTCGCCGGCCAGGAGGGGGGACAACGGCCGGCAGGCGGGCCAGGAGGCCGGCTCTGGGTCGGCACCCTCAAAGCGAACATCGGCCACCTGGAGATGGCCGCCGGCCTGCTCGGCGTCGTCAAGAGCGTCCTGATCCTGCGCCACGGCCTCATCCCCGCGATCCCCGGGCTCCAGGGACGTGACCCCGCCATCGACTGGGGTGACGTGCCGATCGCACTGGCCGACCACCCGGTCCCATGGCCGGCGAACGGCGACGTACGGCGCCTGGCCGTCAACTCCTTCGGCATCGGCGGCGCCATCGCGTGCGCGCTGCTGGAGGACGCCCCCGACCGCCCGGCCCCCACCGCCGGGTACGGCCCGCTCCCCGTACCGATCAGTGCGGGCTGCCCGGACTCCCTGCGTCTGCTGGCCGCCGGGCTGGAGCGGTCCCTCACCGACGAGGATCCCGGCCGCCTTCCCGCTCTGGCCCGGACCCTGCAGACCGGACGGGACGGACTGGCCGAGCGCCGCGTGCTCGTCGCGGACGCCCCACACCGACTGCGCGACGCCCTCACCGCCCTCGCCGCCGGCCGCCGTCACCCGGCGGTAGCCGCTGACGGAGACTCCGCGGCCCTGACGGCACTGGCCCCCGGCGCGGCCACGGCCGCCGCCCGCTGGCTGTCCGGCGGGGACACCGCATGGCCGGTCCCGCCCGGACCCGGTCCGGTCCGCCTGTCAGGCCTGCCCGGCCACCCCTTCCGGCGACGTCACCACTGGTTCGACACGCGCCGACCCATGAACTGACCGCCCTGCCAAGCCCGTCACCCCACCGCCCACGGTCCGCCGGACCCATGCCGAAAGGAGATTTCCCATGCCCATCGCCGTGCAGGAGATCCAGGACGTGCTGCGCCGACACATCGCCGAAATCCTCTACTGCGACCCGGAAGAGATCGCCGACGACGTCCTGTTCTCCGAGCTGGGACTGGACTCGATCCTGAGCGCGGAGCTGTCCGCGGTCATCAACCAGGAGTACGCGATACGGGCCGACATCGAGGTCATCCACCAGCACCCGTCCGTCGGGCGACTCGCCGCCTACGTGGCCGCGAACGCCGGGTGACCCCCGCGCCGCACCGGCTTCCAGGAGGAGAGCCATCATGAGCCACGGTATCGACGCGGCGTTGCGCCGCAACATCCTCACCGTTCTGCCCGACCTGGATCCCGGGGAGATCCGCCCCGACCGCAGTCTGGGCGACCTGGACGCCAACTCGCTGGACAGGATCGAGATCCTCACCCGCACCATGGAGGACCTCGGCCTCGCGGTCGACCCGCTGGAGTTGCGGCAGACGGCGGACCTCGGGGAGCTGAGCGCCCTGCTGCGCGAACGCACCAGTCGAACGTGACGCCGGCCGCGGCGGAGGCCGCCGTCGTGGCAGCCTCCGTCCTGCACCCCGCCGCCGGTACGCTCGCCGACCTCGACACGCTGCTGCGCCGGAGCAGAAGCGCGCTCAGCGCCGTCCCTCTGGACCGGGAGGGCAACACCACTGTGCCCGCTGCCCTGTTGCGCGGTCCCGACGTGCGGCAGTGGGCGGCGGACCGCGCCTGGCTGGATCCAGCTGATACGCGCCGGCTGATGAGGGTGTGCGCCCGTGCCACGTTGCCGGTGTGGACGGCCTGCTGCACGGCGCTGGAGACAGTCACCCGGGCCGCTCTCACTCCCGCCGAACGCGGTCGTACCGCGGTCGTCGTCGCCGGGAACAACCTGGCCCTCGCCCAGCACGCCCGTACCGCCGTCGCGTACGCCGAGGCCCCGGAGACCACCCCGGCCGGACACTTGCTGGACCTGTTCGACACCGACGTCCTCGGCGCGGTCGGCGAAGTCACCGGGTGCACCGGTGAGGGCTGGCAGATAGGCGGAAGTTCCGCCGCCGGAACGCTGGCACTGATCCACGCCGACCGGATGATCCGCGGCGGCTGCGCGGAACGCTGCCTGGTGGTCGCACCGGTCACCGACCTCGCCGCCACCGACATGGGCGCGTTCGTCCGCTCCGGCGCGATGGTACGGCTGGCCGCCGGGGACGACGCGGCCCTGGCCTGCCGCCCGTTCGACGTCGCCCGCCGGGGGTTCGCGCCGGCCCACATGGCGGCAGCCGTGCTGCTGGAGACCGACGGCGCGGTGCCGCGCCGTGGCAGGCGCCTGGGCCTGCTTCTCGGCCATGGCGTCACCACCGACGGGCGGCGCGGCACCGGCCCCGATCCGGACGGGCAGGCCGCCGCGATGGCCGCCGCCCTGGAGCGGGCCCGGCTGCCCGGCACTGCCGTCGACTACGTCAGCGCGCATGCGACGGGGTCGGTGGCCGGTGACAGCAGTGAGGCCACCGCGATCCGCCGGGTCCTGGGCAGCCCAGGAGGCGGCCCGCTGGTCAACGCGACCAAGGCGGTCACCGGTCACGGCCTGGCCGCCGCAGGACTGGTCGAGGCGATCGCCACCCTGCTGCAACTGCGCGGCGGCTACTGCCATGCGACCCCGAACCTCGACAGCCCTCTGGAACCGGCGCTGCGGCACGTCATCGGTGAAGCACGGTCCGCTCCGCTGCGGGTCGCGGTCAGCAACAGCTTCGCTTTCGGCGGGCTCAACGCCTCTCTCGTGCTGGCCCTGACGCCAAGGAGCGAACTGCCGTGAAACCGATCGGTATCGAAGACATGAGCGCCTATCTGGGGCTGGCCGGCCTGGAGGTGGACGAGTTGTTCGCCGCGCGGGGGCTGGCGCCGGAACGCATGGCGAACCTGATGATGGTGCGCAAGACCGTCGCTCTGCCCGGGGAGGACGTGATCACCTATGCGGTCAACGCCGCCCGCCCCCTGCTGGCCCGGCTCACTCCCGCCCGGCGGGAGGCGATCGAACTCCTCGTGGTGGGCACCGAGTCGGGCGTGGACCTGTCGAAGGCGGCCGCCACGTGGATCCACCGCCTGCTGGACCTGCCGCGTACCTGCCGTCTGTTCGAGGTCAAGCAGGCCTGCTACGCCGGTGTCGCCGCACTTCAGCTGGCCATCGCGCACATGGCGACCGCTGTCGCGCCGGATGCCCGTGCCCTGGTGATCGGTTGCGACGTGCCGCAACTGGTCCGCGGCAGCATGGCCGAACCCAGCCAGGGCGCCGGCGCCCTGGCCGTGCTGGTGGGACCGGAACCCCGCCTGACCCGGGCCGAACCCGGCGCCGCCGGTTACTGCGCGTTCGAGGTCGCCGACGTCTACCGCCCCACCCCCCACGACCTTGTCTGGGACAGCGATCTGTCCCTGCTGTCGTATGTCGACTGCCTCAAGAGCGCCTACTCCGACTACGCGCGGCGTCGGCCGGGCACCGACTTCTTCACCGACTTCGCGCACCTGGCGTTCCACACGCCGTTCCCCGGCGCGGTCAAGGGCGCACACCGCTCGTTGCTGCGGAGCCTGGCGCGGATCTCCCCGCAGGAGATCACCGAGGACTTCGAGCAGCGGCTCGCCGCCTCCCTGCGCCATCCCGCCCAGGTCGGCAACGCCTACGCGGCCACCGCGCTGCTGGCGCTGCTGAGCGTCGTCGACCACGTGGCGCCGGAATCGGACCCGGTGCGCGTCGGTCTGTTCTCCTACGGATCGGGCTGCTCATCGGAGTTCTCCAGCCAGTTGCTGCTGCCCGCCGCCGGACGGCCGTGGCAGGAGTCGGGCACGGCCGCGGCGCTGGAGCGGCGGGTGCGGCTGGACGTCGCCGCCTACGACGGGATCGCGGACGCCTCCGAGAAGCTGTGGCCCGGCGTGCCGGATCACCGGCCTGATCTGGGCATGGTGCGGGAGTTCGCGGCGCAGGCAGGGGCGCCGGAATCGCTGGTGGTCCTGAAACAGATCGAGGACCACCGGCGGGTGTACACCGAGATCGGCCCGGCGCGGTGAGCGGGCCCGTGGTCACGGTGGTCGCCACCGGCGGCGGCGTGGTACGAGCGGAGCTGACCCGGCCGGGCCTGGACGCCGCGACGCTGGCGAAGCTGACGGCGGCTCTGGAAGCCGCCGAGGCGGACATGTCGGCGCGGGTGCTGGTGATCGCCTCCCGGCAGCCGGGCGTTTTCTGTACCGGCATGCCGCTCTCCGGAGGTACCCTGCCGAACGAGGCGGCTGACGCCCAGGAACGGCTGGTCGAACTGGCACTGCGGCTGGCCCGCAGCTCGTTGGTGACGGTCGCCCTCGTCGACGGCGACGCATTCGCCGGCGGCCTCGCCTTGTGCGCCGCCTGCGACCTTCTGGTGGCCGGGCCGCGCGCCCGGTTCCGGGTCACCGAACTGCACTTCGGCCTGCTGCCCGCGCTGCTGTTGCCGGTGCTGGCACGCCGGATCGGCCACCACCGGGCGGTCACCATGGCCCTCACCGCGCGCACTCTGGATGCCTGGCAGGCGGCCGACGCCGGGCTCGCCGACCACACCGGAGAAGAGGCGGAAAGTACCTTGCGGCAAGTGCTGCGAGCGCTGCGTCGCGCCGACCCCGGTGCGACGGCGGCACTCAAGGAGTACGCCAACCGGCTCGCGCCTCCGGACTCCTTCGGCCCCGAACACGCCACGCGGCTCTTCCGCGAACACCTGGCCCGCCCGGGCCTGCGCGAGCGGCTGGACGAACTGGTACGGCAGGGGGTACTGCGGTGACCGGCTGGGAGGAGGGCGGCGGTGTCGGCGTCCGGCTGGACGGCCCGGTCGCCGAAGTCACACTGGACGACGCGGCACACCGCAACGGCATCACGGCTGCCCTGCGGGACGCACTGCCGCGCGCGCTGCGATACGTCCACGAGGAGACGCCCGCGCGGGCCATCGTCCTTTACGGACGGCCGGAGATCTTCTGCTCCGGCGGTACATACGACGATCTGGTCGTCGAGGGACCGGTCCGTACCCCGCTGGCCTGGGATTTCGTCACGGCGCCGGCGACCTGTCCGCTGCCGGTGATAGCGGCGGCCCAAGGCGGCGCGGTCGGCGGTGGTCTGCTGCTCGCGCTCTACGCGGATCTGACGGTGCTGAGTGATTCCTCTGGCTACGCCGCCAACTTCATGAGCTACGGCTTCACTCCCTGCCTGGGCTCGACCTACCTGCTGCCCGCCGTGTTCGGCCGGCAGTTGGGCACCGAGATGTTGTACACGGCACGCCCCTACCGGGGTCGGGAACTGGCCGCGCGTGGTGCCGGGCCTCAGGTCGTCGCGTACGACGCGGTACCGGTGCAGGCCCGCAGGGCCGCCGATCGGATCGCACGGGCGCCCCGGGAGGCGGTGGAACTGCTCAAACGCCACCTCGCCGGGCCCCGGCTCCGGGCCGCCCGCGCCGCCTACCGCCGCGAACTGCCCGGTCACATCAGCACCTTGACCTCCGCCGAGGCCCGCCGCCGACTCGCCGCGGGCGACCTGGCGGTACCGCCCGGCCGGAAGGAGCCCACGTGACCGGAGGTTCCGCCTGCTCATGCACGCCGCGCTGGTCGGACAGGGACTCAAATCTACCCGGCAGGCCAGGTCCGGGACACGGACCGGGTTTACGCCACCGCCCGGACCAGGGTGGTCGGCTACGACCTCGCCGTCGGCCACGAGTACGCGCCGTAGGTTCTACCGACCACCGACCACCGACCACCGACCGAAACGGACTCCATGCGTGCCGTCTACGCCGACCGGCCCTCCTCCACCGATCCATTGAGCGCCCTGCGTATCGGGGAGCAGCCGGAACCCGCCCCCTCCGACGCCGACCGAGTCACCGTCACCGTCAGGGCTGCCGCGCTCAACCACCACGACCTGTGGACGCTGAAGGGCTCCGGCCGGTCCGCAGACCGCTATCCGGTGATTCTCGGTGGCGAGGCCTCCGGCGTCGCCGAGGACGGCGCCGAAGTCGTGGCCGGTGCCATGATCGTGGAACCCCGCTGGAGCCACGACCCGGTGCGCGATCCGGCCCGCACCCTGCTCGGCGAGGATCTACCGGGCACATTCGCCGAACACGTGTCGGTACCACGGCACTCGCTCGCGCCGAAGCCCGCCTGGCTCAGCCACGAGGAGGCCGCCTGCTTGAGCGGCACGTGGCTGACCGCCTACCGGATGCTCTTCACCAAGTCCGGTCTACGGCCAGGCGAGACGGTGCTGATCCAGGGAGCCGGGGGCGGCGTGTCCACCGCGCTGATCCGGCTCGCGCGCGCCGCCGGGTTCCGTGTCTGGGTCACCGGCCGTGACCCGGGCAGACTCGCCAAGGCCGAGGCGATCGGCGCGCACGCCACGTTCCCCGTCGGGCCACCACTGCCCGAACCGGTCGACGCGGTCATGGAGAGCGTCGGGCGCGCCACCTGGTCGCACTCACTTCGCTCCGTGCGTCCCGGCGGCACGATCGTGGTCACCGGTGCCACCACCGGGGCGGACGCCAACGCCCATTTGAGCCGGGTCTTCTGGAGTGAACTGCGCATCGTCGGTTCGACGTCGGGGACGCTGGAGGAATTCCAGCGCTTGTGCCAGTTCATGCTGCACCACGACCTGCGTCCGGACATCGCCGAGGTCCTCCCGTTTCCCGAGGCGCGGCGCGGCTTCGAACGGCTCCTCGCCTCCAGTGTGTTCGGCAAGACCGTCTTCACCTGGTGACGGGTCGCAGCCGTCACGCGGTGGTCGTCCAGGCCCAGTCGTCGTCGGTCGAGTCGCAGGCGTTCATGTCGAGTCGCGCGTCGTGCCCCGCGCCCGGGCCTCCGGTGACGCGCAGGCACAGCCCGCTGCTCGCGTAGTTCCTGATCCGGTAGTGGTGCTGGTCGCCGGTCGCCAGGTACCACAACTGGTTGTCCTGGGTTGTGAGGTTGCACGGGTACTCCGACACCTTGGTACCGGCCGGGTCGGGACCGTAGTCGGGGATGTCCATGCAGAGGTTGTCCTTGTGGTTGCGGATGATGAACAGCGCCTCGCCGCCGGGCCCCTTGAGGCCGTCCACCACTTGCAAGGCCCACATCTGGTTGTCCGTGGCGCCGGGCCGGCAGTAGTACTGGTTCACAGGCCCGTTGATACTGCCCTGTTCGAAATTCGGTATGTCGGCGCAGAGTCCGGTGGCGAGGTTTTTCAGCAGCACCTGGTCGACACCGGTGAAAGCGACGGGGACCGACGGGGCGGGGGACGAGGACTTCGCGTGGCTTCGGTGAGTCGGCTGGGCCTGTGTGCGCGGATGCACGGGAGCGGCGGCCGGTGGTGGGGTCGCGCTGGTGCGCGGCGAGGCCGGTGGTGAGGCGCTCGCGCTCGGGGATGCCGGCGAGGGCGACCCGGAGGCGGACATGTGCGTGACCGACTGCCCGATGTCCGGGCCGAGGGGCGCGTCGTCCGCTGAGGTCCGGGAGTGTCCGGTGGTCCTGTGCGATTCCGTGGCCACTACGACGAACGGGATGGACAGTAGTGCCGCCCCGCCGATGACCGCGGCCGGAAGCAGCCTTCTGGCCCTGGTCATCGGCGCGGCCGCAACGGGTTGCGGATCGCTGGGCAGGCGTGGGTGTCGTGACCGGAACGGCTGGAAAGGCTCGGTGGGGGCGACGACGTTCGGCTCTGCGCTGTGGCCCGTGTCGTCCCACAGCGCAGGGCCGGAGGCTCTGGCCACCTGTGCGCGCCACCTGGACCACCTGCCCGACGGTGGCTGAGGCGAAGGGGAGTCGGGCTGACGCGGCGATCCGGACTCGCGGGCCGGAGTCGGGTCCGGCGACGCCGCGGTGCCCGCCGCGGGCAACCCGAGGGTGCGGCGGACACCCGAGGTGTCGGAGGAACCGACGGATTCCGGCTTCGGGGACAAGGCGAGCCTCCTTCGAGTTTGCGGGCAAGTCGCGAGCCGGTCTGGCAACGCCCCTGCCGGATTGGGGAGTTCAACGAGCGCACGACCTGCCGTAGCTCGGCTCACGGTCGGTATCGGACCCCTGAGCACCGAACTTAACCCAGTGCGCCGCCCGATGCGGCCCCGCTCATACCTGGGGGCATCATTTCGCCGACAAACGGGCAATGTTGGTGTTCGATGCTTCCCGGCGACCGCCGTACCCGTCCCAGGACCAGAGACACGCGACCGCAGGCCTTGCGCGGACCGGGTCCGGTTCGGCCGAGCGCCCCCGACATGAACTCCACGCTCCCGTCAGTTCTTGTCCACGGTGATCGAGGTGTACTGGGTGAGCTGGCGGACGGGGGCCGTGGTCCGGCAGCGTGCCCACAACTTGGGTGTGCTGGCCACGGGACCGGCCGGGATGGTGACCGTTGCCTCGAAGGATCCGGTGGCGAGCGCGTCGACCGAGAGCAGCGCGTACGTGGCGTCGGCCGTCGCGGTCGTCTGCGGCTGTGCCAGGGACTTCTCCTCCTCCAGCGACCGGGTCGGCTTCGCGCCTCGCTCCCAGCGGTCGCCGGGCGGCCCGGGTGCCCTCCTCGACGAGGCGGCGCAGCCTGCTCTCAGGGTCGGTCATGGCGGGACAGAGCTCCTTCCGGATCGGCGGCCAGGTGGCGGGCCAGGTTCGCGCGGGCCCGGGCGAGCCTGCCCCGCACGGTGCTCACCGGCAGTCCCAACTCCTCGGCGACCTGCTCGATCGGCAGGTCGAGCACGTCGTGCAGCAACAGGACCGGGCGCTGGTTCACCGGTACGCGGCGCAGCATCTCGGCGACGCCGGCCGTCTGCGCCGTGAGCTGAGGCTGAGGCTGGGGGCGTTGGGCGCCGAGGCGCAGCAGGGCCGCGGCGCGGCGGCGCAGCCTGCGGATCTCGCTGACCGCGAGGTTGATCG
>NZ_JBEZLP010000072.1:0-14835 GCF_040652195.1 Streptomyces sp. NPDC048278
CGCGTCCACTACAGCACGGCGTACGTCAACGCCTTCTGGGACGACGACTGCTTCTGCATGACCTACGGCGACGGCACCAGCAGCTTCCCGCGACCTCTGCTAGGACTTGGCGGAGGACGTCCGGGCCGCCGGCTGGTCCTCGTTCTCCGGCCGCTCCTGGACGGGGCGGTGGCTGCCGCGCAGCGCCGAGGCCACGGCGGAGACCAGGGCCATGCCGGCGGCCACCCCGAAGACGATGCCCAGGCCGTGGTGGAACGGACCGGACACCAGCCGCGGGAAGAAGGTGTGCCCGGTCAGGACGGCCCGCTGGGCGCTGGTGACATGGTCCAGGACGCCCTCCGAGGCGAGCAGGTGCTGGATGGGGTTGTTGCCGAGGAACGTCGCGAACAGCGTGCTCACCGGCGGCAGCGACGCGGCGTGCGCGGCGGACGCGGCCGGCACGCCGTGTGCCATGAGCCCGCTCTTCAGCGTGTCCGGCAGCGAGGAGGCCAGGCCCGAGACCATCAGCGAGAAGAACACACCGATGGACAGCGCCGTACCGGAGTTCTGGAAGGTGGACCGCATGCCCGAGGCGACACCCCGGTACTCGGCCGGCACACTGCCCATGATCGAGGAGGTGTTGGGCGCCGAGAACATGCCCTGGCCGAGGCCGTTGAGCAGCAGCAGCGCCGCGAACAGCCCGTAGTCGAAGTCGACGGGCAGGGCGAGCAGCCCCAGGAAGGACGCGGTGACGACGAGCAGTCCCGCCGTGGAGAAGAACCGGGCCCCGAACCGGTCCGACAGGTACCCGGACACCGGCCCCGCGATCAGGAAGCCCAGCGTCAGCGGGAGCATGAAGATGCCGGCCCACAGCGGGGTGTCCTCGAAGTCGTAGCCGTGCAGCGGCAGCCAGATGCCCTGCAGCCAGATGATGAGCATGAACTGCAGGCCGCCGCGCGCGATCGAGGTGAGCAGGGCGGCCACGTTGCCCGCCGCGAACGCCCGGTTCCGGAAGAGCGCCAGGTTGAACATGGGCTCGGCGACCCGGGTCTCGATGACACAGAAGGCCAGCAGCAGGGCGACGCCACCGATCAGGCCGGTCAGCACCCACGGGTTCCCCCAGCCGGTGGCGCTGCCGCCGTAGGGCTGGATCCCGTAGGTGATCCCGGCGAGCAGGATGCCGGCCCCGGAGGCGAAGGTGAGGTTGCCGAGCCAGTCGATCCGGCCGGGCCGGCCGGCCGAGGTCTCGCGCAGACTCAGGTACGACCAGATGGTGCCGGTGATGCTGACCGGGACGCTCACCCAGAACACGGCCCGCCAGTCGACGACGGCGAGCAGCCCGCCCGCGAGCAGACCGAGGAACTGCCCGGCCAGCGCGGTGATCTGGTTGATGCCGAGGGCCATGCCGCGCTGCCGGGCCGGGAAGGCGTCGGTGAGGATGGCCGCCGAGTTGGCGGTGAGCATGGACCCGCCGAAGGCCTGCACGATCCGCCACAGGATCAGCCACAGCGCTCCCGCCCCCGCGCGGAACGGATCGAGCGACAGCGCCACCGACGCGCACGCGAAGATCAGGAAGCCCAGGTTGTAGATCTTCACCCGGCCGAACATGTCGCCGAGTCGCCCGAGTACGACCACCAGCACGGCGGAGACCAGCAGGTAGCCGAGGATCATCCAGAGCAGATAGCCGATGTTGCCCGGCGCGAGCGGGTCGAGACCGATGCCCCGGAAGATCGCCGGCAGCGAGATGATCACGATCGACGCGTCCATCGTGGCGATCAGCACGCCGAGCGTGGTGTTCGACAGCGCGACCCACTTGTAGCCGGGCCCGGCCGGGGTGTCCTTGTGGCGGGCCGAGCGCAGGGCGGCGGACCACCGCTGCCCGCTCACAGCCGCTCCGCCAGCCGGCCGAGGAGCGGCAGGGCCGCCCCTAGCGTCGCGCGCTCCTGCTCGGAGAACGTGTCGAGAACGGCCGCGAGCCGCTGCACCGACTCGGAACGCCGTTCGGCGAGCACCGCCCGCCCCTCCTCGGTGGCGGCGACGATGCTCCGCCGCCCGTCCGCGGCGTCGGGCGTACGGCGGACCAGACCGCGCTGTTCGAGCTGGGCGAGGGTGCTCGCCATGGCCTGCGGCCGTACCCGCTCCGTCTCGGCGAGGGCGGTCGGGGAGTCCGGGCCCTGGGCCGCGAGCCGCGCGAGCACGGACACCCCCGACAGGGACACGTCTCCCACGGCGTGCGCCTGCCGCAGCCGCCGCGTCACCCGGCCCACCGCGAGCCGGAGCTCGGACGCGAGCCGGATGGCGTCGCTCGGTTCACGTATACCGCCGTCACCGGCGGCCAAGTCTGCCTTCACATGTACTAACACTAGGTTTATCAGTCTGGACTGCTCAACCATTCATTAGTAAATATGAAGGTCGACGGGATGGTCAGCGGGCGAGGCGGTGCCGCCGGGCGCCGCGTCGCAGGCGGACCGCGGCGTAGACGAGGTCGGCGAGGAGCACGACGGCGCCGATGACCAGCAGGTAGAACAGCCCGTGGACGGCGAATCCGACGAGGCCCAGGACGACGGCCACGAGGATCAGGAACAGGAACAGACTCATCGGTTCTCCCGGACGGACTCGGTGGGTCAGCGGCGGGCCAGGCGGCGCTCACCGCCCGCGCCCGGGACGTAGTCGAGTTCGTAGTGCGCGAAGACCGCGGGCTCGCGGGTGGCCGGCAGCTCCCCGTCGGTGTCGATCGACGGAGCCTTCTTGACCACGTCCTTGGGGTACGCGACCTTCAGGTAGGCCGGACCGACGGTCGCCTCGGTCAGCGGGACGAACACCAGACGGCGGCGCGTGGGCAGCCCGACCGTCACGGTGACGAAGCGGGGCCTGTCGGTCGTGGTGTCCACGTAGACCGACTCCAGAACGCCGATCCTGTGCCCGGCGGCGTCCACCACGTCATGCCCGCGCCACTCGCGGATGTCGGTTGCTTCGAACATCGGGCACCTCCGCCGACCGGGTACCCGATGCGGTCGCGGGCAGTCATCCGGCCGGCCATCTGCGGTGTGTGTTCTCACCTCGGTAGGAACGTTGGTACGGCCGTCAGCGCACGGGATCCCGGTGAATCGTCCGGGTGTCGTCGCGGCGCTTGAGATATGCCGTCGGCGTGGCTCCGTAGGACGCCTTCCCCCTGTGCGGCCGGAAAAAGCCGCCTATGGCAGGCGGCGGCGCGGTTTCCTGTGTGCGGAGTCGACCGCCGTCGTCAGGCTCGCCTGTAGCTTCTGGGCGGCCTCGAGATATTTGCTCGTCCAGACGATGCGAACAGCGTTGTCCCGGGTGTCACCCGTCGTGAGCAGATCGCGGTACATCGTCACGAGAGGAGGCCGGCGGCCCTCGGCCGGGCCACCGGTGCCGGGGGCGGCTGTGGAGGAGCCGGAGGCGCCCCGTCCCACATCCGCGGCCAGAGCGCGGTAGGACGCGGTGACGTTCTCCGCGGTACGGACGACTTCGAGCCGTGCCGCGCCGCCACCGGGGGACAGCCGTGCGTCGCCCGCCCGCCGCCAGAGAGCGTGCAGCGCGTCCGCCATGAGCCTGAGCCGGGCAACGCCGGTCACCAGCGTTGTCATGGCGGCCAGCGGCACCGGCTTGGTGCCACGCTCGGCGAGGTAGGTGCGGAAGGAATCGTCGAGCCGTCGTGCGGCGGCAGCGGCCCGTCGCTCGTCCTCCGCCGGCGAGGGACCGCTCACCGCCGGCTCCGCGGGCCGGTCGAGGCCGAATTCCACGACACGTTGCAGGTATGCCGCGCCGTCGGTGTAGGCCTCCGCCAGAGCCCTGTCCACGGCGGCCGTCGCGCCGCGAGGCCAGAGGCACAGCGCCGTCAGGAGACTCACCACACAGCCGAGCGCGACGTCCTGGAGCCGCAGCAGTGCAAGATGCCAGTCCGGATCCTGACCGATGCTGAACACCAGGACGAGCGTGATCGTGAACGCCGCCTGCCCGGCCGTGAAGGAGATCACCGTCGGCGCGATGCCCATGGCCATGATCGCTACCGGGAGCACGAACCACAGCACGGTGTCGTGCGGCCCGATCAGGTCCAGCAGCACAGCCCCCAGGAACGAACCCACCACTGTCCCGGCGACCGCGCGCAGCGCGTTCTGGCCGGTGTTCAGGGCATTCGAGCGCAACACCGACAGCGTGCCCAGCAGAATCCAGAACGCGTGGGGAAGACTCGTGACGGCTGCGAGCGTGACGGCGATGCCCAGGCCCACCGCGCCGCGGAGACTGTTCCGGAACCACACCGAAGACGGTCTGAGATGTGCCCCCAGGCGCGCCCGTGCGGAGTGCAGGGGGCCGCCCAGCGCATCCCGCTCCTGGCCGAGCAACTGCTCGAACCAGCTGCGCCGCGCGGCCGTCGCGGCCTGTTGCACGTTCAGGGCGATCTGCGTGGCCGCAAAACCGAGTTCCTTGGCCCGGAAGGAGAGATCCAGCTTCGCGCGGACCTCGTAGGCCTCGGCCTCTTCACCGGAACGGTCGCTCACGGCGTGCTGCGGAAGCCACCTCGCCGGACTTTCGACGAGCGTGTCCATGGCGGCTCGCAGTCGCTGAGTGCGTTCGCGCAGCGGATCGAGGGCGCCCTGCGGATCCTCGAGCAGTGCAGCGGAGCTGTCGAGCACATCTGCCGCCGCGGAGCACACCGCGCGGGCTTCCGGGCGGCCGATCACCGACGGACCCTGCGCCGGTGGGTCGGCGACCGTGATGGTGCTGAGCCAGGTCAGCTCATCCACCAGTCGCACCACGGCGCGTGAAGTCGTCGAGAGACCGGTCGGCCGGTACGGAGCCTGATCGAACGTGTGACGCAGAGCCTGCGCGGTCGACCTCGCCTGCTCGGCGTTGAGCAGGCGCGCCGCGGCGTCCGGCAGACCGCGCCCGCCCGCCAGCAGTGCGGCCTCGTCGCGCAGCCGAACAGCGCTGGTCCTGCACACACGGGCTGCGGGTGCGCTGAGCAGGTCGATCGGAGCACGCGGCCACAGGAACCGGACAGCGAGCATGGAGCCGCAGGCGGCGAGCGCCACGCCGACGAGCCGATCGGCCAGCTGCGCATACGGCACCGGCGAGGTGACAGGAATGACAAAAGCCAGCAGCAGAGCCGTGGAGCAGCCGGCGATCACGGAACTCACCACGCCCGACAGCAGAATGAAGAAGGCGACCACGACGGTCGACGCCACCGCCAGCCACGGCGGGCGAGCCGTGAGCGTGCCGAGGCTCACCAGCGCCGCCCAGGCCGCCGCCAGCGCGAGGTGCATGCGCAGCCGCTGGGCCATGGATCCCGTGAACTCGACGAAGAGAAGCATGGAGAAGCAGCCGAACGCCGCGTAGTAGGCGGTGGCGGACGAGTGGAGTACCTGCATGCCCAGGGCGAACAGGGCCGAAGCGACGACGGCGGCACGACCGGCCCGCCGTGTGGCGGCGAGTCCGGGGTCGTGCGAGCGCAACCAGGCCGCCGTCGCGAGACCCGACTCGCGGACTCGATCACGCATACCTTCAGTCGTCTCCTTTCGGCCCCGAGTCGGAATTGCTCCGAAAGCCGGGCCGAGGATATCCGGACATCGCGACGGGACCTGTGATGATCTGGAGTGTCGGGTGGATCCGGCTCGCTCTGCTGTACGGCGATGGCGTGAATCCCGACTATCAGACCGGCGACGGGTAAACGTTTCTGTCGGTGATCACTTTGACATCGGACACGCGTGGCCGCGGAGTTCGACGACGTAGGCGGTGCCGGGGAACTCTCATCCGTCGGTGCCCTCTCCGATGTCGGCGACGATGACGTCGTCGATGAAGCGGCCCTCGAACTCGTCGTCGAGCTCACCGGCAGGGTTCCGCGTTCGCGTTCGTCCTCGCCGGTGCTGACGACGCCGCTGATCTCGCGTTCTCGTAGGCGGTGTGGATGACGTCACGGGAGCGACAAGACGGGGAAGCTCCTGCCCGGTGCGACCGTGAGCATCGGCACCGGCACCGGGACCGGGACCTCCACGCTGCTCACCCTGACCACCGGTGCCAAGGGCACGGCCTCGGGTGAGCTGCCCGTGTCGAGCCGCGGAACGCGGTTCTGGTCAAGGAGACCGAGGCCCCCGCCGGCTGCGCGGGCGCCGGCTGTCATGGGGCCACGCGGATACCCACGACGCAGGTGTCGTCGTCGGTGTCGGAGCGGCTGTGGGTCAGCAGGCGGTCCACCTGCTGCTCCAGGGCCGTGGGTACCGTGCGGGCAGCCTTCAGCAGTTGCGCGAGGGACTCCTCCACGGACCGGTCACGCCGCTCGACGAGCCCGTCCGTGTACATCAGCAGGGTGTCGTCGACCGCGAGCTGCACCTCGTGCTCCTGGTACTCGGCCTCCGGCACGGCGCCCAGCAGCATGCCCCGGACCAGCGGCAGCGGCTCCGCCTCGCCCGAGCGCACCAGGACGGGCGGCAGATGTCCGGCGCGGGCCCAGCGCAGGGTGTGGCGCTCGGGGTCGTAGAGACCGCACACCGCGGTCGCGGTGACGGAGCCGGTGAGATGGTGCGTCACCAGGTTGAGCCAGGACAGCAACTGCCCCGGCCCGGCACCGGTCACCGCGAGCCCGCGCAGCGCGTTGCGCAGGACGACCATGCTGGTGGCCGCGTCGATACCGTGCCCGGCGACGTCCCCCACGCACAGCAGCACCAGCCGGGACGGCAGGACCATCGCGTCGTACCAGTCGCCGCCGACCAGATGCTGGGTCTCCGCGGGCCGGTAGCGCACGGCGAGGTCCAGTCCGGGAACCGTCAGCGGGGTCTGCTCGGGCGGCATGATGGCATGCTGCAGCTGGAGGGTCAGCCGGTTGCGCTCGCTGGCCTGCTGCTCGGTGTGGGCGAGCTGGTCGCGGGTGGCGGCGAGGGCGACCTCGGTCCAGTGCTGCGCGGAGATGTCCTGGTAGGCGCCGCGTACGACATACAGCTGGCCGTCGGAGTCGAGGACCGGCTCGGCCACCACCCGGATGTGCCGGGTGACCCCGTCCGGCCGCTGGAGGCGGAAGGCGGTGGACGCCGCCCGGCGGTGGTGCAGCAGGGTGCGCAGGAACCGCCCGATGGCCACGGCGTCGTCCGGATGGGCGTGCGCGGGCAGGTCCTCCAGCGCCACCGGGACGTCGGAGGCGGGTCTGCCGTAGAGCTCGTACAGCTGCCCGTTCCAGGTGATCTCGGCGGTGAGCAGGTTCTCCTCGAAGCCGCCGATACGGCCGAGGCGCTGGGCGTGCTGGAGCAGACTGGCCAGCCGGGCCGTCTCGTCCTCGATGCGCCAGACGAGCAGCACGCTGCTGCCGTGCCGGCTGATGTTGATGTCGGCGACCGCTGCCAGCGGGACCTCGTCGACCAGGGCGGTCAGCCGCATGCGGTGGGCGCGGTAGGGCTCACCGGTGGCGTGGACGCGCTCGATCCGCTCGAAGAGCTCGCTGCGCCCGGCGACCACGGGGTACGTCTCCAGCAGCAGGGCCCCGTTGACGACTCCCCGGGGGCGGCCGGCCGGGTCCAGGAAGCGGCTGTTCACGTGGTGGATACGGAAGTCGGCGAGCTCCCCGTCCGCGTCCAGCACCGGGACGAGCACCAGCGCGGGGTCGTGGAGCCCGTCGGCCAGGTCCATCAGCTCCGTCACGTCCGGCAGCACCCGCGGGCTCCCGGCGCCGTCCGGACGGTGCCTGCCGTAGTTCTCCAGGGTGTGCGCGCACAGCTCGGCCAGCGCCTCGACCTGCCGGACGACGGGCGGGGGAGGAGGGTCCAGCGGGGTGGGCCAGGCGATCTCCAGGACACCGTGGATCCGTCCGCCGGTCCCGGCGGGTACGGCGACCCGGCCGCCCTCCGGATGGTGGTGCTGGCCGATGGAGGGCATGCCCGTCTCGGCCAGGCTGCGGATCCAGTGGCCCGCGCGTTCCGCCAGCCCCCGGCGCGCCACGGTCGTCACACCGGGCGGTACGTGCCGCCAGCGTCCGGCCTCGGCGGCGGGGAACCCCGCGGTGCCCGCCAGGGCGAGCGAGCCGTCGGTGCCCAGGGCCCAGATGGCCACCGCCTCGGCGCCGAGCGGCGTCAGGGCGTGTTCCAGCAGGGAGTCGGCGACGGCCTGGGTGTCGTGGGCGGCCAGCGCGCCGCTCTCGGCCGCCCGCAGCCGCACGGCCGAGGAGTGGCCGTCCGCCGGCTCCGCGGGCCGGGCGTCGGCCGCGGTGGCCGCCAGGAAGGCCGCGGTCACCTCCGAGAGCCGGTCGCGGGCCGCCTGGTTGATGACGTCGACCGCGAACTCCAGGGGCGTCACCCCCGCCTGACCGGCCAGTTCGGCCAGCTGCCGGGCGGCCTGGGCCGGGCCGCAGCGCAGCCGTTCGACCAGGATGCCCTTCGCCAGCTCGATCAGGGCACGTCCGTCGGCCTCCGCGTGCGCCGCCCGCACCTCGCGGCGCAGCCGCTCCACGGTCGCGGTGAGCCTGCCGACCGGGGACGGCCCGTCGGGGCTGCCCGTGTCGGTGGTGGCGGTCTCTCCCGGCGCGGGCCGGTCGCCCGCCGGAAGCTGCGGGCCCTGTGGATCGGGGGGTTGGCGGAGGTCGCTCACGGTCAGTCTGTTCCTCGGCTGGGGCGCCTCGCGGCGTCACGCGGTCGGCTGGTGGACGGTGCGGCCGTGACCTCCGGTCACCCGGGCAGCCACCGTCGGACGCGGCCGATGAGGTCCCCCGTGTCGACGGGTTTGGTGACGTAGTCGTTGGCACCCGAGGCGAGGCTCTTCTCCTGGTCGCCCGGCATGGCCTTCGCGGTGACGGTGATGATGGGCAGCTCCGCGTACTGCGGCATGGCGCGGATCTCCGTGGTGGCGGCGTAGCCGTCCATCTCCGGCATCATCACGTCCATCAGGACCAGGCAGATGTCGGGGTGCGCGAGCAGCATCTCGATGCCCTTGCGGCCGTTGTCGGCGTGCAGGACCTGGAAGCCGTGCAGTTCCAGCACCCCGCTGAGGGCGAAGAGGTTGCGGGCGTCGTCGTCGACCACCAGGATCGTCCGGCCCAGGAAGGTGTCGTCCACGACCTGTGCGGCCGGGCGGTGCGGCTCCTCGGCGCGCACCAGCGACAGCACGTCACCGGGCTGTTCGGCCGAGAGGTGCAGTGTGATGCGCTCGCGCAGCTCGTCCAGGCTGGCCAGGAAGTCCAGCGGCCGGTCACCGGCGAGGGCCCGCAGCCCCTGTTCCTGGGCCAGGTCCACCCGGTGCCCGGTGTGCACCAGGACGGGCACGCTGGCCAGCGCCGAGTCGCCGCGCATCGCCTCCAGGAAGCCCGCGCCCTCCTGGCCGGGCATGCCGAGTTCCAGGACGACACAGTGGCAGGCCTGCGCCGCCAGGGTGCTCGCCGCCTCCTGTGCGCCGACCGCGGTGATGATGTCGATCGACCCGTGCGGATCGTCGGGGCGCTGCGCGATGTCCGCCACGGCCCGCTCGGCCACCAGCGTGAGCAGCCCGCGCGGCCGTTCCTCGATCACCAGCAGCCGGCGCCTGCGCGGCTCGGCTGCCGCCGCCGGAGCGGACAGCGCACGCGGTGCCGGCGGCTCCCAGGCGCCGGCCCCGTCGTGGGGCTGTTCCACCGGCCGGCCCCCGGTCTCCAGGAGTTCCTCGAAGTCGGCCCGGGCGACGGGCAGATACAGCGTGAACGTGCTGCCCTGGCCGGGTGTGCTGTCGACCGTGACGGCACCGCCGAGCAGGTGCGCGATCTCCCGGGTGATGGACAGACCGAGTCCGGTGCCGCCGTACTTGCGACTGGTGGTGCCGTCGGCCTGCTGGAACGCGCCGAAGATCGTCTCCAGCTGCTGCTGGGGGATGCCGATGCCGGTGTCGACGACGCGGAATGCCACCACCGGACCGCCGCGGAGCACTCCCGGCGGCACCTCCGCGTCGGTGGCCGGTTCGATCCGCAGCCGTACCCCGCCCTCCTCGGTGAACTTCACCGCGTTCGACAGCAGGTTGCGCAGGATCTGGCGCAGCCGGGAGTCGTCGGTGAGCAGGTCGGCAGGGGTTCCCGGGGCGGTGGACACGGCGAAGTCCAGGCTCTTCTGGGACGTCATCGGCCGGAAGGTCGCCTCGACGTACTCCAGCAGTTGGCGCAGCGGGACCCGCTCGGGAGCGACGTCCATCTTGCCGGCCTCCACCTTGGACAGGTCGAGGATGTCGTTGATCAGCTGCAGCAGGTCCGAGCCCGCCGAGTGGATGATGCCCGCGTACTCGACCTGCTTGGGCGTGAGGTTGCGCGACGGGTTCTGCGCCAGCAACTGGGCCAGGATCAGCAGGCTGTTCAACGGAGTGCGCAGCTCGTGGCTCATGTTGGCCAGGAACTCCGACTTGTACTTCGAGGCCAGCGCCAGCTGTTGCGCCCGGGTCTCCAGCTCCTGCCGGGCCTGCTCGATCTGGAGGTTCTTCGCCTCGATGTCGCTGTTCTGCTCGGCCAGCAGGGACGCCTTGTCCTCCAGCTCCGCGTTGGAGCGCTGGAGTTCCTCCTGCTGCACCTGCAACTCCTCCGAGCGGGACTGCAGTTCGGCGGTCAGGCGCTGGGATTCCTCCAGCAGTTCGTCGGTGCGGGCGTTGGCCACGATGGTGTTGAGGTTGACGC
This sequence comes from Streptomyces sp. NPDC048278, assembly GCF_040652195.1. NCBI lineage: Bacteria > Bacillati > Actinomycetota > Actinomycetes > Kitasatosporales > Streptomycetaceae > Streptomyces > Streptomyces sp. NPDC048278. The sequence goes on from NZ_JBEZLP010000072.1 coordinate 10,604, forward strand.
CGATGGTCGGCATCAGCTGGGTCAGGAAGTCCTGGTGGATCTGGGTGAACCGGGTCAGCGAGGCCAGTTCGATGACGCCGAGGACCTGCTCCTCGACCACGATGGGCAGCACCACGAGGGCACGGGGCAGCGCCTGCCCGAGGCCGGAGGAGATGGTGACGTACCCCTCCGGGAGCCCGTCCACGGTGATCGGGCGCCGGTTGCGCGCGGCCTGCCCGACCAGGGACCGGCCGACCGGGATCCGGGTCGGCCGGTCCGCGTCGTCCGGAGCCCCGTACGAGCCCACGAGCCGCAGCTCGTGTCCGCGCTCGGTGTCCTCCGCCAGGTAGAACGCGCCGTACTGGGCCGAGACCAGCGGGGTCAGCTCGTCCATGATCAGCTCGGCCACGACGGGCAGTTCGCGGTGGCCCTGCATCAGGCCGGAGATACGGGCGAGGTTGGTCTTGAGCCAGTCCTGCTCCTGGTTGGCCCGGGTGGTCTCGCGCAGGGACCCCACCATGGCGTTGATGTTGTCCTTGAGCTCCGCGACCTCCCCGGAGGCCTCCACGGTGATCGAGCGGGTCAGGTCCCCCTCGGCGACGGCGCTGGCGACCTCCGCGATCGCGCGGACCTGGCGGGTGAGGTTCCCGGCCAGCTCGTTGACGTTCTCCGTGAGCCGCTTCCAGGTGCCCTCGACGCCCTCCACCTCGGCCTGGCCGCCGAGCCGGCCCTCGCTGCCGACCTCACGGGCGACACGGGTGACCTCGGCGGCGAACGAGGACAGCTGGTCGACCATCGTGTTGATGGTGGTCTTCAGCTCCAGGATCTCGCCCCGCGCGTCCACGTCGATCTTCTTCGACAGGTCGCCGCCCGCCACCGCGGTCGTCACCAGGGCGATGTTGCGCACCTGCCCGGTGAGGTTGTTCGCCATCGAGTTGACGTTGTCCGTCAGGTCCTTCCAGGTGCCGGCCACGTTCGGCACGTGCGCCTGCCCGCCGAGGCGGCCCTCGGTGCCCACCTCGCGCGCCACCCGGGTGACCTCGTCGGCGAACGCCGACAGCGTGTCGACCATGGTGTTGATGACGTCGGCCAGCGCGGCGACCTCGCCCTTGGCCTCCACGGTGATCTTCTGCGAGAGGTCGCCGCGGGCCACCGCCGTGGCGACCTGGGCGATGGAGCGGACCTGCCCGGTCAGGTTGGACGCCATCACGTTGACGTTGTCCGTGAGGTCCTTCCAGGTCCCCGACACGCCCCGCGCGATCGCCTGCCCGCCGAGGTTGCCCTCGGTGCCGACCTCGCGGGCGACGCGGGTGACCTCGTCGGCGAAGGCGGAGAGCTGGTCGACCATGGTGTTGATGGTGTTCTTGAGTTCGAGGATCTCGCCGCGGGCGTCGACGGTGATCTTCTGGGAGAGGTCGCCCTGTGCGACCGCGGTGGCCACCTGGGCGACGTTGCGGACCTGTGCGGTGAGGTTGCCCGCCATGAAGTTCACGGAGTCCGTCAGGTCGCGCCAGGTGCCCTTGACGCCCTTCACGTCGGCCTGGCCGCCCAGGCGCCCTTCGGTGCCCACCTCCCGCGCCACCCGGGTGACTTCGTCGGCGAAGGCGGAGAGCTGGTCGACCATGGTGTTGATGGTGTTCTTGAGTTCGAGGATCTCGCCGCGGGCGTCGACGGTGATCTTCTGGGAGAGGTCGCCCTGTGCGACCGCGGTCGTCACCTGGGCGACGTTGCGAACCTGGGAGGTGAGGTTCCCGGCCATGAAATTGACCGAATCGGTGAGGTCGCGCCAGACCCCGCCCACCCCGGGCACCTGGGCCTGGCCGCCGAGGCGCCCTTCGCTGCCGACCTCGCGGGCGACGCGGGTCACTTCGTCGGCGAAGGCGGAGAGCTGGTCGACCATCGTGTTGACGGTCTCCTTCAGCTGAAGGATCTCGCCGTGCGCGGGCACGTCGATCTTCTGGGACAGGTCGCCCCTGGCCACCGCCGTCGCCACCTGGGCGATGTCCCGGACCTGGGTGGTGAGGTTGCCCGCCATGGCGTTGACCGACTCGGTCAGGTCCGCCCAGGTGCCGGAGACCCCGGGCACCTCGGCCTGACCGCCCAGCGTGCCCTCGGTCCCCACCTCGCGGGCGACCCGCGTCACCTCCGAGGTGAACAGGGACAGCTGGTCGACCATGCCGTTGAACACCGTGGCGATGTCGCCGAGCAGACCCGTGCCGTCGGACGGCAGGCGGGTACCGAAGTCGCCGTCGCGTACCGCCGTCAGCCCGGCGAGCAGCTGCCGCAGCTCCTGCTCGCCCGGGCCCCGTGCCGGGGCGTCCATCGAAGTGCCGGCCATGTCCACCCTCGTTCCGCTTCGCAGGATCCCCACCCCGAGGACCCGGAACCAGGCCGGGGCCGGGCAGCCCCGCCACCAGTGGCGACGCCGCGTTCGACGGCTCCGGCCGACGGGAAATCGGTCGCAGACTAACTCAGTTGTCGTGCAGCAACAAAAGGCCGGCGAGAAGTCCGTGACTCACCGGGAAAACGGCGGTGACGAGCGGAGTGGCAAGAACGCACCGGGGAATCCGGCCTCTGCCGTCGGCGGATCCGGCCCTCCTCCTGTGGCCGACGCCGCCCAGGTTCCGGGCGGTGATGCAGCTGATGCCGCGGCCGGCTTCCCAGGGCACGGGAATACCGCCGACGAGGCGGGGTAGACGCGCGCCCATGAACGGGGTACCGCATGTCAGTGGCAGGGAGGGGCCTGTCCCGCCCGAGGAGTGTTCCCGGATGCCGGATGCCGCACCTGCCGACGTCACCCTCGCCCTGGACGGGGCGGACGGCTGTATCGCCGGTGCGCGGCACCGGACGTCGGAGTTCCTGACCAGGGCCCAGTCCGAGCACGGACTGCCGGTCACCTCCCGCACGATGGACCTGGCCCAGCTGGTCGTCAGCGAACTGGTCACGAACGCGCTGAAGTACGCGCCCGGACCCGTACTGCTGCAACTGCGCGTCGTCGACGGCACGATGGAGATCGAGATCTGGGACAGCGATCCGACGCTGCCGCTGGCCCGGGCCGCCGACGCCGGACGGGTGGGCCAGCACGGCCTGGAGATCGTGCTGGCGGTGGTGCAGGGCTTCGAGGCACGCCGTGAGCCCGTGGGCAAGTGCGTCACCGCCCGGCTCGCCCTCTTCGACGACCCGCTGCTGGGATTCGGGCCGCCTGCTCGTGGTGGCGGCCGGCGGGCCGGCCGGTACGAGCCGCCGAAGGCGGAGGGCCGGGAATGAAGTGCGGTGTTCGGGGCAGGCGGGGCGCTGCACGATCCGTGCGAACCGTGGACAGGCAGGAGACTAGCGGTGCTCATGGCACACCCCGCCGTACTGACGGACCTGATCGAGCAGTACGAGACACTGCGCACCCTCCGTGCGGACGAGGGTGAGGAGGCCGTACGCCGACGGACGGCCGACATCGCGTACACGCTGTGTGTGGCGACCGGCACCGGAGACGTCGACGCCGCCCTCGTGGCGGCCCGGTACCGTCTGCCCGGGGCCCGCGTCGAGGACGACTCCCTGCTCTCCGCCTGATGCCGGACGAGCGAGGGCCCGTCCAGCGCGCCGGCGCGTGCGGTACCGGCATGGACGGGTGATGTCCGGAAGCGATCCCTCGTGACGGGTCTCAGCGGCTCCGGGGACGACCGGGCGGACGGGCCGCCGGACGGCCTCCTGGCACTGGCCGTGTCGATGGCCGACGCCGTGGAGGGGCTGACGACCCTGTGGTCGGTCGCCGCGCAGGGCGCCCGTGTGCGCCTGTCGCCGCACCAGTTGCGCGCCCTGCAGATCATGGAGGCGGAACCGGGGCTCAACCTCACCGCGCTGGCCGTGCGGACGGACGTCGGGCTGCCCGCCGCCAGCCGGCTGTGCGACCGGCTGGAGGCCGCCGGTCTGCTGGAGCGGGAGCTGCATCCGCGCAACCGGCGAGCGGTCCGACTGCACGTGACGAGGCAGGGCCGGCAGGCGCTCGAGGAGGTGGCGGGCCGCAGGGCGCGGAGGCTGGCCGTCGCCCTCGGTGCCATGGAGCCGGCCGAGGCCGAGGCCCTCGGGCGAGCGCTCCGGGGGTTTCTGGCCGCGCTCGACGGCAGGACGGACGGCGAGGACCCGACCGACTTCTGACGTGGGCCGGCCCGCCCCCGCCCGGGCGGGGGGGGGGCGGGGCCGGCCCGCGCGGGGGGGTGGGGGGGGGCGTTAGGAAATTTAAAAGCATAATCAACATTAAA
>NZ_JBEZLP010000073.1:0-10387 GCF_040652195.1 Streptomyces sp. NPDC048278
CCCGAAGTCACGAACTCCCGCCACCTGACGGCGCATCAGCCCAGTACACTCACGAACACACCCCTGACCAGCAGGAATAGCGAACTGCAACTGGAGTACTAGGTGCCCAGTTCGGCATCACAGCCCCACACATGGGGTGGAACTTCGTCGCCCGCACCCAGCAGGAGATCGAGCAGGCCCGCGAGGACTGGACGACCGGGTCGGGTTTCGGCGAGGCGGAGGGGTACGACGGGGCTCCGCTCCGCGCGCCCGCACTGCCCGCGACCCCCCTCACACCGCGAGGCCGGGCCCGCTGACCGGGTAGGACGCCGGCCTTCCTCGGAGGCCGGCGTATCGGTGTCTGTGCTCCTCATGCAGACGGCCGCGAGGCCCACCCTTTCGGGCGGAGCCCCGCGGTCGCTGCTCGGGGAACAGTTCGTGTCACCGGCGTCAGAACGCCCCGACACCGCGGGGCGAACCCACTCCGGTCGGGCCGTCGTAACCGGACAGGCCGGAGCACAGGTAGTCCGACGAGCAGGTGCCGTTGAGGCCGGAACCCACGTCGTACAGCGAACGGCGGGGCGCCGTGTACAGGCGCTGGGCGGGATGGCCGGAGGTGTGGCCGGTCAGGCCGTAGATCCCGGCGATGATCGGCGCCGACACGCTGGTGCCGCCGACGACCAGCCAGCCCCCGGCGGCCGAATCGTAGACCGCGACGCCGGTGTCGGGGTCGGCGACCGCGGACACGTCCGACACAGTGCGGTGGGCGCAGTAACTGTCCTGCTGCCAGGACGGCTTGGCAGTGAAGCGCGAGCAGCCGCTGCCGGCGCCGCCCCAGGCGGTCTCTTCCGTGCGATTGCCCGAGGCGTCCAGGGTGAGGGAGGTGCCGCCCACGGCGATCACCGAGTTGAACGCGGCGGGGACGGACACGCCGTAGCCCAGGTCACCGCTGCTCGCGGTGATCGCGACGCCCGGGTGCTGGTAGTACTTCGCCTGGATCTGCGCGTCGTCGGACCCCTCGTCGCCGCCGTAGGAGTTGGAGACGACCTTCGCGCCGAGCTTCACCGCGGTGTTGACGGCGGTGCCGAGGTCGTCGAAGGTGGCGGAGTCGGCGCCGACGTACAGGATCGAGCAGGTCGGGCAGGCCGCCGAGACCATCTCCAGGTCGAGCATCTCCTCGGTGCCCCAGCCGGAGTTCGCCGTGGGCAGCTGCGAGGTGCCGTCCTGGCCGACCTGGGTCAGGTGGATCGGGCCGAGACCGAACCGCTCGCGATAGGCGTTCAGCGACTTCTGCGCGTCAGGGTTGGCGTAGGCGTCGACGACCGCGACGGTCGTCCTGCCGGTCAGGCCCTTCAGTCCGTAGGCGCTCTGCAACTGGGCGGGTGTGTAACCGTCCTCGTAGTCGGTCGTCGCCAGCGGCTTCAGCGCGGAGTCGGTGACCACCTGGGCGTTGCAGCTCGCGTAGCCGGGCCGCGGGGCCGCCGCGCAGGCGGTGGCCGTGCGGTGGACGGTGTTCAGGAGAGGGTGCCGGCCGGCGAGCTGTGAGCTGTGCGCCGACGACGTGGCCCGGGTTCGCGCGGTCCTGCCGTAGGGCGACGGTGTGTCGGCCGTCGGCGGCGTGCCCTGCGAGGTCGTCTTCCGGGCCGACGGCGCGACCTGGCCGAGGATCCCGCCGGGACCGGGCTTCGCGGCCCCGTCCTCGTAGACGAAGCCGGCGCCGGACACGAAGTCCGGCTCCGCGACCATGGGCGCCCCCACCAGCGCGGTGTGCCCGTCGGCGGAGAGCGCAAGACCGGTGCCGGCGCCGCCGGTCGGGCCGCGGAACTCCGACGGTACGAGCGTCGCGTTCTGCGTGTAGCCGGTGCGGGACCTGTTCCGGACGAAGATCGCGGCGGCGCCGTACAGCCCGTTCCGGGGCGGCAGGCCCACGCCGACGACCGAGCCGTCACCGGAGATGTCGACCGCGATGGCGTCGGACATGTAGTCGCGCTCGCCACCGGCCTGCAGTTCGCCGGTCGGGGTCCAGGACCCTGCGGTGAGCCGGTAGGTGTAGGCGATGCCGGTGCCGTGGTAGGGCGCGCCCACCACGAGGCTGTCGCCCGTCCCGGCGAGCGCGACGGCCTCGCCGAACCGCTCGTTCGGAGCGCCGTCGGAGGCGGTCAGCTCGCCGGTCTCGGTCCAGTCGGCGTCCGTGCGGGTGAAGGTGTAGACGGCGCCCCTGTCCTTGTTCCGGCTCATCGCGCCAACCGCGATCGCTGTGCCGTCGTGCGAGAGGGAGACGCCGTTCGCGTAGCCGAAGCGGTCGCCCGCGACACCGTCCGGCGCCTTCAGTTCGCTGCCGCTGCTCCAGCCGGCCGCGGTCCTGTCGTAGACGAAGACCGAGCCCTGGTTGTCGTAGCGCGCGAAGTCTCCGGCGGCGACGGTCGATCCGTCACCGGAGACGCTCACCGAGAAGCCGAGATCGTCGAACAGGCCACCGCCCGCGGGCGCCTTGAACTCGGCGTCCTGCTTCCAGCCGGTGTCCTGCTTGCCGAAGACGTAGACGCGACCGCGCGAGCCGATCCCGCCGGCGGCGATGGTCCGGCCGTCGTCGGACACCGAGACGGAGAAGCCGATCTCGGCGAACTGCACGTCGGTCTGGGTCAGTTCGGCGTCCTGCCGCCAGGTGCGGCCGGACTTGTGGAAGACGTAGACGGCGCCGTCGTAGTAGTGGGCGTCGGGTGCGCCGAGCACCGCGGTCGAGCCGTCGGCCGACAACGCGGACGAGTAACCGATGGTGGCACCGAGACCCGCGTTCGCGGTCAGCGTCTGGGTCAGACCGCTCTGCTTCCAGGTGTGGGCCGGATGGTTCGAGGAGTGGTTTCCCGCGTCGGTCGCCTGCCCCGCGGGAAGCCCGGCGGGGGCGGCGGTCGCCGGTGCGACGGCCGCGGAGTCGAGGGCCGAAGCACCCAGCAGAAGCGACGCGACGGCCACCAGCGCGCTGGGGGCGCGTCTTGGTCGTGTGCGCATGGGAGAGCCTTTCGTAGGTGTGGCAACGGGCCGAAGGGGCACGGACGTTGCGTCAGCCGAGGTTCAGGTCCGCGTCGTCGACGAAGAAGGACGTCGCGAGGGAGCTGTTCTCCTTGCCGGTCCAGGTGAGCGTCACGGTCTTCCCGGCGTAGGCCGACAGGTCGACGGTGCGCTCGACGTACCCGGTGCCCTGGTCGGTGTTGGAGAACGCCTGGAGGGTGTGCCCGTCGGCGGTCACCGTGAGGGTGTCGCGGGCGCGCTTCGGGCTCTCGTAGCTGGAGATCCGCAGCTGGTAATCGAGCGTGGCCCTGCACTTGGCCGGGATGGCCACCTGCTGGGACAGGGTCGCGGTGTGCGCGGTGCCGTAGCCGTCGAGCCAGGCGTAGCCGGAGCCGCCATGCGCGTAGGTGCCGTCGGCGTTGACCACGCCGTCGCTCGCGGTCCAGCCCGCGTCCCCGTACTCGAAGCCGGGGTTGAGCAGCACCTGTCCGAAGCAGCCGGTGCCGTTGCCGATGACGGTCCAGGTGAACGACGTGGACGCGGTCGCGCCGGTGCCGTCGGAGACCTTGACGGTGACGTTGCCGACGCCACCGGCGCTGGGCGTACCCGAGATCAGGCCGGTGTCCGCGTCGATGGTGAGCCCGGGGGGCAGGCCCGTGGCCGCGTAGGCGAGCGTGGCGGTCGGGGAGGAGTCGGTCGCCTGGATCTGCAGGCTGACGGCTGTGCCGGCGGTGCCGTTCTGGTTGCCCGGGCCGGTGACGGTGATCTTGTTGCCCGCCTTGAAGGCGGTCAGCCCGTCGGGGGTGCCGAGCCCGGTCGGGCCGTCCCATCCGGTGGCCGCGGTGCACAGCAGCGACGAGGTGCAGGTGCCGTTGCCGCCGGTCGTCACGTCGTTCAGCCCGCCGTTGTGCGTGTACGGGTCGGACGCGGGCTGGTCGTCGGCGCCGGGTGTGCCAGCGAGGGCGTACACGGCCGCGATGATCGGCGCGGACGCGCTGGTCCCGCCGTACACCGCCCAGCCGCCGCCCCCGTATGTCTGGTAGACGGCCACGCCGGTCGCCGGGTCGGCGACGGCGGAGACGTCGGTGTCGGCACGGCGGCCGCACACCGTGTCGGGTACGACGCCCTGCCAGGACGGCTTGGCCTCGTCGCTGGAGCAGCCCGAGCCGGTGCCGTCTCCGGTGCCGCCCCACACCGACTCGGTCCAGCCTCGGGTGCCGGACGCCCGGGTCAGGGACGTACCGCCGACCGAGACCACGCGGTTGGACGTGGACGGGTAGATCGGCCCGGCGCTGTAGCCGCTGTCGCCGCTCGATGCGGTGTAGACGACGCCGGAGGACCGGAGGTAGGTGGTGTCGTAGCTGGATTCGTCGCCGGACTCCGGGCCGCCGAAGCTCATCGAGACGTACTTGATGCCCAGGTCGGTGGCCTTCTTGACCGCGCCGAACAGGTTCTCCGCGGTGTTGTCGTCCGACTCGATCAGGGTGATGTGGCAGGAGGGGCAGGTCGCCGAGACCATGTCGAGGTCCAGCGAGATCTCACCCGCCCACCCGCCGTCCGGGGACGGCAGCGGGCTGGTCTGCCCGTTCTGGTTCAGCTTCGTGAAGCAGCCGTTGTCGGTGGTGCAGGCAGGCAGGCCGTACTGGGACCGGTAGGCGGCGAGGTCGGACTCGGCGGTCGGGTCGTCGAAGGCGTCGACGATCGCGATCGTGGCCGCTGTGTCGCTGTCCGGCAGGTTGTACGCCGAGTGCAGGTCACCGGGGCCGTAGCCGTCGGGGGTGGCGTCCGCCGCGAGGGCCTTGGCCTCCTTGACGTCGGTGCGTCGCAGGGCGAAGCACGTGTAGTGCCCGGCCACCACGTCCTGGGCGCAACTCGGTGCCGCCGAGGGCGAGTCGGCCGCCGGCGTGCCGGCCTGGGCCGCGGCGCCGCTCAGTACGAGCACCGACGCCGCCACCAGGGCAGCGAGGGCGTGTCTCACGAGTACCTCCAAGGGGTGTGGGCAGCGCGGCGCCAGTGCCGAGGGGGAGCGTGAAAAACCGGGGGCCGCGCAGCACCGTGAGGGAGTGCGCACCGTTCTTCGGTGCCGGAGAGTCTGCCAGCGCACGCCCGTACGCAGATCACAGGTCGCGGGGTGAATGAATTCCCGGGACAGGTGAAACAAATGGCGGCCGGGAACTGTCGATCGATCCCGTCACCGGGAGGGCGGTGGGTGCCTCACGCTCGTCGGCGGGAGGCTTCGAGCTCCGGCCGACGGACGAAACCCGCGCCGACCGACGGAGCGGTCCTGCGCAGCGGTCCTGCGCAGCGGTTCGCCACGGCGTGCCGGCGACCCGGCACCCGGCGACCCCGGCTGCGTCACCGATCGTCGTCGTCCGGGGCCAACTCGGCTGCCGCGCGGGCGAGTTCGGCGCGCGTGGACACCCCGAGCTTCTGTTTGGCGGACTTCACCTGGGACTGCACGGTGTTGGGCGACTTGAACAGCTTCAGGGCGATGGCGGAGTCCGTCTCACCGGCCGCCACGAGCCGGACCACCTCCCGCTCGCGGGGCGAGAGCCGGGCACCGTACCCCTTCCTGCCGCGCCGTCCCGGGCCGCGGGTCTCGACCCCTGCCGTCCGCAGTGCCGCCGCCACCCGCTCGCCGTGGACGGTCGCGCCCAGCCGGGTGTAACGCCGCAGGACGTCGCGGAGTTCGGCGACGGTCTCCTGCCGGGCGCTCTCCGGCAGGCACCGGGCCGCCGCCTCCAGTTCGCGTGCCTCCTCGTACGGGCGCGGCAGTGCCCGCCAGGCCGCAGCGGCCTGCCGGTGCAGGCCCCGGGCCCCGGGCAGGTCGCCGACGGCGTGCGCGAGCAGCGCCCGGCAGCTCTGCAGCGCCGCGTCGGCGGCCGGGGCGCTCACGCCGGCGATCCCCGCGGCCATCGCGTCCACCGCCTCCAGGGCCTCCTCCTGGCTACCGGTGAGCAGCAGGGCGCGTACCCGGGTGGGCACCAGGTCGGTGCCCCACAGCCACACACCCGTGCGTTCGATCAGCGAGAACGGCTCCTGCGTCAGCGCGAGGGCTTCGTGTGGATCGCCGTCGCCCAGCGCGATCTCGCCCAGGACCGCGCAGGCCTCCATGACCAGTTCGGGACCCAGCCGGCTGGCCGGGTGGTCGAGCACCTCCCGCAGCCGGCGGCGTGCGTCGTCGCTCCGGCCCTCCGCGACCAGGAGCCGCGCCTCGACGACCTCGGCGTCCAGCCGATCGCCACCGGCGGAGCGGGCGGCGGCCACGAACGCCGCCGCACGCTCCCGCAACCCCTCCCAGGAGCCCTCCACGTAGTCCAGGTGCAGGCTGATGTCCTCCAGTTCGGCCGACACCACGGGGTAGTCGTAGGTGTGCGCGAGTTCGAACGCGGCCGACAGGGCCGTCCGGGCGGTCGCGTACCGGCCCCAGATCAGCGCGCAGTGGCCGATGTTGCCCAGTCCGCGGGCCGCGTTCAGCCGGTCCCCGACCTTGATGTCGCGGGTCGGGATCCTGGCCGCCTCCCGCCAGCCGTCCACCGACCCGAAGCGCAGCAGCACGGTCGCCAGATCGGAGGTGAGCCGCAGTTCGGAGGCGGCATCGCGGTCCTGGAGCAGCCGGGCGGCCTCCCGCAGCCACGCCTGGCGGGTGGCGGGCGACCAGGTGGGCCACGACAGATGAACGCTGTTGATCATCGCCTGCCCGGCGAGCAGCGGCTCGTCCGCGAGCAACGGAACCGCACGGCGTGTCTCCTCGGCCGCCTCGCTCATCCGATCCTCCAGGATCAGGACCCTGGCCAGCAGCCAGCGCACCCGGCCCTGGTCCAGCCGCGCGAGCCTCGGGTCCTCCGCGGCGCGCCGCAGGACCTCCTCGACCGCGCGGTAGGGCTCGACACCGCGGAACACCGCGAAGGGTATCTTCGCCACGATCCGGGTCAGATCCGCGGGCTCCTGCACGGTGACGGTGGCGAGCTCCAGCAGGATGTTCGCCGCCGTCAGGTCGTCGGCGCGGGCGAGCGCCAGGTCCGCCACCTGCTCGGCGTACCGGGCCCACCCCGCCGTGTCGCCCGACAGCTTCAGATGCCGGGCCAGCCGCACGACGGGCGGCGCGGGTAACGCGCCCAGCGCCGCAGCCGCGCGGGCGTGCAGTCGCGACCGCTCGCCGAGCGGCACCTGATCGGCGACGGCGTCCAGGACCAGCGCGTGGCGGAAGGCGATCTCGCCACCGTCCGCCGGGCTCAACAGGTGGGCCGCCAGCAGGTCGTCGACCGCCGTACCGGCCTCGTGATGGTCCAGGCCCGTCACCGTGGCGAGCAGCGCGACCGTGGCCGGCTCGGCGAGTACGGCCAGCGCCCAGCCCGTCAACCGGGCCGTCGCCGTGAGCCGTCGGGTCTGTGCGGCCACCGACTCGCGCAGGCTGGCGGGCGGTGCGAGCGCGGCGATGCTCGCCGGACTCAGCGGAACTCCGCGGGGGTTGCCGCGTATCTGGTCGTTCAGCGTGCGAAGCAGGTCCTCCAGCAGCAGCGGAACGCCCTGCGTGCGTCGGTGCAGCAGGTCGGCGACACGCGGCGAGACGAGCGGCCCCCGCAGCATCGACGCCACGAACTTCTCGGTGCCGGCCAGGTCCAGCGGGCCCAGCGGGATCACCCGGCCGGTGTCTCCGGTCGCGATGCGCATGATCCGGGCCACCAGTTCCGGGTCCGGTCGCTCCTCGGTGCGCCAGGTCTCCACCACGCGCACGGGCGCGCCCTTGTCGACGGTCGCCAGGTGCAGCAGGAACTCGTGGGTGGCATGGTCGGCCCAGTGCGCGTCGTCCAGCACCACCGTGTGGACGCCCAGCGTCCGCACCAGCTCGGCGAGTGCCCTGAACAGCCGGTGCCGCTCGAGCGCGCCGCTCTCCGCGGGCGGGAGCGGTTCGGGCAGGCTGTCCCACCACTCCGGGAACAACGGCCGCAGTGCCCCGGCGAGCCGCCCCGGCCGACGGGGGTCGGGCGGCGTCGGGGCGAGCGCCTCCACCAGCGTCCCCATGGGGAACGGTGTGGCCACCGGCGGGCACCGCAGCAGCAGTACACCGCCTCCGGTGCCGGACGCCGCCGGCAGGGTCTCCTGGACGAAGCGGGACTTGCCGATCCCCGCCTCGCCCTCGACGACGACCAGCCGTGTCGAGGGCCGTGCCAACGCCTCCCGAAGCCATTGCTGTTCGACATCCCGGCCGACGAAGACAGGCGAGAATACGCTGTGTGTGTCGTGCGGTCCACCCATATCGTTTCCCGACATTTGCCTCATTCCACATGTGTCGGCTTGAGAGGCTTGCACCTGCGCACCCGCGGGTCGATGCTGCCCAATCGCGGGAAACCGATGCCGTCTTGGGACCGACTCCATTACGCCGTCAGGAAGCGCAGAGTGTCCGGCGACGCATGGCTGGACACGGGGGCGTTCCGAGAAGTGGTCCCGCTCCAGGGCATGTTCGCCCGGCCCGGCGGCACGGCCCTGTGCCGTCGGCGTTCTGGCGGGTGCACGGCCGGGCCTGGGTTCGGCCACCGGTCAGGGCAGTTCGCCGCGCATGGCCCTGCCCACCAGTTCGCCGATCAGGACGGCGGTCGCCGCCGGGCCGCGTAGCGGGGCCGTGGGCAGGATGGAGGTGTCCGCCACCCGGAGTCCGGCGATGCCATGCACCCTGCCGAAGTGGTCGACGGCGGAACGCGAGTCGTCCGCGGGTCCCATCGGCACGGTGCCGCAGGTGTGGTGGGACGTGCCGAGATGCGAGGCCACCCATGCGTCCAGGGCCCGTTCGTCGCCCAGCGTGCGCGGGCCGGGCTCCAGCAGTCCGAGGGAGGCTTCCCCGAAGGCACGCGTAGCGATCAGCGCCGCGGTGGTGCGGACGACCTCACGCAGCCGTCGCCGGTCCTCGGATGTGGTCAGATAGCCGTACTCGATCAGCGGCTGGTCCTCCGGGTCGGCGGAGACCGTGAGCAGTCTTCCGCAGGTTCGCGGCGACTGGACGGACACGAGGAAGGCCAGGGGGGCACCGGGAACCGCCGCCCTGCCGCCGACCAGCCCGGCCATCGGAACGAGCGACTGCAGGATCTCCAGATCGCCGGTGTGGGTTCCGTCCGACGACGACAAGTGCAGCCCGGCGCCGAGCCAGGTGTCGGCGGGCTCGGCGAGAAGCCGCCGAGGCGTCCACTCCAGCACGAGTTGCGGGTGGTCGCTGAGCCTCGCGCCCACGGCGGGCAGGTCCTGGACGAGCGGGATGCCGAGTCGTTCGAGAGCGACGCCCGGTCCCACTCCGGACAGGTGCAGGAGATGCGGGGACCCGAAACTCCCGGCGCAGAGGACGACCTCCCCCGCCTCCAAGACAGCGGCCCCACCGTCACGTTCGACCACCACGCCGATGGCCCGGCCGTGCCTGATGACCACCTTTCTTACCGAACTGTGCCCCACCACCGCGAGGTTGGGCCGCGCCAGCGCGCTCAGCAGGTAGCTGATCCCCGTGTTGACGCGCCGTCCGTCGGCGGCGTTGGAAGGCACCGGGCCGAATCCCGGGGCACCTTGGGCGTTCTTGTCGGGCTCCTCCGGAAAGCCCAGCTCACGCGCCGCCGCCCGGAACGCCGCGGCGGCGGGATGCCGCAGATCCGTGCGCCGGACCCGCACCGGTCCTCGGTCGCCGTGCAGGTCGTCGGCGCCGTGGTCGAGATCGTTCTCCAAGGCGCGCAGGAGCGGAAGCAGGCGGTCGTACGACCATGCGGCCCCACCCACGGCGGACCAGCGGTCGAAGTCGGTCCGCCGGGCCCTGATGAAGTAACCGCCGTTGACCGTGGTCGATCCACCGAGATAGCGCCCACGCGGCACCGTATACGGGCGGTTCGGCGTGAGGTGTACCGAGTACGGTCGCACAGCGGCGTGCCCGGGCTGCGCTCCGGGGACCAGGCGGGCGTCGAGCAGTTCGGCACCGAAGCCCGTCAAGTGGCGGGGCACCGGCCCGGCTTCGAGCAGCAGCACGGTACGGGCGGGGTCCTCGCTGAGGCGGGCCGCGAGGGCGGCACCACTGGCCCCCGCCCCCACCACGACGACATCGGGGCGGCCCGCCGGATCGGACCGTATTCGGCTCACGCCTCGCCTCCTTCACAATGATCCCAATATCGTATATGAAATCGAATCACAAAAGATGCAACATGCTCTTCACTTTTGACACCCGGTGTCGTTACCCTCCGAGAAGCCGAGCCGAACATGAGGAGGGCCCATGAACGAGCTCCAGACCGCCCAGACCGCCGAGGTCACCGCTAACGAGGCCGCCGCGCACGAGCCGCTGATCGAGGCGGACGAGTTGATCGAGGAGGTCTCGATCGACGGCATGTGCGGCGTCTACTAGGCGCCGCGGGATGACCGCCGTGGACCTCGA
>NZ_JBEZLP010000074.1:0-9988 GCF_040652195.1 Streptomyces sp. NPDC048278
GGCCCTGCTCGACGCCGTACGGCGCCTCAACCCCCAGCAGCAGGAGTGCGTGACGCTCCGCTTCCTCCAGGGCCTCTCGGTCGCCGAGACCGCCCGCGTGATGGGCAAGAACGAGGGCGCCATCAAGACCCTCCAGTACCGGGCCGTGCGCACCCTCGCCCGGCTCCTCCCGGACGACGCACGCTGAACACGCCGAGCCGGGCACCCTGGGCGACACCCAACTCACGTTCGGTGACTGCGCGTTGACTTTCGCAGCCGATCACCGGCCGTCCGTAACCCAAGTGCCGAGCCGCTCGTTGTGCGGGATACAGGCTCCCTGTGGTCACGTCCGACCAGCCCCGATCACCCGATCGTGTGGACTGGTCGGGGGCGTGCAACCCTCAGGACCCCCTGGGGAGTCGACCGTCATGACGAGAGGAGGTGCCGCCAGTGATCGCGAACGTATCGGCCCACCGGCGGGCGAACGCCTTCGCCCAGGCCCTGGAGGAGCAGCCCGACCGGGACCCGGCGGCCGAGCCGTCCGGAGGACCGACGGGCGATCCGCCGGCCGCCCCGGACCGGGCCGAACGGACCGAGCAGGGCGAGCTGTTGGCCCTGGCGACCGGACTCGCCGAGCTGCCCAAGCCGGAGCTCGACCCGGAGGTCAAGGTCGTCCAGCGGGCCCAGCTGGTGGCCGCTATGGAGGCCATGCTGGCGGAGGGCACCCTGGGCGGGGCGGCAGGCACTTCGGTACCCGAGCAGCGGGCGTCGCGGGCCAAGGGCGCGCATCGGGCCAGCCCGCTGGGCAAGTTGCGACCGCGTTCCCGGCTCACCAAGGGGCTCGCCGCAGGCGGCCTGAGCGTCGGCGTGGCCGCCGGAGCCTTCGGCGGGGTAGCCGCCGCCAGCTCCGACGCCCTGCCCGGCGACTCCCTGTACGGCCTCAAACGCGGCATCGAGGACTTCAAGCTCAACTATCTGTCCGACGGCGACGACCAGCGCGGCCAGACCTACCTCGACCAGGCCTCGACCCGGCTGATGGAGGCCCGCCGGCTCATGGAGCGGGACCGCGGCGGCCACCTCGACCACGAGTCGATCGGCGAGATCCGCCGCACCCTGTCCGGGATGCAGCACGACGTCACCGAGGGCCACCGCCTGCTCCACGAGGCGTACGAGCGGGATCCGAAGTCGCTGGGCCCCATCCAGGCCCTGTCCGCCTTCGCCCAGTCCCACCGCGAGGCCTGGGGCGCCCTGCGCCAGAAGCTCCCGGTGCAGCTCGGGGACGTCAGCCAGCAGGTGTCGTCGGTCTTCGACGCCATAGACCAAGAGGTCGGCCCGCTCCAGTCGCTGCTCCCCCAGCCGTCCCGGAACACCGGCGGCGGCACCGGCAGACAGGACTCCGGCACGGCGTCCACCGGCTCCTCCGGCAGCCACCGGTCGACGGCCCCGTCCTCCTCCGGCAGCTCCGCCTCGGGCCACGACACCGGCACCGGCAGCCCCAGCGGCTCGGCCTCCGGCACCGCCGACAACGGCCTGATCGGCGGCACCACAGGCGGCCTCCTGGACCCGCCCAAGACCGGCTCCAGCACCCCGTCCCCGTCCAAGAGCGCCTCCAGCGCCCCAGACGTCACCCTGCCCCCACTCCTGCCAGGCCTCCTACCCGGCCTGGGTATCGACAGCGAGGACAGCAGCAACTAGCGCAACTGAGGGCGCCCCTTTTCCGAGGGGCGCCCTCAGCCCCCCTCAGGGGCGCGGGGAACTGCGCGAGCAACCACGACGGCGCCGCACTCACCATCGCACCTCAATCCGCAGCGGCGCTCAGAAGAAAACCGACCTCCGCTGCACAAGCAACTTGTACAGCGTGTGCTGAATCTGCTCCCGCACCTGATCCGTCAGATTGAACATCAGCATCGGATCCTCCGCCGCCTCCGGCGGATACCCGTCCGTAGGAATCGGCTCCCCGAACTGAATCGTCCACTTCGTCGGCAACGGCACCGCCCCCAACGGCCCCAGCCACGGAAACGTCGGCGTCAGCGGAAAATACGGAATCCCCAGCACCCGCGCCAGCGTCTTCGCATTGCCGATCATCGGGTAGATCTCCTCCGCCCCCACGACCGAACAGGGAATGATCGGCACCCCCTGCCGCAGCGCCGTGGAAACGAACCCACCCCGCCCGAACCGCTGGAGCTTGTACCGCTCGCTGAAGGGCTTCCCGATCCCCTTGAACCCCTCCGGCATCACCCCCACCAGCTCGCCCTGAGCCAGCAGCCGTTCGGCGTCCTCCGCGCACGCGAGCGTGTGCCCGAGCTTGCGCGCCAGCTCGTTCACCACCGGCAGCACGAAGACCAGGTCCGCCGCGAGCAGCCTGAGGTGACGATTCGCCGGATGCCGGTCATGCACGGCGACCTGCATCATCAGCCCGTCCAGCGGCAGCGTCCCGGAGTGGTTGGCGACGATCAGCGCACCGCCGTGGGCCGGGATGTTCTCCATGCCCTTCACCTCGACCCGGAAGTACTTCTCGTACACGGGCCGCAGCAGGGACATCAGGACCTGGTCGGTCAGCTCCTCGTCGTACCCGAAGTCGTCGACCTCGTAGTCCCCGGTCAGCCGCCGCCGCAGGAACGCGAGTCCGCGTGCGACACGCTGTTCCAGGCCGGCCTCGTCATGCGGCGGCTGCTGCACGCCCGTCTCAGGGTTCTCCCGGGTCACATGGACATCTTCCTGCGCGGGGATCCGCCCGGCGAGAGGCTGGACCTCACGCATCACCGCGGACTCGCGCCCCGCCGCGGGCTCACGCACCGCGGCCTGCTCGCCGCCGCCCTTGCGCCGGCTCCCCGCACCCCGGCGCCGGGCGGCCGGCCGCTGCACGGCAGCCCCGCGGGACCGGTCGTCGTCGAACGGAATGACCTTGGCGTCCGCCATCGTTGCTGCGCTCCTCAGTTGGCGCTCTGGGTCGGGTTCTGCGTCGGGGCCCCCGCCGGCGTCGGCCCGCCGCTCAGCGCGGGCAGCGCGGCGATCCGGTCGACGGCCGCGGCCACGGCCTGGGGCGGCAGCAGCCCCGGGGCCTGGGCGCGCACGAAGTCCGCGAAGGTCTCCGCCGTCGAGTACTTCGGCCGGAACCCCAGCGTCTCGCGCATCTGGACCGTGTCCACCACCCGGCCGTGCGTCAGCAGCCGGATCTGCTCGGGCGAGAAGTCGCTCATGCCGAGCGTCCGCACCAGCGACCCGGCCCAGGTGACCGCCGGCAGCAGCAGCGGCACGGTGGGCCGCCCGAGCCGCCGCGAGCACTGCGAGAGCAACAGCACCCCGTCACCCGCGATGTTGAACGTGCCGCTGTTCAGGGTTCCCCGCTCCGGCTCGTGCGAGGCGATCCGCAGCACCTCGATCACGTCGTCCTCGTGCACGAACTGCAGCCGCGGGTCGTACCCGAGGACGGTGGGCAGCACGGGCAGCGCGAAGTACGAGGCGAGCGGGGTGTCGGCCGTCGCCCCGAGGATGTTGGCGAACCGCAGCACGCACACCGCGACGTCGGGCCGCCTCCTGGCGAACCCCCGCACATACCCCTCGACCTCCACCGTGTCCTTCGCGAACCCCCCGCTGGGCAGGGATTTCGGCGGGGTGGTCTCGGTGAAGACGGCCGGGTCCTTCGGCGCGGATCCGTAGACGTTCGTACTGGACTTGATCACCAGCCGCTTGACGTTCGGCGACTTCTGGCAGGCACCGAGCAGCTGCATGGTCCCGATGACATTGGTCTCCTTGACGGTGGCCCGGCTCCCGCTGCCCAGCGGCGTCCCGGTCACGTCCATGTGGACGACGGTGTCGGCACCGCTCTCGGCCAGCACCCGGGCGATGGTCGGCTGCCGGATGTCGGTCCGGATGAAGTCCGCCCCGCCCAGATGATGCTCCGGCGTCACCGCGTCCACGGCGACCACCCGGTCCACCCCGGGGTCACGCTGAATACGCCGCACGAACCGGCCCCCGAGTTGACGGGCCACTCCGGTCACGAGCACGACCTTCCCCAAGATCAGCGCCTTTCTTCCGTGTTCCCGTATGCGGGCCAACTTAGCGGGTCGATGTTGCGCAGGCATGACCCCCAGCAGGCCACGACAAGCCGCAACGGCCGGAAAATGCAGTGGCCCCCCACCGTACTGGTGGGGGGCCACACACAAGCTCTCGCGGCTCGGCGCCGTAATTACTTCTTGTTACGGCGCTGAACACGCGTGCGCTTGAGCAGCTTGCGGTGCTTCTTCTTGGCCATCCGCTTGCGCCGCTTCTTGATAACAGAGCCCACGACTACCCTCGCTCACTTCTCATCACTCGGTGCTGGGCATCATGGGCCCATACGACCTACGAGGGGCTAGCCTACCCGCCCGAGCGCTGAGGTCGTAATCGAGGTGCCCCGGGACGAATCCCGGAACGGCCGTCAGGCGGTCTCCACCCCCACATAGCTCTCGCGAAGGTACTCGTGTACCGCTTGTTCGGGGACGCGGAAGGACCGCCCCACCCGGATCGCGGGCAGATGACCGCTGTGCACCAGCCGGTACACGGTCATCTTCGACACTCGCATCACCGCGGCGACCTCCGCCACGGTCAGGAACACAACCTCGTTCAGAGGCCTCTCGCCAGCTGCCATGACACACCTGAACCTTCCGCACTCGACGGGCCACCGGCTTCCCCTTCCGGTGACTCTTCGTCGTTGCGTGCTCACTCCCCAATGTAGGGGCGGGTGATGCGAGTGGGGAAGAGGTGCACCCATCGGCGGCCTACTGTGACAGACACGCTCGATTGAGTACGTAGCGGGTAAGCGGCGTGTAGTAATCAGACCGCACGCCGTCATCAACCGGAACGGCGACGGACACCGCCCCCTCGGCCTCTCCCACGAAGAGCGCGGGGTCATCCGTATCCGCCAGACCAATGGCCTCAAACCCGAGCTGACCTGCACCGCAGACCCATCCATGGTCCCCGACCACCAGCTCGGGCAAGGGCCCCCCGCTCCTCGCCGCCGCATCCAGCGCCACCCGAATCGGCAGCGGCGAATGCGTGTGCGCACCCGGCGCACAACCGGGGCGTTCACGGCCCACTTCTCTCATGAACCCGACGCCTCGTACGTATTCGAGGGAGCACGTACGTAGACCGAACCGGGTCGTTATGTCGACACAGTGACCCTGCGCCGGGGTGAGGACCTCACACCCCGCCGCCGACAGCGCGTCCGCGAGACCGGCGTAGAACCCGATCAGCCGGTGCGGATGCCCGGTCCCGAACAACACGGCGGCCCGCCTCCGGGCCACCGCCCCCACCCGCTCGGCGAACGCGTCCAGCCTCGCGACCGTCAGCTCAGGATCGATCACATCATGCCCTGAAACGCACCGCGGATCGTCCGAAACCCCACACTTGGCAGCCATCAACCGAATCAACTCCGCCTCTCCCCACCCCCCTTGCGGATCAATCCCGATCAACACCCGAGGATCCCGAGCCGCGAACAACCGATAACTCCGCAGACTCCGCTCCCGCGAGGTCCCCACCACCCCCGCCAGCCCCACAGCCACCAAGTACTCCCGAAGCCCACCACCACTCACCACACCCCACATCCTGACGCCCCCACCCCACCCAGACCCCCAGAACCGACAAACACCGCACAGACGGCGTAACGCCCCCTCCAGCCCGCCCACGGCTTGCGGACGAAGGCCGGTCGGCACTCTCTCCAGCCCGTCCGGCGTTTGCGGACGAAGGCCGGTCGGCACCTCCTCCAGCCCGTCCACCACTTGCGGACGAAGGCCGGTCGGCACCACATCTCAGCCCGTCCGGCGTTTGAGGACGAGGCCGGAGGCCGAAGCGGGGGCCCGGGGGCGGCAGCCCCCGAACCGGGCGGTCGAAGGGGGCCCACCCCCTGGAAGGACGGGACGGGTAGGGGCGGCGGGGGCGAGAAAACCCCTACGCCAGCAACCCCCGCAGCGGAAACACCGCCCGCCGCGTCGCCAACACGGCCTGATCCAAGCGATCAGCGGGGTCGTACCCCGCCTCCCACCCCGCCCACCCCACCGGCCACCGCCCATCCGTCATCCGCCCAGGCCCCAACTGCCGAGTCCGGGCAAACACCTCCTGCCGCCACCCCTCCGGCACCAGCGCCTCAGGCGCAACCTCCCGCCCCGCCGCCACCCCCACCAGATGCGTCCACGACCGCGGCACGACATCCACCACCTCGTACCCGCCGCCCCCCAACGCGACCCACTTCCCCCCGGCGTACTCGTGCGCCAGCTCATGACACGCCACCTGCACCGCCCGCTGCGCATCCAGCGAAACGGCGAGATGCGCCAGCGGATCCTCGAAATGCGTGTCGGCCCCGTGCTGAGTGACCAGCACCTGCGGCCGGAAGTCGGCGACCAGCTCCGGCACGACGGCGTGAAACGCCCGCACCCACCCCGCGTCCCCGGTCCCCGCCGGCAGCGCCACGTTCACCGCGGAGCCCTCCCCCGCCCCGGCCCCGACCTCCTCCGGCCACCCGGTCTGCGGGAACAACGTACGGGGATGCTCGTGCAGCGAGATCGTCAGAACCCGCGGATCCTCCCAGAACGCGGCCTGCACCCCGTCCCCGTGATGCACGTCCACATCCACGTACGCGACCCGCTCGGCCCCCAGCTCCAGCAACCGCGCGATGGCGAGCGAGGCGTCGTTGTAGATGCAGAACCCGGACGCCGCCCCCGGCATCGCATGGTGCAAGCCGCCCGCGAAGTTCACGGCGTGGTCGACGTCCCCCCGCCACACCGCCTCCGCCGCCCCCACCGACTGCCCGGCGATCAGCGCCGCCACCTCGTGCATCCCGGCGAAGGCCGGATCGTCCATCGTCCCAAGACCGTACGACTGGTCGGCCGCCGCCGGATCCGCCGAGGCCGCCTTCACGGCCTCGATGTAGTCCTCCCGGTGCACCAGCCGCAACGTCGAATCCCCGGCCGGCTTGGCCGCGACCACCTCCACCGCCCGGTCGAGCCCGAAGGCACCGACCAGACTCCGGGTCAACGCCAGCCGGACCGGATCCATCGGATGCCCCGGACCGAAGTCATAGCCCGTTACTGCCTCGTCCCACATCAGCTGTGCGCGGCCACTCATGCCCGCCACCGTATCGGTCCGACCTGGTCGCGAACGAACGGGCGTACACCAACGTCACCAGCACCAACACCATCGGCACCAGCATCGCCCCGCGATAGCTCCACGCATCGCCGAGCGCCCCCACCAACGGCGAACCGATCAGGAACCCGACGTAGTTGAAGATGTTCAGGCGTGCGATGGCCGCATCCGAAGCCCCCGGAAACAGCCGCCCCGCCGCCGCGAAGGTCTGCGGCACCAGTACGCACAACCCCAGCCCCAGCAGGGTGAACCCGACCATGCCGACCCACGCCCCCGGCGCCGCCGCCACCACCGCGAACCCGCCGGCCGCCACCACCGCCCCCAGCCGTACGACGGGTACGGCACCGAACCGCCGTACCCCGAAGTCCCCGATGCCCCGTCCGACCAGCGTGGTCACCATGTACACGTTGTACGGCACGGTGGCGAGCTGCTCACTGCTTCCCAGCACGTCCTTCAGGTACTTCGCACTCCAGTTGGAGACGGTCGAGTCCCCGATATAGGCGAAGGTCATCACCAGGCACAACGGCAGCAGCACCTTGAACACGACACCGCCCGCGCCCCCGCCTTCACCGGCGGCCCCTTCCTCCACCGGCGCGGGATCACCGTCCACATACCACCGGCTCCCGACCAGCGCGGCCGGCAGCAGCACCGCGACCACCGGCAGGTACGACACCCACAGCGCGAGATGCCAGTGCGCCCCCACCCAGGCCAGCGAGGCCCCGAGGATCCCGCCCAGGCTGTACGCGGCGTGGAAGCTGAGCATGATGCTGCGCCCGTACGTCCGCTGCAGGCTCACCCCGAGCATGTTCATCGAGGCGTCCAGCGCACCGACGGCCAGGCCGAACGCGGCCAGGGCCACCGCCAGCTCGGCCATCGCCCCGCCGGACCCGACCCCGAGCAGCGCCAGCATCACCACGGGCTGGGTCCAGCGCAGCAGCCGGCTGGGCCGTATTCGCTTCACCAACTGCTCGGTGGTGACGCTGCCGACGCCGGCCAGGATCGGCACGGCAGCGAGAAAGACCGGCAGCAGCGCGTCGGAGACGCCGTACCGGTCCTGGATGGCAGGGATGCGCGTCACCAGCAGCGCGAAGGTGGCACCCTGAGTGAAGAAGCTGAACGCCAGCGAGGCCCTACCGCGCCGCAGCACATCTGTCATGGCGGCGAGCGTAGGGCCCCGGCGTACTCGTGGGTAGATCCAGCCAAAGATGAATTTCCTTCACCTTTACCTTTGTGCCACTCAGGCGGCGACCGCGAGCTCCTGTCCCTGGCCCTGTTCCTGCCCCTCTTCCTGCTTCTGCTCGGCTTCCTGGCGCTTCACCTCGTCGGTGATCAGGCACGCCATCGGCTCGGCGGCGGCGCCTCCGCAGACCACCATCCCGAGGGTGATCGCGACGACCAGCATCAGCGAGCTCAGCCAGACCATGGTGTCCACGGGGATCGTGTAGGCGCCGACGACCCGCGCGACGCACTCCACCAGCAGCACCAGGCCCCAGATCACGGAGAAGACCCGCTCCTTCTTCAGGAACTCCGCCGACCGGACCGCGCTCCCGGACGCCAGCCGCTCCCAGGCGGCCTCCCGGGCCGCGTCCCCCTTGAGCAGGAACGGCTTCAGCCCCGCCGTCATCATCGGCCGGCCCAGCGCCACCGACACCAGGATGCCGATCCCGACGGTGCTGCTGACCGCGCCGTCCTTGGCGAGCATCAGCCGCGGGTCGCCGGAGACGAAGCTGAGCGCCAGCCCGACCACGTTCACGACCAGGATCAGCGCCGCGAGCCCGTTGACCCGGCGCTCCTTCACCACACTCCAGACCGTCCGCACGGCCGGCACCACGCTGCTCCAGGCGAGCGCCGCGAAGGTGCTCATCCCGAAGGCCCCCTTGAAGAAGTAGTACGACCCGAGGGGCACCGCCACATCGACGATCAGCGGCCGGAGGTTCTCCAGCACGCTGGGCTGCTGCTGCTTGCTCTGGGACCCGGTGTTCGTCGTCTTCGTCATGCCCTCAGCTTCGCGTCCGGGCAGGGTCCCCCAGTAGAAACGAACGTCCGGAGCTCGGCATGACAATTGTCAGCGCCCACGTCATGCCCCCGGTCATTCCAGCAGGTCAGCCAAGTTCCCCATGTCAGCGAAGAGTTGGGTGGCGCCCGTCAACCGGTCGGCCGGTGTCATGGCCGTGAACCCGTACACGTCCATCCCGGCCGCGACGGCCGCCTGCACCCCCAGCGGACTGTCCTCCACAACAGCACACCGCTCCGGCACGACCCCCATCCGCTCGGCCGCGTACAGGAACAGATCCGGAGCCGGCTTCCCCCGCCCCACATCCTGCGAACTGAAGATCCGCGACTCCTCGAACCACCGGTCGAGCCCGGTCGTCCGATGCCCGACCCGGATCCGCTCATGACTCCCCGACGACGCCACGCAGTACGGCACCCCGTCCGCCGCCAACTGCTCCAGCACCCCCGCGACCCCCGTCACGGGCTTCAACTCCTCCTCGAACGCGGCGAACACCCGCGCATGGAAGACGTCGTCGAAGTCGTCCGGCAGCCGCTGCCCGGTGCGCTCCAGGACGAGGTCGTGGATCCGGTGCATCGCGGATCCCATGTAGTCCCGTATGGAGTCCTCGTAGGAGGTCGCGTGCCCCAACTCGGTGAGATAGGCGGCCAGCAGCCGGTTGGAGATGGGCTCACTGTCGACAAGAACGCCGTCGTTGTCGAAGATAACCAGGTCGTAGCGCATACCCCGAGCCTAAACGAACCCGTAAACGCAGAAAGGCCCACGCCGTATGGCGTGGGCCTTTCCCAAGAATTGTTCGGCGGTGTCCTACTCTCCCACAGGGTCCCCCCTGCAGTACCATCGGCGCTGTAAGGCTTAGCTTCCGGGTTCGGAATGTAA
>NZ_JBEZLP010000075.1:0-9872 GCF_040652195.1 Streptomyces sp. NPDC048278
CAACCGACCACCAGGGCGGGGAGGCGACTTCGGGGTCTCCCCGCCCCTGCCCGAGGGAAACCGATGGCCGTCACCCCGACGGCGAAGCCGCCGGACCTGGCGGGTGCCTTCGAGGCGGAGGCCCTGCCGCACCGCGCCCACCTCCTGGCCGCGGCCCGGCGCCTGACCCGTTCGCACACCGACGCCGAGGACCTCCTCCAGGAGACCTGTCTGAAGGCGTTCCGTTCCTTCCACCAGTACCGGCCCGGCACCGACATCCGTGCCTGGCTGCACCGGATCCTGATCACCACCTTCATCAACGACCACCGGCGCCGCCGAGCCAGGCCGCACAGCGCCGAACCCCTCGACGAGAACCTGCACTTCCGGCCGGACACCGGCCCGCCGGCCTCCGCCGAGGAGCAGTACCTGGCCCGGTTCGCGCACCCCGACATCGGCACGGCGCTGCGCTCGCTGCCCGAGGAGTACGCGGCGGTGCTGCGGCTCGCGGACATCGAGGGCCTCGCCTACCAGGAGATCGCCGAGATCCTCGGCGTCCCCACCGGGACGGTGGGCTCGCGGGTGCACCGCGGACGCCGCCGGATGCGGGAGCTGCTGCCCCAACTCGACCCACGCCGTACCGGTCCCGCACCATCCACCCCTGCGAAGGAGCCCCTGACATGAACGCAATCGACAGACGTACCCTGCTCGGCCGCGGTGCCGCCGTGGCCGGTGGTGCGGCGGTGGCCGGAGCCCTGCTGCCCGCCGACGCCCACGCGGCGGCCGGGCCGGGCGCCACCGGCACCGGGAAGGGGACCGGCACCGGCATCGGCAGCACGGTGACCCCCGGGGACTCGCGCTACCCGACCCTGAAGACCGGCAACAACCAGCGGTTCGTCGCCACCCCGGACTACGTGAAGATGATCCGCTCCTCGGCCGACGCCGAACAGGCGCTGGCCAAGGCCGTACGGAACGGCAAGCGGATCTCGGTGCGCAGCGGCGGCCACTGCTTCGCCGACTTCACCTGCAACCCCGACGTCGAGGTGATCCTGGACTTCTCCGAGATGACCGGCGTCGGCTGGGACCCCGCCATGCGCGCCTTCTACGTGGAGCCCGGCGCCCGGCTGCTCAACGTCTACGAGGCCCTGTTCAAGGGCTGGGGCGTCACCGTGCCGGGCGGCATCTGCTACAGCGTCGGTGCCGGAGGGCACATCGCGGGCGGCGGGTACGGTCTGCTGTCCCGGGCCCACGGCCTGGTCGTCGACCACCTCTACGCGGTCGAGGTGGTGGTGGCCGACGCGGCCGGCCGGACCCGTACCGTCCGGGCGACCCGCGAGGCCGACGACCCCGACCGGGACCTGTGGTGGGCGCACACGGGAGGCGGCGGCGGCAACTTCGGGCTGGTCACCCGCTACTGGTTCCGCTCACCGGACGCCCGCGGCCCCGAGCCGTCCGACCTGCTGGTGAAGGCGCCGGCGACGGTGCTGGTCAGCGCCGTCGACATCCCCTGGGACGGTCTGGACGAGAAGACGTTCAAGCGGCTGGTGTACAACTTCGGGGCCTGGCACGAGCAGCACAGCGACCCCGACAGTCCCTACCGGCATCTCAGCAGCCTGTTCAACGTCTCCGCCAAGGCCCACGGCAGCCTGGGGATGTTCACCCAGATCGACGCCTCGGTGCCCGGCGCCCGCGAGCTGCTCGACTCCTTCATGGCGGCGGTGACCAGCGGCACCGGGGTGGAACTCCGCTCGCTGGACCGCGGCAACGGCGAGCTGCCGGCCATGCCGGGGCTGCACGAGCCCCGGGAGCTGCCCTGGCTCCAGGCCACCCGGCTGGTCGGCACGGACAACCCGACGATCACCAACCCCACCTCGCGCGGCGGCCACAAGTCCGCGTACATGCGCCGGAACTTCAGCGAGGACCAGCTCACGGCGCTGTACCGGTACATGACCCGGCCGGACTTCACCAACCCGGACACCATGCTGGTGCTGTTCTCGTTCGGCGGCCGGGTGAACGCCGTCGAGGAGCACGCCACCGCCAACGCCCAGCGGTCCGCCGTGTTCAAAATGTGCTTCCAGACCTTCTGGAACGACCCCGCGGAGGACGACTTCTATCTGGGCTGGCTCCGGGATCTCTACGGTGAGTTCTTCGCGTCCGGCGGCGGTGTACCGGAAATCAACGACGCCACCGACGGCTGCTATATCAACTATCCGGACCGTGATATGACCGACCCGCGGTACAACCGCTCCGGCACACCGTGGACGACCCTCTACTACAAGGGCAACTATCCGAGGCTTCAGCAGGTAAAGCGCCGCTACGACCCCTCGGACGTGTTCCGGCACTCCATGTCCATAGCTCCCGCGCGGAGCTGATACAACACGCCCGAAAAGCCCCTGGCCGGCCCCGCTCACTGGAGCGGGGCCGGCCTTTTTCATGCCCGTTGTCCCAACGTTTCGTACAACCGGGAAAACGTACGCGTTGACCCTTCGTCCGCCCCGATGGAATTCTATTTCCCGTCAGTGCAGAACATCAGGAAAAGGAATTCGACCGTGCTGATGGATTGGACGGTGAGAAAGAAATGCGAACTGTTTCGGTGGTCATAGGCACCCGGCCGGAGGCCATCAAGATGGCTCCCGTGATCAGGGCGCTCCAGGCGCATCCGGGTCTCGACCCGGTGGTCGTCTCGACCGGGCAGCACCGGCAGATGCTGGACGAGACCCTCGACGCCTTCGGCCTGGCGGCCGACATCGACCTCCAGGTGATGGCCCCCCGGCAGAGCCTCTCCCAGGTGACGGCCCGCATCCTCAACGGACTGGAGGCCCGGCTCCCCGGCCTCGGCGCCGACGCCCTGCTGGTGCACGGCGACACGGCGACGACGCTGGCCGGCGCCCTGGCGGGCTTCCACCACGGGGTCCCGGTCGTCCACGTCGAGGCCGGACTGCGCAGCGGCGAACTCTCCTCGCCCTTTCCCGAGGAGGGCAACCGGCGGCTGGTCGGCCAGATCTCCGCGCTGCATCTGGCGCCCACCCCGGCCAACCGAGCCAACCTGCTCTGCGAGGGCATCCCGGACGAGACCATCGTCGTCACCGGCAACACCGTGATCGACGCCCTGCGCTGGGCCGGCGAACATGCCACCGAGTACGGCGACCCCGCCCTGCGGGACCTCGACGAGGACCCCCGCCGGATCGTCCTGGCGTCCGCCCACCGCCGGGACGCCTGGCCCCAACTCCCGGAGATCGCCGCCGCGTTCCGCCGTATCGCGGACGAGCCCTGCACCCGGGTGGTGATCCCGCTGCACCGCAATCCCGCGGTGCGCCAGGCGATCCTGCCGGTCGTCGCGGGCCACCCGGACATCACCGTCACCGACCCGCTGCCGTACCTGAGCTTCATGAAGCTGCTCAAGCGGGCCGATCTGATCGTCTCCGACAGCAGCGGCGCCCAGGAGGAGGGGCCGGCACTCGGCAAGCCCACCCTGGTGCTCAGCGAGGTGACCGAGCGCAGCGAGGCCGTGGTGGCCGGTACCGCGAAGCTGGTCGGCAAGACCACCGAGCGGATCGTCGCCGCCACCCTCGAACTGCTGCGGGACCCGGTCGCCTACGACCGGATGGCCGGTGCCGCCAACCCCTACGGGGACGGCAGGGCCGCCCGGCGCACCGTCGACGCGGTGGCCTGCTTCCTCGATCTCGGCGACCGTCCCGAGCCGTTCGTGCCCGAGACCCCGGTCGACCAGTTCGCCGCCGAACTCGCCCGCAGCGCCGACTACCAGCGGCACGCGCCGCAGCCGACCCTCTGAGCACCGAGGACCCGCCATGAACCGGAACACCGTCCGCACCCTGGAGCTGGGCGCCGAGGACATCCCGTCGCTGCTGGTGGAGAACGTCGACCACTACCGGGTGCGGGGGCCCGCCGTAGTGGTCAACCCCCACCCGGAACCCGTCCTGCTCGACGTCGAACCGCGGGTGACGATCCCGGCCCTGTCCTCCACGATCCTGACGGACACCACGATCGTCGGCGCGCCCTCCGTGCTGGTCCTCGGCCTCCCGGACCGGCCGGCCGCCGAGGTGGTCCGGGCGCCGGGCTGGCATCCGCTGGGCGAGCTGCTGCCGCCGCCGGACCCGGCCGACCCGACGGAGTTCCCCCGGCACACCCCGCTGTGGAAGGGCCCCCAGGACGGCGCGGGAACGGCCCTGCTGGACGCGCCCCACCTGCTCGGCGAGCGCCCGGACCGGACCGCCGAGGAGACCTACGAGATCCGGGTGAACCTCTGGTACGCCCCGGCCGGCACGGACTGCGCCCTCCACAACCGGCACGACTTCATCGAGGTCCACACCCAGATCGCCGGGGTGGGCCGGATGCAGAAGTTCCACGCCCACGACCACCGCACCCGCTACCAGGACATCCCGATGGCCCCGGGCTACACCACCCCGCAGCCCTTCTGCCGCACCGCCCCCGGCGGCGGCTACCGCTACCCCTGGCACCAGTACCGCGCCGACACCGACTGCGTCTGGCTCGCCGTCGAGTACCACCGCCCCGCCCGCTGACGTCCGCCGACCCGCCTTCCCGAGAGGACCCACGCCATGACCGAGAATCACCGCCCCGCTCCGATCCCGCCGGTCTTCGCCCCCGAGGTCGTCGCCGAGCAACTGCGCGACGGCTACTGGCTGGAGGCCCCCGACATCGACCAGGACGGCCGCCCCGACCTGTTCGGCTACGGTCTGCGCCTCGGCGAGATCTACTGGTACCAGAACGACGAGCACTGGACCCGCCGGCTGATCGCGGACGGCATCAGGATGCCGGTCGGCGCCGACTTCGCCGACATCAGCGGCAACGGCCACCCGGACGTCGTCCTCTGCTACGAGCTGTACGGCCCGATCGGCACCATCCACGACCCGGACCCGGCCGGCGGCAAGATCGACTGGCTGGAGAACCCGGGCGCTCCGGACAAGGACGAGTCCCGCTGGAAGCGGCACTACGTCGGCCGGGCCACCGGTATGCACCGGCTGCGGGTCGGGCACTTCACCCGCACCGACCGGCTCCAGATCGTCGGCGTCCCGATCGTCGCCGAGGCCGACGTGCACGCCGTGCTGCCGGTGGTGGTCTTCACCCAGCCCGACGACGTGCACACCGCCGCGGAATGGCCGATGGAGACCATCGACGACAGCCACTTCCGGATGATCCACGGCGCCGAGAAGAAGGCCGGGCTGATACCCGGCTCGGACCTCGACTCGCTGCTGTTCGCCTCCGACGAGGGCGTCACCTGGCTCTACTTCGACGAGGCGACCGGCCAGTGGGTGCGCAGGCTCATCGGCACCGGGGAGACCACCCAGTTCGAGGCCACCGGGTTCCGGGGCAGCGGCGACGTCAACGCCGGCCGGATCGGCGACGACCCGATGGCGTACGTCGCGGCCGTCGAGCCCTTCCACGGCAACACCGTCGCCGTCTACGCCAGGACCGGCACCGACGAACAGGGCGGACCCGTCTGGTCCCGCACCCTGCTGGACGTGTTCGGCGACCCCAACGAGAGCGGCGAGGGACCCGGCCACCAGATCGTCTGCGCGGACTTCGACGGCGACGGCGAGGACGAGTTCCTGGTGGCGCTGCGCGGTCCGTGGCCCTGGCAGGGCGTCATGTACTACAAGGCCATCGACCTGGCGGCGGGCGTCTGGGCCAAGTGGCGGGTCGGCGACGAGTCCGTCGCCCGGATCGCCACCGGCGACTTCGACGGGGACGGCCGCCTGGACTTCGCGACCATCGCCTACTCCGTCCAGAACTACTACGTGGCCAAGGACGCCAAGATCATGCTCTACCGGAACCGGACGCCGCGCGGCGACGCCGAGTAGCCCCCTGCCCCGACCCCCGCGGACGCCGCCCCGGCCCGCCCGTGCCCTCCGGCCGGGCCGGGGCGGCACCGCCCCCAGCCCTCAGCAGAAAGCCGTCGCCATGTCCTCCGCCGTCGTACCGCCGGGCACCTCCCGCCCCGGGAGCAGACCCGCGAAGCTGCCCTCGCTCACCGGACTCCGGTTCTTCGCCGCGCTCCTGGTGTTCTTCTTCCACTCCTCCCTCTCCAACAGCCCCGTCCCGCCGAACGGTCCGGTCAACCCGTTCGCCGACCACACCCTGGCCCGCGTCTACGCCAAGACCTTCGTCTCCACCGGCTACATGGGCGTCTCGTTCTTCTTCGTGCTCTCCGGCTTCGTCCTGGCCTGGTCCGCACGGCCCGGCGAGCGGGTCACCGCCTTCTGGCGCCGCCGGATGACCAAGATCTTCCCCAACCACCTGGTCGTCGCCGCCGCGGTCACGGTGCTGTTCGCCGGGGCGGCCGTCACCGGGGTCTCCGAGTGGCTGCCGAACCTGCTGCTGGTCCACACGTTCTTCCCGCAGGCGTCGATCAACCTCAGCCTCAACCCGCCCAGTTGGTCCCTCGGCAGCGAGCTGCTGTTCTATCTGCTGTTCCCGCTGCTGATCGTCCCGATCCGCAGGCTGCGCGGCGGCGCGCTGTGGGCCTGGTCGGCCGTGATGGTCGCCGGTACCGTCGCCGTCCAGCTCGTCTCGACGTACCTGGTGCCCGACACGCCCAAGTCGGCGATCACCCCGGTCTCCGACGCGCAGTTCTGGTTCGGGTACCTCTTCCCGCCCGGCCGGCTCTTCGAGTTCGTGCTCGGCGCGCTGCTCGCCCGGATCGTGCTGACCGGCCGCTGGCCCCGCCGGATCGGCGTCCGCCTCTCGCTCGTCCTGGTCGCGGCCGGGTACGGGGCCACCTACTTCGTGCCGTTCCCGTACACCTTCGTCACGGCCACCGTCGTACCGATCGGCCTGCTGATCGCGGCGGTCGCCGACGGCGACGCCCGCTCCCGCGGCGGCTGGCTGAGCAGCCGCCCGATGGTCTGGCTCGGCGAGGTCTCCTTCGGCTTCTACCTGGTCCAGGGCGTCACCATCTTCTACCTGCGCAGCCTGCTGGGCTCCGAGCCGTTCGGCACCCCGGTGGCGGTGGCCGTGGTCGTCCTGTTCTTCGCGGCCTCGCTGCTCGCCGGCTGGCTCCTCTACCGCTTCGTGGAGATGCCCGCGATGCGCCGCTTCGCCCGCGCCCGGCGCCCCGCGCCGACGGCGGCCACCCCGGCCACCGCGGCCCCGGCGGCCGTACCGGCCCGGCGCACGGTGTCCGCCGCCGCACCGGACGCCGAGCGGGAACTGACCTGAGCCCGGGGAGACCGATCCGGGTACCCGGGTCCCGGGGCGGGAAGTCCCTTCCCTCCCGTGCGAAGTGCCCCGTCCTCCCGGAGGACGGGGCACTTCGCACGCGTACGCGGCCTCAGCCGGCGGCAGCCGCCACCGGTTCACCGGACCGCGTGCCGGACAGGCCGAACCCCTCGGCCAGCAGCCGGTAGGAGCGCGCCCGGTCGGCCGGGTCCTGGGTCAGGGTGTTGACCATCAGCTCGGACACCCCGTGTTCCTCGGCCAGCGCCCGCAGCCGGGGGACCACCTCCTCGGGCGTACCGAAGATCATCGACCGCCTGCGGTCGGCGGCCCGTTCCGCTTCGAGTCCGGTCCAGCGGTGCGCCCGTACGCTCGCCGCCGAGGGCAGCGGACGGTCGTCGCCGAGGTCCTTGCGGGCCCGCCACAACAGCATCGACCCGGCCAGCTCCTCGGCCCGCGCCCGGGTGTCGGCCAGCACCGCGCGTACGGCCAGCACCCCGCCGTGCCCGTCCCCGGGCACCGCCCGGGCCCGGGAGCTCCGGTACGCGTGCAGTGCCGTCACGCCCGGTCCCGGTACCAGGAAGTGCGCGAAGGCGTAGCCCACGCCCAGCTCACCTGCGGCCCTGGCCGAACCGGCGCTCGCCCCCAGCAGCCACAGCTCCGGCGGTACCGGCGGCACCGCCGTCACGGCGCGCGGGCCGTCGTCCGGGCCGCCCGGCCGCAGCAGCGCGCGCAGCTCCCGCAGCCGTTCCGGGAAGTCCCCGGCCGGTCCGCCGGACCGTCCGATGCCCATGTCGACCCGGCCCGGGTGGAGGGCGGACAGCACCGCGAACACCTCGGCGACCTTCAGCGCCGGATAGCGCGGCAGCAGCACCCCTCCGGTGCCGACCCGGATCCGGCCGGTCGCCCCGAGAACGGCTCCGGCCAGCATCTCCGGGGCGCTCCCGGCGAAACCCGGCGAGTGGTGGTGCTCGGCCACCCAGTACCGGGTGAAGCCCAACCGGTCGGCGTCGCGGGCCAGGTCGAGCGAGGCCCGCAGCGCGTCGGCGCCGGTGTGCCCCTCGCCGACCGGGGACTGGTCGAGAACGGAGATCCGCACGTCGCTCACGCCTCCTCCCGGCCGCGCGTGCCGGGCCGGCCGTCGGGCCCGTGCCGTCCGTCCTGCCCGGGCCGCTCGTCGACGATCGCCGGGACGATGCGGTAGTCGCGCTGGAACACCAGGTTGTGCAGGTCGGCCGAGGCGATCGCGCGCAGGGTGGGCACCTCGGCCGCCGCCTGCTCCGCGGTGAAGACGTTCAGCGGCCAGTCGGCCACCGTGGCGCCGCGCAGATGCGGATGGTGGAAGCCCCGTCCGTAGTGCGCCATCAGCGTGATCGGCCGGATGTCCGTCTCCCGCTGCTCCGGCCAGGACAGCGTCCACAGCGCCGCGAGGCCGCCGTCCGGGGTGCGGCCCGCACCGGTGGCCTCGACGGTCCCGGTGCCGCGCAGCATCTCCTGGTCGAACTCCCGCAGCACCCGGCGGGCGTACGGGTCCAGCAGCGCGACCGCCTCGTGGAACAGCCGTTCCTTGCTCTGCCGGGAGACGGCGTCCCCGTGGGTGCCGTCGCGCAGGTCCCCGAAGTGGCGTCCCAGGGCCGCCAGATGGGCGGGCGCCCCGGGGGCCGGCGGTGATACAGGGTGCGTGGTCACTTGTCCTCCTGGTGTGCGATGTGGCCGGCGGTCTCGGCGAAGCGGGCCGCGACCATCCGGCCCAGCCACTGGCGCATCGGATGCGCCCGGTCGGCGTCCCCCTGCCGGGACGGCATGACCAGCGCGGCGTGCGGGGTCTGGTGGAACAGCCGCAGGGAGGTCGGCACCCCCGCCTGCCGCAGGGTCTCCGCGTACCCGCGGACGTCGTCCAGCACCGGGTCGTGGTCGCCGACGGCGAGGACGGCCGGGGCCACCCCGGTGACGTCCGCGGCCTCCAGCGGGGTGGAGTACAGGACGTTCCCGCCGGTCCGCCGGTGCAGCGGTGCGCTGCCCCGGTACCGGAGCCAGGCGGTGCGCAGCTGCTCGGCGGAGGGGTACGCGGTGGCGTCCGCCCCGTACGAGGGGTTGCGGCAGGCCGGGTCGAACGGCGGGTAGGCGAGGAACTGCCCGGCCAGCGGCTCACCGGAGTCCCGCAGGACCAGGGCGGCCGAGGCGGCGAGCGTCCCGCCGGAGCTGTCGCCGCCGACGGCCACCAGCGGGGCGCCGTTCTCCCGGACCGCCTCGCGGCGTGCCCAGCGCACCGCGGCCAGCACGTCCAGCAGCCCGGACGGGTGCCGGTGCCCGGGGGCGAGCCGGTAGTCGACGCTGACCACGGCGCTGCCGGAGAAACGGGCGAGGTCCGAGGTGACCTCGTGCCACTGGGCCGCCGAACCGTACTGCCAGCTTCCGCCGTGCGCCCAGACCAGCCAGCCGACCGGCCCGGCGGCGGGCCGGTAGACCCGTGCCGGTACCTGATGGCCCTGGGACGGCAGCAGCACCTCCTTCCAGCCGACGGTGCCCTGCGAGGGGGTGTGCCGGAGGTCCGGGACACGCTTCACGACGTTCTCCTTTCCGGGGCCGCCCGCCGCGGCCGGGATGCGGTGGCGGCGGGGTCCCCTTCGGCACTGTGCAGAGCCGAACCGCCGACGCCAACCGGCAGTTGGCCAGGTCGCACCGCGATCCGCCGTACGGGA
>NZ_JBEZLP010000076.1:0-8413 GCF_040652195.1 Streptomyces sp. NPDC048278
AGATTCCCCAGCGCTATCTCGACATCATCGAGAGCGTCACGGCGGCGGGCCCCCGGCTCCACGACCACCCCTTCGACGGCGGCGTGCACAGTGGTTCCGTTCAGGAGCCCGCCGACCCCCCGATCCCGGCCGACACCCCGCCCGCCTGGCCCACCTCACACGCACCGACCGCGACCCCGCCCGCGCCGGCCCCGCTCCCGTCGAGCTACGTGAACTCCTACGGCACGCTCCCGGACGGCACCGTCGGACTGGTGTACGCGGAGCCGTTCTCCGACGAGGTGATCGAGGGGCTGCACGGTCAGGTGTACGAGGCGCTCGGCGTGGACCCCGACAACCCGCCCGAGTCGGTGCGCGACCAGGTACGGGACGCGCTGAGCCGCGAGAACCTCGCGCTCCAGCTGCCGTATCTGCGCTCCAACGGCGGCCACCGCATCACGGTGCGGGTCGACGGCCGCGACCACACCGTCGACGTACAGCTGACCCTCTCCGGGGCCCGGCCCTCGCTGCGGCAGGGCCGCTTCGACCCGCGTGACCCGGACAAGCACGTCGAGCGGCGCGGGTTCGGTACCCGGGAGAACTTCTCCAGCCAGCCGTCCGGCACCTACCGTACGTTCCAGGTGCCCTGGACCGGTTCCTGGCCGGTCACGGCCCCGACCGCGGTGCGGGCGGTGGACGGATCGCTGTCCGCGGCCATCACCCACAACCAGGCGAGCGACGCCACCACCGTCACCCAGGCCGTCCAGACGACCTCGGCCCAGCGCTCCAACGAGCCCTCGGACCCGGTGGAGTTCACCACCCACTGGCGGGTGCGCGTCGACGCCCCCGCCGCCCCCGCACCGCCCGCCGCCCCCGCACCGCTCGCCGCCCCCGCACTGCCCGCCGCCCCCGCGACCGGTACCGCACCCGCGCCGGGCGGGTGGAGCGCGCCGGAGTCGCACGGCTCCACCACCATCTGGTTCCCCCGTCACCTCACCACCGCCGATCCGGCGCCGGGTTCGCTGCCCGCGCCGGCCGCCCCGGCGGATCTTCCGCTGTACGGCGTCGACTCCGTGATCGACCCCAGGGCCCTGTACGAGCACGTGCAACAGACGTTCCACGCCGATCTCGACGACACCGCCGCCGGGCAGGTCTCGGACTTCCTCTCCGAACAGGTGCTGCGCGGCACGCTGCCCATGCAGATCGACGGCGGCATCTACTCTCCCGTCCTCACCGACGCCTCCGGCACCGCGGTCGGCATGCTGCACCTGGTCACCGTGCCCACCGTCGGCACCCCGCAGCGGCAGAGCAACCCGGGCCAGATCAACCTCGAAAGCCATGTGGTCAACACCGCGAAGGTCGACCTGTCGTCGAAGTACACCAGCGGCATCGCGGTCAGCGGCAGCGCCGCCGCCGCACTCACCGGCGACCACCACCAGGGCCACCCGGACGCCTCGGACACCGTCGGCGGCAGCCTCGGCCTGCGCGGACAGACCCAGGCGACCGTCACCAACACCTACGGGGCGAGCAGTTCCTCCGGCACGATGCACGCCATCCGTACCAACCGGGGCCATCTGCTCACCCCCTCAGGCGTCACCTACCGGGTCACCCTGATCCGGCCGGACGGCACCGAGACCCAGGCGCCGCCGTTGGTCCACGCGCACGGCATGGACCTGCGGGTGCTGAGCAGGACGGACGCCACCGGCCACCCGCCGACCGCCGCCGAGGTGAGGGAGCTCCCGGACTCGCTGGAGCGGCTGGACGGCATCGGGCTGAGCACGGCCCCGCTCGACGTCACCGGCACGGACGCGCTGTTCGACCGCGCCGAGGCATGGCTGCGCCGGGAGGGCTTCCTGCCGCCGGACCCCACGGCGCCGGGCCCCGCCGGGATCGGCGCGCGGCTGAAGCAGGCGGTGCGGAACCACGAGCCCGAGCACCAGATCCGGCTGCACGCCCAGCTCAACAACCTGCGCCGGCTGCGCGAGGCCCGCTCCCGCACCGGGCTGCGGGCCGCCACCGACGCCATGGTGGACGGCGGGCACGCCCTGCACTTCGAGGTGCCGAACAGCACCGACACCGGTGTCCGCCGGGTCCGGCTGCTGCTCACCGCCGTCCGTGACACCCCGACCGCCAGCACCCACCGCCGGGTCCTGCCGGGCATCCAGATCATGGGCCTGGCCCAGATGTCGGGCGGCGACACCGAGCAGCGCGGCGAGTCCTACGGCGCTGCGGCCGGGCCGATGGGCAGTGTCAGCGGGCCGCTGGGCAGTTGGGGCTCCATCGGGTTCGGCGCCGACTACCAGTACGGCCACCAGGTCACCCACGGCGACACCGTGGGCGGCGCCACCGGGCACGACCAGTTCTTCATCGCCTCAGGGCAGGACAGCCACGAATTCGAGGTGCCGGTGCGGCTGGCCCTCGACCTCTACGCGGACGACGGCGACCGGCCCAGCGAGCGGTTCGGGCAGGACGTCAACCAGGCCGCCCTCGCCGCGGCCCCGCCCGTCGTCGTCCCGCCGGTCGTGCCCGGCGCGCCGCCTGTCGTCCCCGCGCCGCCCGCCCCCGTCCCGCCGACGGTCGCCGGCTCGCTGCGGCTGGCGGTGCCGCACGGCCGTACCCACGCGCCCTCGGCGACCGCGGCGCCGCCCGCCGCACGCGCGGACGGGGCGCCCCGCCGTACCGACGCGACCGACCTGGCCCGGCTCGACGGGACCGACGCCACCGGCACCCCGCGCCCGGAGCTGGTGCGGGTGCCGGACGACGCCCTGATCGACACCGTGCGCGGCTCCGCGGCCATCGAGTCGGTCTTCCAGCGGGCCGCCGCGGAGATCCGCCGCCAGGCCCAGCCGCCGCCCCCCGCCACCACGACCACCGGCACCGGTCCGATCCTCCCGGTCACCGCCCCGGGGGTAGCCCCCGCCCCGACGACCGCCGGTGTGGCCACGGGTACGGCCCCCGGCACCACCGCCGCCCCGGCCCCCGCGCCGCCCGCCGCAGCGCGACCGCAGCGCGACGGCATCTCGCCGCTCGCCGGGCACGGGCTGACGGACAGCAGGACCCGCGCCGCCGAGACCCGGCACGCCGCGCTCACCCCGGGCAGCCTCGTCGCCCACGGCCACCAGCTGTTCAAGAACTCCTACGTCGTGGAGGGCCTGAGCCTGCCGGGGACCGTCGCGGACGGCCAGTACTCCCTGGAGATCCAGGCCATCGCACACAGCCCCCGGCTGCTGGACACCACCAGGCAGTACCTGGAGACGGGCATCACCGCCACCGACAGCGCCCAGCAGCTCAAGTCCCTCGGCAAATCACACCAGTTCGGCGGCACCGGCGTACTCACCCAGAACCCGCCCACGGCACCGGAGGGCCCGGAGGACGCGGCCGGACAGGGCAACACCGGCCCCGAGTCGGACGGTTCGGTCTCGCATGGCGCCCCGAGCCACAGCGGCAAGCCGTACAAGGGCCTGTTCAACCCGTCGGGACGGCTCGGCCACGTGGCCCGCACCGACACCTCCGACACCCTCTCCGCCGCCACCGGCGCCAACCGCACCCCCACCGAGAGCGGCACCCTGCACCGGGTGGTCGCCGACGTCACCTATGTGGTCACGGTCCGGGCCGGCTCCCGCAACCTGTTCAACGGCGTCGGCGGGCCCGGCACGGTCGACCCCGTCACCTTCGCCGTGGACGTTCCCGACGGCCTCCAGTTCCTCCTGACCCAGGGGCAACTCGCCCGCGACGCACGGTGGCTGGGCTCGGTGCAGGGGCTCGCACCGGCGCCCGCACCGGTTCCGACGGCGGCACTGCCGGCGCCGTACACCCGCAACCGGGAACTGGGCATCGGCGGTGTCCTCTCGGTCATCGAGTACCAGCGGCCCGTCGCCGCTCCCCTCCCGTCGACAGGGAACCCGGCGGGCGCCGTCCCGCTGGTACCGGTGAACCCCAGGGAGCGCCGCGGCCAGGTCCGGCGGGAGCTGCTGACGCTGGTGGAGGCCGAGGCACCCGGCGCGGTCACCCCGGGGCACTCCGGCTACCAGCCCGGCGTGCACAGCCGGATCGCCCAGCTCACCTCGACCGCCGGACTGCGTTCGCTGCCCGGACGCGGCCCGGACGGCACCCCGCGCCGCGCCACCACCCGCTTCCACTTCCGCCACCACGGATACGGCGGCGAGCGGCTGGTCGAGGTCACCCTGACGGCGGTGCCCCGGCGGACCCAGAACCTGGCCGCCGTCCGGGGTTCCTCGGCGCCCGGCTCGGGCCTCGAACAGTGGCAGTCGCACACCTCCTCGGGCCGTACCACCACCCGGGCCTCGGTACGGCAGACACAGCTCCCGGTCACCCTGACCACCCGCTACCTCCGCCCGAACCAGGGCCCCGACCCGACCAAGGCGGACCGCGCGGCGCCGGTGTTCACCCCGCAGTCGGCCAGCAGCAGGTCGGCCCGGCGGGCCACCACCGCCGACAACCGGTTCTGGCTGCGTACCGACAACGGCGCCGACTTCGACGGCCTGGAGTACGACTACGTCCTCTCCGTCCGCTCCGCCCTCGTCGCCGACTGGCCGCCCAACGTCGTCGGCGGCCTCCTCCAGAACGGCGTCATCGCCTGGTCCGAGGCGAACGGCGACGTACGCCGGTGGATGGACGAACTGCTGGCCCGCGGCAACCCCCGCACCCGCACCGTCCCGGTCCGGCTGACGCTGCGGTTCACCGGCACCGAGACCGGCGCACCCGCCCGGCCGGCCACGGTGACCGCCCCGTCCGTCGTCTCCGGCGCCGACCCGCGCAACACGGTGCTGCCGGGTCCCGCCCGCACCCCGTACCTCGCCGACGCGCAGATGTTCCACCCGGTGGGCCCGACCCCGGCGTTCGCGTTCGACGGCTGGGCGCATCTGGAGACGGCGCTGAACGAGGTGGCACCGCGCGGTGGCCGCGGCTGGCACGCACAGATCACCTCCGTGTCGGTGGAGGGGCAGGCGGTCCGGCTCGGCCAGCTGATCCAGGCCGGGCGGGTCTCTCTCGACCGGCCCCGGCTGGCCGCCGACCTCACCCGCCGGATGCCCGGCAGCACGCCGTTCGAGGGGCCGCCGGACCGGTCCCCGTCGATCTCGGTGACGCTCTACAACCCGCGCCGCGCCACCCACGCCGACGACATCACCCTCGACCAGCTCCACAACACCACCGACACGGTGAGCACCGCCGCCGGCGCCGACCACTCCTTCGCCACCGCGTTCACCGAACTCCTCAGCGGCGACGACGGCAACCACCAGCTCGCCGGTCTCTCCGTGCCGCTCGCCCAGCGGCAGACCCAGCCCTCCACCTTCGGCGGCACGACGACCGGCAGCCGCCGCGACTGGCTCAAGTCCGGCAGCACCAACGCCCCGGCGAACGGGGCGCGGGGCACCCGCAGTTACGCCGTCGACGCCGATGTCCACCTGCTCGTCGAGGGCCCGGAGGGGACCCGCCACGTCACCGGTACCGTCACCCTCCGCGTCGAGGAACGCGACCTGCTCGGCCACGGCCTCATCACCCCGGCCGAGTCCCCGGCGAACGTCCACGACCTGCCCGCGCTCGTCCCCGACTGGGCCACCGCCGCGCCGCACACCCTGCCCGAACGCCTGCACTCCGCGATCCCCGCGGGCAGCCACGGCGTGCAGTTCTGGGCGGCCCTCGGCGCCGACCCGCAGGGCACCCGGCTCGGACGGGCCCTCTACACGGCCTCCCGTGCCGCCGTGCTCGGCAACCGGCCCGTCGAACTGATGACCCGCGACCCGCAGGGCATCCGCCGCTGGGAGTTCACCCCGGAGGGCGCCCTCGTCACCGCCGACCCCGGCCTCACCACCGCATGGACCGCCTTCCACGCCCAGGCCGAACTCCTGCACTCCGCCACCGACACCCTCACCGACACCCCACAGCGGCTGAACCGCCTCACCCTCTCCCTCCAGCACGCCAACCGCGCGCATACGGACGCCACGGACGCGCTCGAATCGGCGCGGCAGGCGGTCACTGACGCGGTCGCCGCCCGGCAGCGGGCGCGGACCGCCGCCGCCACCTCCGCACAGGCCGTCCTGGATGCCGAGGCCCTGGTCGGGCGGCTGAAGAACGGGCTCGCGGACGCACGGCGCACCGCCACCACACTGCCCGAGGTGATCGCGCGGAACGAACGGAACGAGTCCCAGGGCCGCCGTGACCTCCAGACCGCGCTGGCCAGACTGACCCGGACCGAGAACGCCGTACGCGCCGAACGCGCAGCAGCCGCAACCGCAGCCGCAGCCGCAGCCGCGCAGAGCGGGCAGGGTGGGCAGTCGAGTGCCGCACCGGCAGCTCCGGCCGCCCCGCCGGCCCCCGCCGCGGTCGGCGCCCCGCGCTCCAGCCGTCCCGCGGCCGATGTCGCCGACGACCCCCGGGTGCAGGCCGTGGTCCCGGCGATCACCGCCGCCGAGGACGCGATCCAGCAGGCCACCGACCGGCTCACGGCCGACCGGGCGGCGCTGGGACAGGCTCAGCGGATCGTCGCCGTCGGACCGGCCCGCATCCGCCAGGCGGAAGAGGACCACGCGGACGCCGTCGCCCAGGCGCGGGAGGACGCGAGGGCCGTGGACCGCCGCGACGAGAACCTGCGGGTGGCCAGGATCCGCGAGACCCGCGCCCAGGGTCACGTGACCCGGGCCCAGGCCAAGGTCACCCGCCGCAACAAGGAACTCGCCGACGCCGTCACCGCACAGCAGCAGGCAGCAGCCGACCAGATGGCGGCCACCGCCGCGCTGCCGGGCCTGTCCGCCGCCGTCCAGGACAGCGCACCGACGCCCGAACAGGCACTGCGGACCACCTTCGCCACCACCCCGCCCCGCTGGCCCGACCCCGACGGCCGGGCCGCCCCCCTCCCGGCCGGCGGCCAGACCCACGACCCGACCGCCGCTCCCGCCACCGGTACCACCGTGACCGGGACGACGGCGACCACCGCCACCACGCCGCCGTCCAAACCGGCGAACCCACAGCCCAAGAAGACCGGCACCACCCAGGGCAAGGGCAAGGCGGCGAACAAGACCAAGGGCAACGCGGCAGACAAGACCAAGGGCAAGGCCCCGCTCGTGCCGCCGCCCCCACCGCCCGGCACGAGTACGACGACGCCGGGCACCAGCGCGACGACGCCCGGCACCACCACAACAACAACGCCCGCCGTCCCGCCGTCCCCGTACGTCACCCCCCGCGGCAACGGCGTCCCGACCCCCGGCGACGGCAACTGCCTGCTGTACGCCGCCATCGGCAGCGCGCCGCAGCTGGTCGCCGCTCGGCTGCAACAGGCCGACCCGACCCTCGACGCGGGCCTCACCGCCTGGCTCGGGCAGCCCAACCTCGTACGGCAGACCCTCATGGCGCTGGCGCAGAACCCGCAGACCGCCGTCCAGGGGTCCGGGCATCTGCGCGCCGCCCGCCAGGGGTTGCAGAACCTGGTCCTGACCCGGCTGGCGGCGGCACGCAACGGCACCCAGCCGCTCCCGCCGCAGGTCCTCGGCCAGCTCAGGGGGGTGCTCGTCAGGCGGTTCGCGACGGTCGCCCAGAACAGGCCCGCCGCCTGGGTCGACAACCAACTGACCCAGTACGGCATCACCGGTGTGACCCGCGCCGAGGACATGGACCCGGTCGACCTCCAGACCCGGTACGCCCAGGCCGTCTCGACGCCGGGCGCGCCGCCCGCACCGGCCGGCAGCCCGCCGAGCAACCGGCGCATGTTCGCCTATCTGCGTGCGGTGAACGCGCTGCCGACGCTCGCCACCATGACGGTCGACGAGCGCAGGGCACTGCTGATCGCCCGTTACCACCGGAGCACCACCCCGCTCACCGCCCCCGAGGCGACCGAACTCGACCGTGCCGTGCGCAACTGGTCGGACGAGTGGGCGAATTCGGTCGGCGACACCTTCCTGCCGTTGCTCGCCGACACACTCGGCGTGCCGATCCAGGTCTTCCAGCCGGTGTCCGCGGCGCTCGCCGGCACCACCGCGACCGGCGGCCCCCGGGGCATCATGCTGCGGTACGGGCCGGTCACCAACACGCCCGCGATGGAGCTGTACTACACGGGCCTGAACCACTACAGCGCCACCGACGCGGGCCCTGTCACCACGGCCGGCCCTTCGGTCGTCACGTCGTCGAGTGCGCCGCGTCGTGCGGGGGATGTGCCGAGTGTGGGGTCGTCGGGTCGTGTGCGTCCGGTGCCGGTGCGGGACGGGCGGGCTGCGGTGCGGGTTTCCGATCCGGTGCGGCGGGGGGAGTGGTACGGGTTGCGGGGTCGGGCTCGTGCGGCGGTGCAGGCTACGGAGCGGTTTGATCCGCACACGGATCAGAGCAGTGTCCCGCCGCGTCCGGGCAGGTTGGGTGGTGCGACGACGTTGATTCGGTCGCATGTGCGCCGGATCCAGGCGCCGGACCTGCGGTGGGTGCGTGACCA
>NZ_JBEZLP010000077.1:0-6125 GCF_040652195.1 Streptomyces sp. NPDC048278
TGGCTGCGGCCCGTCGCTCCCGGTGTGGTGGGGGAGTTGTACGTAGCAGGTGTTCAGCTGGCTCGTGGTTATGTCGGTAACGCGCCGTTGTCCGCTGAGCGTTTCGTGGCGTGTCCGTTCGGGTGGGGTGTGCGGATGTATCGCACGGGGGACCGGGCTCGCTGGGCCGGTGATGGGCAGTTGGTGTTCGCCGGTCGGGTGGATGATCAGGTGAAGATACGTGGGTTCCGGATCGAGCCGGGTGAGGTGCAGGCGGTCGTCGCCGCACACCCCGGAGTCGCTCGTGCGGCTGTT
Organism: Streptomyces sp. NPDC048278; assembly: GCF_040652195.1. Taxonomy (NCBI): domain Bacteria; kingdom Bacillati; phylum Actinomycetota; class Actinomycetes; order Kitasatosporales; family Streptomycetaceae; genus Streptomyces; species Streptomyces sp. NPDC048278. The sequence goes on from NZ_JBEZLP010000077.1 coordinate 295, forward strand.
GTGGCCCGCCCGGACACCCAGGGAGAACCCCGTCTGGTCGCCTACATCGTGCCGGACGACGAATCACCACACGTGCCGGAACTCGGCTCTACCGTGCAGGAGTTCGCTGCTTCGCGGTTGCCGGGGCACATGGTGCCGTCGGCTGTCGTGGTGCTGGACGAGTTGCCGTTGAATGCGAACGGGAAGGTGGACCGTGCGGCTCTGCCGGCTCCCGAGGCTGCCGCGGGTGGCTCGGGGCGTGCCCCGGCGGATGTCCGTGAGGAGTTGCTGTGTGCGGCCTTTGCGCAGGTGCTGGGTGTGGAGTCCGTCGGTGTGGACGACGACTTCTTCGCCCTGGGCGGGCATTCCCTGCTCGCGGTTCGGCTGGTCTCCCGTGTGCGGGTGCTGCTCGGCGAGGAGGTGGGGGTCCGGGCGCTGTTCCAGGCGCCGACCCCCGCGGCCCTGGCGGTCTACCTTGGTGCGGCCCGGTCGGATGGCACCCTCCGCCCTGCTCTGACCGCTGCTGTCGAGCGGCCCGGCCGGCCTCCGCTGTCCTTTGCGCAGCAGCGCCTGTGGTTCCTCGCCCAGCTCGAAGGCCCCAGCCCGACCTACAACTTGCCTATGGCGCTACGTCTGTCCGCCGCCTCCGTCGACCGGGCAGCGCTGGCAGCGGCTCTGCGTGACGTACTCGGTCGGCACGAGGCGCTGCGCACGAAGTTCCCTGCGGTCGACGGGGAGCCGTATCAGCACGTCGTACCGGTGGCGGAGCTGGACTGGGACCTGGAGACCGTCGACCTCGGCGATGCCTCGGCGGACGACATCGCTGCGGCGATCGGAGAGCGGGGCCGGTATGCGTTCGACCTGACGGCGGAGTTGCCCTTCCGGGGCTGGCTTTTGGAGGTCGACACGGAGTCGTCCGTGTTGGTGCTGGTGGTGCATCACATTGCGGGGGACGGCTGGTCGATGGGGCCGTTGGCGCGGGACCTCTCGGCGGCGTATGCGGCGCGGTGTGAGGGGCGGGCGCCGGAGTGGGTGCCGTTGCCGGTGCAGTACGCGGACTACACGCTGTGGCAGCGGGAGTTGCTCGGCGATGAAGAGGATCCCGAGAGCCTGATCAATCGGCAGGTCGCTTACTGGCGCGAGGCGTTGGACGGTGTGCCCGAGGAACTCGACCTGCCCTTCGACCACCCCCGCCCACCGCTGGCCACGCATCGCGGGCATACGAGCGAGCGGCGGCTGTCGGCGGATGTGCACGCCGGGCTGGTCGAGTTGGCCAGGGCCGAGGGTGTGACGGTGTTCATGGTGTTGCAGGCTGCGCTGGCGGTGCTGTTGTCGCGGTTGGGTGCGGGGGAGGACATTCCGATCGGGTCTGCGGTGGCGGGGCGTACGGACGAGGGGCTTGACGATCTCGTCGGGTTCTTCGTGAACACCCTGGTCATCCGTACCGACCTCTCGGGTGATCCGGCTTTCCGGGATGTGCTGGCGCGGGTGCGGGAGCGCAGTCTTGCCGCGTTGGAGCACCAGGACGTCCCCTTCGAACGGCTCGTCGAGGAACTGGCCCCGACCCGCTCACTCGCCCGGCACCCGCTTTTCCAGGTCATGCTCACTCTCCAGAACGTGGCGAGCACGGCCGTCGACCTGCCCCGTGCCGCTGCGCAACTGCCCGGCACGAGCGGACCGACGACGACGTCCGTGTCGAAGTTCGATCTCGACGTGACCGCGGGCGAGTTGTTCGACGAGCAGGGTGGTCCGGCCGGGGTGCGGTTCGTGGTGCGGGCGGCGGCGGACGTGTTCGACGCGGAGTCGCCTGCGGTGCTGGTCGAGCGTTGGGTGCGGGTGCTGGAGCAGGTGGTGGCCGCGCCGGAGGTGCGGGTGCATGCGGTGGAGGTGCTGGCGGAGTCGGAGCGGCGGCAGGTTCTCACCGAATGGAACGACGCGTCGACCGGCTCCCCGCGTACCGCTGACGTCTCGCTCGCGGAGCTGTTCGAGGCGCAGGTGCGACGCTCGCCGGATGCCAGGGCCGTGGTGGCCGAGGACGGCGAGGTCTCGTACGCGGAGCTGGACGCGCGGGCGAATCGGCTGGCGCGCCATCTGATGGAGCAGGGTGTGGGGCGCGAGTCCGTGGTCGCGGTGGTCATGGACCGTGGGACGGACGTCGTGACGGCGCTCCTGGGCGTGGTCAAGGCGGGAGCGGCGTACCTGCCCGTCGATCCCCAGCAACCGCCCGAGCGGCTGGGCTTCATGCTCGCCGACAGCAAGGCGAGCTGCGTGCTGTCGTCCTGCTCGGTCGCGGCCGGCCTGGTGGATGCGATCGGTGACGTACCGCTCCTCGCCGTCGACAGTCCCGAGACCGTCGAACGCCTGGCCGAACTGTCCGACACCGCACCCACGGACGGGGATGGCGGGGCCAGGGCGCTGCCGGACCACCCCGCCTATGTGATCTACACGTCCGGATCCACCGGCCGTCCCAAGGGTGTCGTCGTCACGCACCGCAATGTGGCACAGCTCTTCGCCGCCGCTGAGCGTCTCTACGCGTTCGGCCCCGACGACGTGTGGAGTTGCTTCCACTCCTTCGCCTTCGACTTCTCCGTCTGGGAGATGTGGGGCGCGCTGTTGTACGGCGGACGCGTGGTGGTGACCGGGTTCTCGGTGTCACGTTCGCCGGCCGAGTTCCTGGACCTGCTGGTGCGCGAGCAGGTGACGGTGCTGAGCCAGACGCCCTCCGCCTTCTACCAGTTGATGGCCGCCGACGCCGACCGGCCGGAGACGGGCAGGCAACTGGTCCTGCGTTACGTCGTGTTCGGAGGTGAGGCGCTGGACCTGCCACGGCTCGGCGAGTGGTACGCGCGCCATGCCGTCGACGGACCGGTCCTGGTGAACATGTACGGGATCACCGAGACCACTGTGCACGTCAGCCATCTCGCGCTCGACGCCGAACTGGCCGCGCGTGGCGGCGGAAGCCTGATCGGCCGTGGCATACCCGGCCTGCGCACCTTCGTGCTGGACGCAGGACTGCGCCCGGTGCCGGTCGGGGTGGCCGGTGAGTTGCACGTCGCGGGCGGCGGGCTCACCCGTGGGTATCTTGCCCGGCCCGGGCTTACGGCCGAGCGGTTCGTGGCCTGCCCGTTCGGTACCGGAGAGCGGATGTACCGCACCGGTGACCTGGCCCGTTGGCGGGAGGGCGGGGTCCTGGAGTACCTCGGCCGGGTCGACGAGCAGGTGAAGGTCCGCGGCTTCCGTATCGAGTTGGGCGAGATCGAGGCGGTCCTCGCCACCCACCCGGACGTGGCCCAGGCCGCGGTGATCGTGCGCGAGGACACGGGGGGCGAGAAGCGCCTGGTCGCCTACGCCGTCGCCAGGGCCGCCGGGACCACCGCCACGGATGACCTGCGTGTGTACGTCGCCGACCGGCTGCCGTACTACATGGTGCCCTCCGCCGTGGTCCTCCTCGACGACCTGCCCCTGACCGTCAACGGCAAGCTCGACCGCAAGGCGCTGCCCGCACCCGACTACACCCACGCCACCGGCACCCCCGGCCGGGCCCCCGCGAACGCGCGGGAGGAAATGGTCTGCCAGGCCTTCGCGGAGGTGCTCGGCATCGACGAGGCCGGAGCGGAGGACGACTTCTTCGCTCGAGGCGGGCATTCGATGCTGGCGGTACGACTGGTGGAGCGACTCCGGGCGCGCGGACTGGACGTCTCGGTGCGGGCGTTGTTCCAGGCGCCGACCCCGGCCGCACTGGCCGCCGTCGCGGAGGCCACGGACGGCGGTTCCGCCGGTTCCGGCGACGTACCGGACGGAATCCCCGAAGGAACGACGCGGATCACCCCGGACATGGTCCCGCTGGCGGGCCTCTCGGCCGTGGAACTCCAGCAGGTGGCGTCGGCCGTGCCCGGCGGTGCGGCGAACGTGGCGGACGTCTATCCGCTGGCACCACTGCAGGAGGGCCTCCTCTTCCACCACCTGCTGGCGGAAGGCGGAGCGGACGCCTATGTCACGGTGATGGTGCTGGAGTTCGACGACGAGCAGCGCCTGGAGGCGTTCACCAGCGCGCTGGGACATGTCATCGACCGCCACGACGTGTACCGGACCGGAGTGGTCTGGGAAGGTGTGTCCGAGCCGGTCCAGGTGGTCAGGCGCCATGCGGAGCTGCGGACCTTCTCCGTGGTGCTGGACGAGCGGGCCACAGCCGACCCGGTCGCCGCGCTGGTCAACTCGGTGGGCCGGTCCATGGACCTGTCCCAGGCACCGTTGATGGACCTGCACACCACCCGAACCGCCGACGGCCGGCTCCTGGCCCTGCTGCGGATGCACCACCTGATCCAGGACCACACCGGCATGGCACTGCTCCTGAAAGAGCTGCGCGCGTTCATGCTCGGCGAGGGCGAACAGCTGCAACGGCCCGTGCCGTTTCGGGACTTCGTAGCCCAGGCGCGTACCGAGGTCGCCGACGCCGAACACGCGGCCTTCTTCGCCGAGTTGCTGGGCGACGTGACCGAACCCACCGCACCGTTCGGACTGCTCGACGTGCACGGCGACGGCGCCGAGGTCGTGCGCGCCCACCGTCCCGTGACAGCGGCGGTGGCCGACCGGGTCCGCCGCGTGGCCCGGAGCCTGGGGGTCAGCCCGGCGACGGTGTGGCATGTGGCGTGGGCGCGGGTGCTGGCGGCGGTGTCGGGCCGGGACGACGTGGTCTTCGGCACCGTACTGCTGGGACGCATGAGCGCGGGCGCCGGAGCCGATCGGGCGCTGGGCCTGTTCATGAACACCCTGCCCGCCCGTGTCCGGACCCTTGACACGGGAGTCCGCGCGGCCGTGGCCGCGATGCGCGCTCAACTGGCCGAACTGGTGGCGCACGAACACACCCCACTGGCCGTGGCACAGCAGGCCAGCGGCATCACGGGCGATGCCCCGCTCTTCACCTCCCTCCTCAACTACCGCCACAACGACCGCGACATCGTCGGACTCCAGCCCTCGGACCCCCGCGACGCACAGCTGGGCGTCCGCGCCCTCTACACGCAGGAGAGCGGAAACTACCCGCTGATCGTCTCCGTGAACGACCACGGCGACCGCGGGTACAGCCTGAGCGTGGAGGCCACCAAGTCGGCGGACGCCCAACTCGTCGCCGACCTCCTGCACACCACGGCCGACAACCTCTCCACCGCCCTGACCGTCTCCCTGGACGGCGGCCCGGACCATGAAATCGCCTCCGTGGAAGTCCTGGACGCCGCCCGGCGTGAGCAGGTAATCGACCACTGGAACGACAACGGGGTCGAGTTCACGGATGAGTCGGTGTTGGAGTTGTTCGAGGGGTGGGTGGGGCGGTCGCCGGGTGCGGTGGCGGTGGTGCGTGGGGACACCGAGGCCTCGTATGGCGAGTTGAATGCGCGGGCGGATCGGTTGGCCCGTCATCTGCGGGGGTTGGGGGTTGGGCCGGAGTGCGTGGTGGGGTTGTGTCTGCCGCGTGGGGTGGAGATGGTGGTTGCGGTGTTGGGGGTGTGGAAGGCGGGGGCGGCGTATGTGCCGGTGGATCCGGAGTATCCGGCGGAGCGGGTGGCCTATCTGCTGGCGGACAGCGGGGCGGCCTGTGTGCTGGCGCAGCGCGAGGCTGCCGGTCCGGTGCTGGCGGAGGTGCCGGATGGCCGGGTGGTGTGGCTGGAGGACGTGGAGGTGTCCTCGGATGCCGGGGGACCGGACTGCTCTTCATTGGAGGGTGTCCGGCATGCGGATGGGCTTGCGTACGTCATTTACACATCCGGTTCGACGGGGCGGCCGAAGGGTGTGGCTGTCGGGCATGGTGCGGTGCGGAATCTGGCGGGGGTTTTTGGGCCGTTGATGGGTGTGGGTCCTGG
>NZ_JBEZLP010000078.1:0-4549 GCF_040652195.1 Streptomyces sp. NPDC048278
GGAAACGCGCCAGTTCGCAGATTCCTGAGCGTGGGGAATCTGGAACCGGCGCGCGGGTTCGTCGTTCTGGCCGTTGCTGGGAGCGGGTTCCTGTCATCACCGCCCAGCATCTGGAACCGCTAGGTCCTGGCCCTAGCGGTGCGCTCTAAGCCAGTTCAGGACCCCCCGGGCGTCCTTGATCACTTTCGTGGATCTCCTATGCAGCCCGTCGTCGTCCTGGTATTCGTAGTCCTCGCGGATACCGACGTCGTCGGTGAACGTGTAGGTGAACGTCTCGCGATATGTGTACTTCCCGTCCGAGCCCCAGCCGTCACGGGTCCTGGGGCGAGGCGTAACAACGCGCCCCCTGTAGGTCTTGTCGTACTCGTCGAGGAAGTTGCCCAAAAACGCTGCCTCGTCGTCCGTCAGACGCGTGCCGGAGACGTCCAGATACTCGCCGATGTAGTCGCGGAGCTTCTTCTTCTCGTGTCGATCCACGCGTCCCTCTCTGTTCCTGTCCGGCGACCCGGATGGTTGCTCAGAACGATATTGATCATGTTGGGCGGCAGGCCCGGTGGATGTGGAATTGGGTGGCCGTTTCAGCGAGGGAGCTTGGAGGTCCGCTCCGGGTGGGCGGCGGTGATGTAGCGCATGGCGGTCGCCTCGGTGATGCCGAAGAGCCGCATGAGCGTGAGCGGGTCGCCCGTGGTGGACGCTTCGTTGAGGATCCGGTCCCGGCGCAGACCGTCGAGGGTCTGTCCCTTGGGCACGACCTTCTGCATGGTGATCCGGTGCACGGCCGGGTAGTCCGGGTCGGGCGCGGTCTTCTGGGTGACCAGCAGGTGGGGGTTGGCGCTGGTGGGCCATCGCTGGTGACGGTAGGTGAGCCAGTCGGCGGCCAGGCGGTGGGTGAGTTGCTCCAGGTAGAGGGTGTGCCGTCGCAGGCCGCGACATAGTTCGAGGGTTCCGCGGGCAAGGTTCAGGTCGCTGGTGAGTGCGGTGCGGATCTCGGCGGAGGGGACAGCGTGGATGGCTGCCAGAGCGATAGCGAGCCGGGCGAACGGGGTGCTGGCTTGATCAAGCAGACCGGCCAGAACGTCGGAAGGGACCGGTCGGGGGATGCTGGTCAGGTCGCCCACGGGCAGGCGGCGAGCAAGGTCGCGGAAGACCAGCCGTTCGCGCTTGAGCGCCCGGAACAAGCTGCGCAAAGCGATGGCGCGCTGGCGGCGGCCGGTCCCCTCCAGGCCGTTCATCGTGCCCTGAATGTGGTCGACGGTGACTTCCCGAAGCGTCGTCATGCCGGTCGCCGCCCAGGCGGTGAGGGTCGGCCGCAGGGTGGTCAGGTAACGGCGGATGCCTTCCCAGCTGCGCAGTTCGTTCTCCCGGGGGCCTTGGCGGCGGAGCGTCTGCACCCATGCGTCGACTTCCTTGGCGAGGGGTTGCGGCAGCGTGGCCAGGACCTTCTCGATCCAGGCCAGATCGGGGTCCCGGTGAAGTGCGGGATCGTCGACGAGCAGGTCACGAGCGCGCAGAAACTGGCAGACGGGCTTGGCCGCGAGATGCATGTCAAGGCGGGCGAGGTCGTGGACGTCGCGTTCGTAGAAGGCGTTCTCGCCTCCGAGCCAGTAGCCCAGGATCGTGAGGGTGCGGATGTTCTTGCTGAAGCCCGTCCCCTGCTGGTCGCGGCGTTGCTCGGCGAAGTCGTTCACCAACGCGGTGACCGCGTTCGTCAGCGGCAAGTCGGCCCAGGGGCGGCCCCGCAGTCGCACTAGCACCGGTGTCCAGTCGCGGCGGAGCGTGAACAGGGCTTCCTGTCCCGCGCCGATCGTTGCCGCCGGCATCCCGTCCAAGGTCACCGGCAGGGGGTCGTCGTCCTGTGGCAACGGGCTGGTTCCGCCCGGGCCGACGGGCAGGTCGATCAGCAACTGGGTGGCAGCGGGTCGGCTCTGATCGTCGTCGCGGTAGGGGTGGCAGGCACGGCAGTGGCCGGCGCTCAGCGCCAGTCCGTCCCTGCCGCAGCGCGTGCACTGGCCCGGCTGCCGGTGACGGCTCATGCGCCAGTCTCGGCACGGGTCGCAGCGGAATCCCGCATGCGGATTCTCGGGCAGCCAGGCGTTGCAGTCGCCGCACGAACGCGATGCGAGTCGTAGGTCAGGAACGGACTCGCTGGCCAGCAGTCCCGCGCGCAGCAGGACGACGCAGACCACGTCGCCAGACTTCGGCAGCTCCCGCAGCAGCAGTTCGCACGTCAGCTCAGCGCCGTCCGCCTCACGTATCGCCAGAGCGAGCCGGACCATCTCGGCGGCCTGGCATCGCCAGGCCTTGCTCATGCGGCGTTCGGCGGTCAGTGCCAACAGAGCGGGTTCGGCCTTCTCCCAGCCGGACAGCTGACGGGTGGCGATGGCACGGGCCGTATCGCGGGTCAGGGTGCGCGGCAGGACGAACAGGGGAAGCTGGCCCCACACCTGCGGCTCCAGCACGGAATGCCGGTCCCGTTCCACCGCGCGCTGCCTGTTCAGCCGGCGCTTCCACCCGGCACCCACCCCGGGCCCGCCGCTCCGGTTCATCACCAGTGGATTGGCGTGGGTGGCGTAGTGGCGGTAGGTGCCGACGGTGAGCTGGAGCGCACGCGGCTCCGCTCCCCGGATGCCCAGCACCCACTCCGCATCGCCCTCGGCCCGGATGGCCTGCACACACGGCTTACACAGGCCGTCGGATCCCAGGTGCGCATCGTGGCAGCACCGCGGGCAGACTCCGCGTACGGGATGTGCGCGGGCGAACTTCTCGCAGCCGGAGCAGACGCGCGCGGCCAGAACCGACCAGGTCTGGCACATCGAGCAGCTGCGGGCGGTCCCTTTCCCCCTGGCCATGAACGTTCCTCAGCTCGGAGGCAGTGAACGCGGCCCGCGGGCCGGGCGCGAGCGCGGGACCGGCCTCACCGGCCCCGCCGGATCGTGGTCGGCGCCGACCGCGGCCTGGCCGAAGTCCTCGACCGGTCGCGCGGCGACGGCCGGTTCGGCCTGGAGCAGATCGCCGACCGTGCAGCCGAGCGCCGCGCACATCAGGTCCAGGTCGTCCAGGCGGACCGTGACCGGTTGCCCGCCCCACAGGGCAGCGACCTTGCTCAGCGAGGGGTTGAACCCCACTTGCTGGAAGGCTGCCAGCACCTCGCTGGGCCGCCACAGGTCGCGCTGGGCGGCAACCATCCGCAGATTCCACTTCACCGCAGGTTCCCCTTGTCCATCACCAGTCGTTGGGCCGCTCGGTCACTGGCGGCCAGGTTCGCGTGCTCCGGGTCGGCGTGCGCGGTCGACATGTACCGCAACGTCGTGGTCGCCCAGGCGTGTCCGAGGACCTTCTGCACCTCCCACAACGTCATCCCGCGCTCGTAGTTGTGGGTTGCGCAGGCGTGGCGCAGCAGGTGCGGAAAGAGGTCGGTGACCGGACCGGTCAGGTAGGCATCGGCTGCGGCGTGCAGGGTCTTGCGGAATGCCGAGGGGCCGATTGCCGGGGCGATCGGCAGGTTCAGCGCCGCCACTGTGGTGGGCTTGCGCTCCGACGGCCACAGCGGCGCATTCGGGTGCTCGACGTCGTCGCCGAACTCTCCTCGGACCTCCTCGATGTACCACCAGAGCAGGGCCCGGCCTTCCTGGAACATGTATGCCTCGCGGGGCCGGGCCCCCGACCCGCCCGCGCCTTTGCCGAGCACGACGAATCGGCCCCACTGGCCCGATTCCCAGTGCAGGTCGCCCATGGACACCCCGCACAGTTCGTTGGCCCGGACTCCGGACAGGTAGGCGATCTTGGTCATCACGTAGTCGCGGCAGGCGACCAGGTACTTGCGGGCGTTCGGAAGATCCTCGCGCCAGCGGCCGAAGAAGTCCCGCATCGCCGTCTGCGAGGGCGGGATCCTCAGCCCGAAGTCGCCGCGGTGCCGTGGCCGGTTGAACGGGTCGATCGGCGACTCGACGCCATGCCCGAAGCGCCGCATGATCTCGCCGGCGTAGCGCTGTTCGAGGAACGCGAAGTACCCGTCGATCTTGCCGAACTTGGCGCGCAGGGTCGCCGGCGCCCGCTTCCCCGCCCCGGCGAAGTACCGGTCGACCTCGCGGGACGAGAGTTGCCACGGCACCGTGCCGTAGTACTCGCAGACCTCGACCACCGGCTTGATCAGTCCGTCCAGGGTCTTCGGCGCCAGCCCGGCCGCGTCACGCGCCCACTGGTACTCGGACAGGGTGTCGAGGAAGAAGCTCTCCTCATCCTGCGCCGAGATCCGGGCCTGGCGCCGCCGCTGGAGCGTGACGACGTCCGCAAGACCGGACTCGACCGACACCCCCGCCGGATCGACCGGGGCGGTCGGCTCCTGAGCGGGCCGCACAAGCGCCAGCACGCGACTTTGGGAATCTGCCACAAGCACGCAGATTACAGGCCTGGCTCGCAGAATCTGCGAGTTACCGCCTGAATCTCACATCATTGAGCGACGTACCGGTAACCCTGCTCCTGCCTGCTGACATGCCGTGGTGGTGCTCGGCGGGGACGGGTAGGAACCCGCGCGTACTCCAATAATCTC
>NZ_JBEZLP010000079.1:0-4349 GCF_040652195.1 Streptomyces sp. NPDC048278
GGGCGCTGCAGCTGACGTGGCTACCCAGCTGCGGGCAGGCGTGCCGCAGGGCGGCACGGGTGGGCGCGGGGGCACCCGGCCAGCGCCGGTGAGCGACCCCACCCCTCCCGGCCACCCCGTCCCCTTGACGGTCCACCCCCTCCCGAGCATTATTCATCACATGGTGAATTACTCGCCGGAGCCGTCCCAGGCCCCCGGCAACCCCGCCCTGCCCTCCGCCGTCCAGGCCGAAGGACTCACCGCGGTCCGCGGCCCCCGAACCGTCCTGCGCGGCCTCGACTTCACCGTCCCGCGCGGTCAGATCACCGGCCTCCTCGGCCCCTCCGGATGCGGCAAGTCCACCCTGATGCGCGCCGTCGTCGGCACCCAGGCCAAGGTCACCGGCACCCTGAACGTCCTCGGCCGCCCCGCCGGCCACCCCTCCCTGCGCACCCGCATCGGCTACGTCACCCAAGCCGCCTCCGTCTACGACGACCTGACCATCCGCCAGAACCTCGACTACTTCGGCTCGATCCTCGACCCCACCCGCCCCGCCTCCGCCCGCCGCGCCGACGTCGACCGCGTCCTCGGCGAAGTCGACCTCACCAGCCACGCCGACGCCCTCGCCGGCAACCTCTCCGGCGGCCAGCGCAACCGCGTCTCCCTCGCCGTCGCCCTGCTCGGCAGCCCCGAGCTCCTCGTCCTCGACGAACCCACCGTCGGCCTCGACCCCGTCCTGCGCCGCGACCTCTGGAACCTCTTTCACTCCATCGCCGCCACCCGCGGCGCCACCCTCCTCATCTCCTCCCACGTCATGGACGAGGCCGAGCGCTGCCACCGCCTGCTCCTCATGCGCGAGGGCGAGATCCTCGCCGACGACACCCCCGAGGCCCTGCGCACCCGCACCGGCTCCGACACCGTCGAGGCCGCCTTCCTCCACCTCGTCGACGAAGCCGACGCCACCTCCCGCACAAAGGAATCGGCACGATGACCACTCAGCCGGCCACCATCCCCGTCAGCGCCCTGAACCTCTCCCGCACCACCGCCACCGCCGCCCGCGTCCTGCGCCAGCTCCGCCACGACCCCCGCACCATCGCGCTGCTGATCCTCATCCCCTGCCTGATGCTGGTCCTGCTCCGCTACGTCTTCGACGGCAGCCCGCACACCTTCGACAACATCGGCGCCTCACTCCTCGGCATCTTCCCGCTCATCACGATGTTCCTGGTGACCTCCATCGCCACCCTCCGCGAACGCACCTCGGGCACCCTCGAACGCCTCCTCGCCATGCCCCTCGGCAAAGCCGACCTCATCGCCGGCTACGCCCTCGCCTTCGGCATCCTCGCGATCATCCAGTCGGCCCTCGCCACCGGCCTCGCCGTCTGGCTCCTGGGCCTCGACGTCACCGGCTCCCCCTGGCTCCTGCTCCTGGTCGCCCTGCTCGACGCCCTGCTCGGAACGGCCCTCGGTCTCTTCGTCTCGGCCTTCGCGGCCTCGGAATTCCAGGCGGTCCAGTTCATGCCCGCGGTGATCTTCCCCCAGCTCCTCCTCTGCGGCCTCTTCACTCCCCGCTCCGAGATGCACCCCGCCCTCGAAGCCGTCTCCGACGTCCTCCCCATGTCCTATGCCGTCGACGGCATGAACGAGGTCCTCCACCACACCGACATGACCGCCACCTTCGTCAGGGACGTCCTGATCGTCGCCGGCTGCGCCCTGCTGGTCCTGGCCCTCGGAGCGGCCACCCTGAGGCGACGCACGGCCTAGCCACCACCGCCCCCGCCGAAGTCCGGCCAGCGGACAGACGGCCCCCGCCCCGACCCCCGGTGCCAGACTGAACCGCATGAGTCAGAAAGTCGCAGTCCTCGGCACCGGCAAGATCGGCGAAGCCCTGCTCAGCGGAATGATCCGCGCCGGCTGGGCCCCTGCCGACCTCCTGGTCACCGCCCGCCGCCCCGAACGGGCCGAAGAACTCCGCGCCCGCCACGGAGTCACCCCGGTCACCAACCCCGAGGCCGCGAAGACCGCCGACACCCTGATCCTCACGGTCAAGCCCCAGGACATGGGCACCCTCCTCGACGAACTCGCCCCGCACCTCCCCGCCGACCGCCTCGTCATCAGCGGCGCCGCGGGCATCCCCACCTCCTTCTTCGAGGAGCGCCTCGCCACCGGCACCCCGGTCGTCCGCGTCATGACGAACACCCCCGCCCTCGTCGACGAGGCCATGTCCGTCATCTCCGCCGGCACCCACGCCACCGAGGCCCATGTCGCCCACGCCGAGGAGATCTTCGGCGCCGTCGGCAAGACCCTCCGGGTGCCCGAGTCCCAGCAGGACGCCTGCACCGCCCTCTCCGGCTCGGGCCCGGCGTACTTCTTCTACCTGGTCGAGGCCATGACCGACGCAGGCATCCTGCTCGGCCTGCCCCGCGACAAGGCCCACGACCTCATCGTCCAGTCCGCGATCGGCGCCGCGGTGATGCTCCGCGACAGCGGTGAACACCCCGTCAAGCTCCGCGAGAACGTCACCTCGCCGGCCGGCACCACCATCAACGCCATCCGCGAACTGGAGAACCACGGCGTCCGCGCCGCTCTCATCGCCGCCCTCGAAGCCGCCCGCGACCGCAGCCGCCAACTCGCCTCCGGCAAGAAGGACTGACCGCCCGCCGTAGACCGAAGGGGCCCGCCGTAGACCGAAGGGGCGCCAGATCGCGGTGTCCTGGAGCGCTGCTCCAGGACACCGCCACCCACCTGAGCCAGGAATCCCTACGCGCCTACAACGCCGCGTTCAACGCGGGCTCGGCTGTCGCCGCCCTCGGCCCCGCCCCCGAGACGGCGCCGGGCGGCAACAGCCCGATCGCCCGATAGGCGGTATCGACGATCGGCCGGGCGATCGCCCGAGCCTTCTCCGCTCCATGCCGCAGCACCCCCTCCACGTATCCCGGATCGGCACACAACTCCTTGTGCCTGGCCCGAACGGGCCTCAGCGTCTCCAGCACCGCCTCCGCGGTGGCCTGCTTCAGAGCGCCGTACGAATCGTGAACGGTTGCCAGTGACTCAGGGTTCCCACCTGTGCACGCAGCGAGAATCTCCAGCAGATTCGCGACCCCTGGCCGCTCCTCCCGGTCGTACACGACCTCCCGCCCGCTGTCGGTCACGGCCCGCATCACCTTCTTGCGGATCACGTCCGGCTCATCGAGCAGATAGACGATCCCCGGCCCGGAGTCGTCGCTCTTCCCCATCTTCGCCGTCGGATCCTGCAGGTTCATCACCCGCGCCGCCACCGCCGGCACGGTCGCCTTCGGCACCACGAACGTGTGCCCGTACCGCTGGTTGAACCGCACCGCGAGATCCCGCGTCAGCTCCACGTGCTGCGCCTGGTCGTCCCCGACCGGCACCTCGTCCGCCCCATAGGCCAGGATGTCCGCCGCCATCAGCGCCGGATACGTCAACAGGGACAGCCGCACCCCCCGCCCACGCGCCCCCTCGCTCGCGACCTTCTCCTTGTACTGGATCATCCGCCGCATCTCACCGTCGGTCGCCACGCACTCCATGACGTACGACAGCCGGGTGTGCTCGTCGACATGGCTCTGCACGAACACGGTGCACAGCTCCGGATCCAGCCCCGCCGCCAGCAGGAGCGTCGCCGCCTGCCGGGTGAGCCTGCGCAGCCGGGCCGGATCGTGGTCCACGGTCATGCCGTGCAGATCGACGACGCAGAACAGCGCGTCGGCCTGGTGCTGGTCCACGGCAGCCCACTGGCGCATGGCCCCCAGGTAGTTCCCCAGAGTCAGGTGCCCGGTCGGCTTGATCCCGCTGAAGACCCGTGTCATTCCCTCTCCACCTCCTGGTCGAGACCGCCGTCCCTGCGGCCGGCCCTCTGAGGTTCTGGAGGGAGAAACACGAACGGCCGCCGAAGCGGCGGCCGTTGATTACGTACGTGAGCACGGGCCGCCGTCAGGCGGGCCACCACTGCTGGGTACACGTACGCGTAGTCATGCCGTCCACCCTACGCCGCCGGGGTGCCGTCCCGCCGCAAGTTGACACACCCCAACCGGATACGTAGTGTTCTCCGAGTTGTCCGACGTGAGCGCCGACCCCGGTCGGTCCCCGGACAGCCACTCCGCAAGTACCTACCAGTAATCGGCGACACGTCGTCGACTGCTTCTGCGTGCGTATTTACGGAATGAGGAATCCACGTTCGAAAGGACGCGGCCCCCGATTAGCTCGGAGGCCGGGAATCCGCTAAAGTCTCACTCGTCGGAACGGCCCACCAGCCGCGAAGACAACACCCGCTGACTGGGAATCAGACGCCGAAAGGATCTGATAGAGTCGGAACCGCCGGAAAGGGAAACGCGAGAGCGGAAACCTGGAAAGCA
>NZ_JBEZLP010000080.1:0-4080 GCF_040652195.1 Streptomyces sp. NPDC048278
CCAGGAGCCGTACAGGGCCCGTTCACGCTCCACCAGCAGCGGCAACGGCTCCGAGACCGTCACCAACTCCCGCAACGGATACCGCGCCAGGACCTCGTCCACCTCGGGGGCCAGGGCGTTCGCCAGACGCGTGTGCAGGGGGAGGGCGTCGTCGTCCAGGGACCGGGCCGCCTCGAGGACCCGCTCGCGCGCCGGTCCCTCGGGGACCCCGGCAGCCGCCCGCCCGTACAGCTCGGCGCCTTCCTCCAGGACCAGGCCCGTGTCGATGCCCGCCGGGATCTTCACCCGGGCGTGCTGCCGCCAGGTGACGAGCGGGGCGCTCCAGGCCTCCACGTGGTACGTCCAGCGGCCCGTCGCGTCCGGGGTGACCTCGGCGCCCCAGCGGTCGGTGCCGGGGACCAGCTCCCGCATCGGCGTCCACGGGCCCGGGCGGCCCTCGGGGTCGCACAGCACCACGTTGGCGCCGACGGCGTCATGGCCTTCGCGGAAGACGGTGGCGGTGACCTCGAAGGTCTCGCCGGGGACCGCCTTCGCCGGCCGCCCGCCGCACTCCACGGCGGGCCGGACGTCACGCACCGGAACACGGCCGATGGTCTCGGTCGCCTTCATGGGTCTCACCTCCGCCGTGCGCGGAGCCGGGCCCGGGGCCCGGCTCCGCGGTCCGTAGTGTGCCGGAAGACCGGTGTCTTCCCGCGGGTCCGCCTGCGGGATCACTGCCTCGCGGAACGTCGTTCCACCGGCGGCCCCTGCCGGACCTTCCCGCTCAGCTGGGACCGCCCGCCCTGTTCCCGCACGTAGGTGACGAGGCTCGTGCGCAGGTAGCGCTCGGCCGCGTCCACCGCCTCCCGGGCGCAGCGCTTGCCCATCAGCACGCACAGCGTGTAGCCCGAGTCCTCGAAGGTGGACCGCACCTCACGGTCCTGTGGCGAGGCGAGCATGACGCGCTCCCACGCCCGGTAGCGCCGCAGCTGCCGGGCCACCTCGGCCTTCGCGGGTAGCAGCATGGCCGTGTCGTTCCTTCCGACGCTCTCGAATGGGCACGTGTCCCCGGATCGGGGGAGCGTCCGGGCACGGAAGGGCACGGAGCCGTTACGGCGAATCGAGGCTTTCACTCATGGTGCACGCGCGATGACCGAGCGTCTTGTTGGAGCTTCAACAACCTCATGAAGCTCTCAGGTTGCACGAATGGCGTAGCGCCCGCACAGTGAAGGTGACTCAGGAGCGACCAGCGCTCACGCTGCGCGTCCGGAACGGATTTCCGGAGGGGTGAGGGGGAGCGGGAGCTTCGCGGGTGAGGAGCTAGCGACAATGAAGACCGCAGTGCCCTGCTACTACCACCTCGACGTCGAGGTCAGCCCGGAACGGGTGGGACAGGTCAGCCGCATACTGGCCGCCCATCTGCGTTACTGGGATCTCGACAACCTCGTGGACCCCGTCTGCCGCGGTGCCGAACTGCTGCTGACCGCCATCGACCAGCACGCGACGGACAAACACACGTCCATCGAGATGTGGTGGAACGGGCAGCACCTCATCACCGCCATCGGCGACGACGACCGGGATCTCCGCCCCGACCAGGATCTGCGCGGGTGCCTGGCGCACCTCGCCGCGACCAGCGACGGCTGGGGCTGCTGCGCCCCGGAGACCGGCAGCAAGATCATCTGGTTCTCGCAGCGGGCCCGGTCCGGGGAGCGCGTCCCGCTGGTCCCGACCGGTCCCGCGCCCCGGCTGCGCCGGGTCCTCAGGGTGCCGCGCGACCTGCCGGTGGCCGAGTCGGCCGCGTCCGCCGACGGCGCCCTGGCGGGCGCCCGGTGACGGCGAGGAAATCCCGGAAAGGGGTGCCCGTGTGGAGCGGGCACCCCTACCCGTTGGGGGCCTCCTTCGACGGGCAGGGCACCAACTTCGCCCTGTTCAGCGAGGTCGCCGAGCGGGTCGAACTGGTCCTGGTGAACGACGCCGCCACCGAGACCACGGTGCCGATGACCGAGGTCGACGGCTTCGTCTGGCACGCCTACCTGCCCGGCGTCGGGCCAGGACAGCGCTACGGCTACCGGGTGACCGGCCCCTGGGCCCCCGAGTTCGGCCACCGGTGCAATCCGGCGAAGCTG
Source organism: Streptomyces sp. NPDC048278 (assembly GCF_040652195.1). NCBI lineage: Bacteria > Bacillati > Actinomycetota > Actinomycetes > Kitasatosporales > Streptomycetaceae > Streptomyces > Streptomyces sp. NPDC048278. The sequence goes on from NZ_JBEZLP010000080.1 coordinate 2,106, forward strand.
CTCCTGGACCCGTACGCCCGGGCGATAGACGGCCAGATCGACAACCACGCCTCCCTCTACGAGCGCACCCCCGGCGGACCCGCCCCGGCCGACAGCGCCGGGCACTCCATGCTCGGCGTGGTCACCGACCCCTACTTCGACTGGGGCGACGACCGCCCGCCCCGGCGCCCGTACTCCGACTCGGTGATCTACGAGGCCCACGTCCGCGGCCTGACCCTCACCCACCCGGAGGTACCCGAACGGCTCAGGGGCAGCTACGCCGGCCTCGCGCATCCCGCGATCCTCGACCACCTGACCTCGCTCGGCGTCACGGCGGTCGAGCTGATGCCGGTCCACCAGTTCGTGCAGGACGGCGTCCTCCAGGACCGGGGCCTGTCCAACTACTGGGGCTACAACACCATCGGCTACTTCGCCCCGCACAACGCCTACGGCGCCTTCGGCAGCCGGGGCCAGCAGGTCAACGAGTTCAAGGCGATGGTGAAGGCGCTGCACGCGGCCGGGCTCGAAGTGATCCTCGACGTGGTCTACAACCACACCGCCGAGGGCAACGGGATGGGCCCCACCCTGTCCTTCCGGGGCATCGACAACGCCTCCTACTACCGGCTGGTCGACGGCGACTGGGCGCACTACTACGACACCACCGGCACCGGGAACAGCCTGCTGATGCGGCACCCCTACGTACTCCAGCTGATCATGGACTCGCTGCGGTACTGGGTGACCGAGATGCACGTCGACGGCTTCCGCTTCGACCTCGCGGCCACCCTGGCCCGGCAGTTCCACGAGGTGGACCGGCTCTCGGCGTTCTTCGACCTGATCCAGCAGGACCCGGTGATCAGCAGGGTCAAGCTCATTGCCGAACCGTGGGACCTCGGCGAGGGCGGCTACCAGGTCGGCAACTTCCCGCAGCTGTGGTCGGAGTGGAACGGCCGCTACCGGGACGCCGTACGGGACTTCTGGCGGGCCGAGCCGGGCTCGCTCGGCGAGTTCGCCTCCCGGCTCACCGGCTCCTCCGACCTGTACCAGGCCAGCAGGCGGCGACCGCGGGCGAGCGTCAACTTCGTCACCGCGCACGACGGTTTCACGCTGCGCGACCTGGTGTCGTACAACGACAAGCACAACCAGGCCAACGGCGAGGGCAACCGGGACGGCGAGAGCCACAACCGGTCCTGGAACTGCGGGGCGGAGGGCGAGACCACCGACCCGGCCGTGCTCGAACTCCGGGTCCGCCAGCAGCGCAACCTCCTCGCCACCCTGCTGCTGTCCCAGGGCATCCCGATGCTCAGTCACGGCGACGAACTCGGCCGCACCCAGGGCGGCAACAACAACGCCTACTGCCAGGACAACGAGGTCTCCTGGATCGACTGGGAACTGACCGGGGAGCAGCGGAGCCTCGCCGACTTCACCCGGTACGTCATCGGGCTGCGCGCCGCCCACCCGGTGCTCCGCCGACGGTGCTTCTTCCTCGGCGACACCGCCACGCGTCCCGGGCAGCCGCTGCCCGACCTGGTGTGGCTGCTGCCCGACGCCCGCGAGATGACCGACCGGGACTGGCAGCGGCCCGACGCGCACTCGGTCGGCGTCTTCCTCAACGGCGACGCCATCGCCGAACGCGACCCCTTTGGGCGGCGCCTGATCGACGACTCGTTCCTGCTGCTCCTCAACAGCCACTGGGAGCCGGTCGACTTCCGGCTGCCCGACGACTCCTACGGCGAGCGCTGGACGACCCTCATCGACACGGCCGACCCGGAGGGCCTGCCGGACGAACGCGAACGCAAGGCGGGCACGCGGCTCCGCGTGGAGGCGCGGTGCCTGATCGTGTTGTCGCGGCCGTCGAGGTAGTACGTCGGCTGCGGGTGCGTGGGGGTGACCCCTCGGTGTGGTTCACCAGCCCGCAGGCCTACACGGCCTACCAGAAGGGCATGGCCCGGGCCCGCCCAGCCGGCCGCGCTCAGCGGCGGCTGCTCCCCGTCCTGGC
>NZ_JBEZLP010000081.1:0-3888 GCF_040652195.1 Streptomyces sp. NPDC048278
TTCATGGGGTGCTCCTTCGATTCCCGCGACGGCCGGACCCTACCGGCCGTTCCTCCCAGAGCCTCCTCCGCCACCCCGCTCAACTGCCTCGGCCGGGCGACCGGTTGTCACTCCCGAGCCCCGGCCGAAAGAACGACGGAGTTCGTCGAACGCCGGTCGTTCTTTCGGCCGGGGCTCGGGGGCCGCTACCGGCCGCCCGGCCGAGGCAGTGACGCGGGGCGGGAGAGGAAGCTCTGCGGAGAGCAGCCGGCCGTAACGCCCGGCTGTTCCACACCCACGAGGACACCAGCCAGATCCAGCAGGTGATCAAGGCCAAGGCGTCGCGAGCGGAGCAGCAGGTGAGCCGAACATCAACCAGCCCTTTTCACAAGGATGTTGGGATACTCTCACGCTGACCGACATCAGTCGCCATACGTCGCATACGTCACGCGAGAGTCCGGGATTCCCATGTCTGTCTCCCAACCCCGCCGGTCCGACGCGCTCGCCTACGCGGCGGCCGGGATGGAACCTCCGCCGCCGGTCCCGCTCCGGAAGAACGACCCCGTTCGGGTCGGCCCGTACGTCCTGATGTCGGTGCTGGGCAGTGGGGGGATGGGCCGGGTCTATCTGGGCCAGGACACCACCGGCGGTTCGGGCCTGGCCGCCGTGAAGGTGATCCGGCCCGAGTACGCGGAGGACCCCCAGTTCCGCAAGCGCTTCGAACGCGAGGTCGGTGCACTGGACCGCGTCCAGGGGGCGCACATCGTACGACTGCTCGGCAGCGGCTGCGACGAGGACCTGGTGTGGGTGGCCACCGAGTACGTCCCCGGGCCCACCCTCGCCGAAGTCGTCGACGCGCGGGGACCGATCGACGCACCGGCCGCCTGGCGGCTGCTGGCCGACCTGGGACGTGCGGTCGAAGCCATCTGGCGCGCGGGGATCGTCCACCGTGACCTCAAGCCGTCCAATGTGATCCTGGCCGCCGACGGCGCCCGGGTCATCGACTTCGGTGTCGTCCAGGCCACCGACGGCACCTCGATCACCGTCACGGGCCAGAACGTGGGAACGCCGGCCTTCATGTCCCCGGAGCAGGTCAGGGGCAGGGAGGTGACCGCCGCCTCCGACATCTTCGCGCTGGCCTCCGCCCTCGCCTACGCCGTCACGGGACACGCGCCGTTCGGCGACGGCACGGGGGTCGACGTCCTGCACCGGGTCGCCTTCGAACCGCCGAAGGAACAGGTCCTCGAAAAGGTGGCGGCCGTCGACACGGCTCTGGCCGCGTTCATCCGCGCCTGTCTGAGCAAGGAACCCGACACCCGCCCTTCACCGGAGACGGTGTTCCGGACCGCCATCGGGCACCAGTTGCCCGCGCCGACCGAGCGGCCACCACGGTCCGCGCCGCCGAGGGCGCCCCGTCGCGACAACCGCCCTGCCGCCTACGCGCCGCCCGCCGACCCCGCCACGTCCGCCACTCCTGCGACTCCTGCGACTCCTGCGACTCCCCCTCCGGCGAAGCGCAGAAAGCTCCTCGTGGGCGCGGCAGTCGCAGCGGGCGTCGTGGCCGCCGCGGCCGTCACCGCGGCGCTGTTGTCGCCGGCCCACTCCGGCGCGACAGCCGACCCCGGACCCGGCGTGCCGACGGTCGTGACGGACAGCCCGTCCACCACGGGGGGCGGTTCACAGAAGGACACACCGACCGCGAGCCCGTCGAAGGCGGACCAGGCGGTGCAGAAGTCCCCGAGCGCGGCGGCCACGAAGGACTCCGCCGGCCAGGGCTCCGGTACGGCGGACCTCCGCACCGCCGCATGCCCCGCCGAGCTCGCGTCGGGAGCCACCGGCGCCTGCGTCAGGACCCTCCAGCTTCTCCTGGGCGACCACGGCCTCTATGTCCCGGTCGACGGGGAGTTCGACGCCGCGACCGTCGCCGGGGTGGAGGCGTTCCAGACCGAGGCCGCCCTCACCGCCGACGGGAAGGCCGGCACACAGACCAGGAGCCTCCTGTACACCCTCCCCCGCGGAACCGTCCGGGCCGGCTCGGTCACGGTGACCGAGAGCGTCAACGCCACCTCGGTCGCCCGCTGCCTCGACAGCCGCGGACCGAACCCCCAGGTGTGGGGGTGCAATGCCACGGCCGCCCAGAAGTGGGCGTTGTACCGCGTGGCCGGCCAGGACTCCCAGTACCTCGTCGTCAATCGGGGCAGCCATCTCTGTCTGGACGCCGACGTCGGCACGATCGACCAGAACGGCCAGAAGGTCCGGACCACCGGCTGCGACGGACTCAGTGCCCAGCGATGGCGGCTCGGCAGCGGCGGAACGCTGGTCAGCGTCCCGGACGGCCTCTGCCTCGACGCCGACGCCCCCACCTCCGGACAGGACGGCCAGCCGGTACAGGGCTGGGGCTGCGCGGGCAGCATCAACCAGGTGTGGAACTGGTCCTGACGACCCCGCCGCCGAAGGACGCACACGGCCTCGCCACTCGTTCGTCCGCCGGTCAGGTCGAGGGCACGAGGGCGTTGAGGTCGATGTCGAGCAGGAAGGGCACGGAGGTCTTGAGCCGGTCCCGGTGGATGCCGGTGGGGACGTAGGTACTGGTCATGGTGTCGAGTTCGTAGGCGTGAACGGCGGGTAGTCCGGCTTCGTCCTCGATGCGCCAGAAGTGGGTGATCTTGGCCTGGGCGTACTTGAAGGGCTTGAGGGACCGGTCTCGGTCGGCTGATTCTTCGGAGACGACCTCGATGACGAGGGCGACGTCCTCGGGTGCGTACCAGGTGCGGTCGGGGTCGTAGGCGGCGGTGGTGACCAGGATGTCCGGCTCGGGACGGCTCTTGTTGTCGAGGCGCACGGTCATCTCGCGTTCGACCTCGAACCCCGTGGGGGCAGCCTGCCGTAGGGCGAAGGTGAGGTTCTCCACGAGCCGGGAATGCCAAGACCGCTGCGGCGACATCATGAAGATCAGGGCTCCGTCGATCAGTTCGGTGTGCCGCGGTGCCTGGGGGAGGTGGTCGAGGTCGTCGGCTTCCCAGCCGCTGGGCCTGGGCGGGATCATCCAGTCGGGGAGTTCGGCGGTCACGGCTTCCTCCAAGTGCTGCAAAGGGAGCGATCAGGGGCCTTGATCCCGGATCGCGGACTCGGGGCCATGCACCTGTCGTCAGCGTAGTTGATGCCGGGATGGCTCGACACGTAGGCAGGCTCGCGCCCAGTGCACGGCCGCGAAGCGGTTGCCGCAGGCTGAGGCACGTGTCTGCCCCGCCAGGTCCGTGCGGCTTCTTCGGTACCCGTCAGTCCCTGTGGACGGTGATCGAGGTGTACTGGGTGAGCTGGCGGACGGGGGCCGTGGTCCGGCAGCGTGCCCACAACTTGGGTGTGCTGGCCACGGGACCGGCCGGGATGGTGACCGTTGCCTCGAAGGATCCGGTGGCGAGCGCGTCGACCGAGAGCAGCGCGTACGTGGCGTCGGCCGTCGCGGTCGTCTGCGGCTGTGCCAGGGACTTCTCCTCCTCCAGCGACCGGGTCAGCTTCGCGCCTCGCTCCCAGCGGATGCCGAGGGAGACCGCGGTGCCCGGAGCGCAGCCTGTGCCGCGGAGTGTGACCGCGCCGCCGGGCACGCTCCGGGAGGGCGAGGCATGCAGAGACGGTGCGTCGGCGGTGGGTCGGGGCGTGCCGGATGCCGTCGGACCGGGGGTGCCGGTTCCGGAGCCCTCGGAGTCGAGGGCCAGCGGGAGGACGGCCAGGGCGGTGACGGTCACGGCGGCTGCGACCACGGCCTGCCGTGCCTTGCGACGGCGCCGCGCACGTTGCCGCAACTGCCCGACCGGCGGTCGCCGGGCGGCCCGGGTGCCCTCCTCGACGAGGCGGCGCAGCCTGCTCTCAGGGTCGGTCATGGCGGGACAGAGCTCCTTCCGGATCGGC
>NZ_JBEZLP010000082.1:0-3847 GCF_040652195.1 Streptomyces sp. NPDC048278
GCCATCCAGCACCGCGCGGGCATGCAGACCTCCAAGACGATCGTGGCCGTCAACAAGGACGCCGAAGCCCCGATCTTCGAACTCGTCGACTTCGGCGTGGTCGGCGACCTCTTCGACGTCGTCCCCCAGCTCACCGAAGAGGTCAAGACCCGCAAGGGCTGAGGACGTCCACGGGTTCGGGACTGCCCAGGTCAGTACGACCTGGGCAGTCCCAGCACGTGCTGGGAGACGTAGTTGAGCACCATCTCCTGGCTGATCGGCGCGAGCCGCAGCAGCCGTGACTCACGGAAGTACCGCTCGACGTGGTACTCACGGGCGTACCCCATGCCGCCCAGCGTCTGCACCGCCCGGTCGGCGGCCTGGAATCCGGCGTCGGCGCACAGGAACTTGGCCATGTTGGCCTCACGGCCGCACTCCAGCCCCCGGTCGTAGCGCCAGGCGGCGTTGCGGGCCATCAGGCGGGCGGCGTCGAGGCGGGTCAGGGCTTCCGCGAGCGGGAAGGCGATGCCCTGGTTCCGGCCGATGGGGCGGCCGAAGACGATCCGGTCCTTTGCGTACCGGGTGGCCGCGTCCAGGGCCGCCCGGCCCAGGCCCAGGGCCTCGTGGGCGAGCAGGATGCGCTCGGGGTTGAGGCCGTCGAGGAGGTAGCGGAAGCCCTCGCCCTCCTCGCCGATCCGGGCGCTCGCCGGGACCCGCAGGCCGTCGATGAAGATCTCGTTGGAGGCGACGGCGTTGCGGCCCATCTTGGGGATCGGCCGGATGTCCATCGCCGTACGGTCGACGTCGACCAGGAAGACCGAGATGCCCTTCGTGGGCTTGTCGACCTGGTCGCGCGGGGTCGTACGGGCGAGGAGCACCATCTTCTGGCTGTCGCCCGCCTTGGTGATCCAGATCTTGCGGCCGTCGATGACGTAGTGGTCGCCGTCGCGGCGGGCGAACGTGGAGATGCTGGTGGTGTCGGTGCCCGCGTCGGGTTCGGTGACGCCGAAGCAGACGTGCAGGTCTCCGGTGGCCGCGTGCGGGAGGACCTCGCGGCGGAGCCGCTCGCTGCCGTGCCGGGCCAGGACGTTGAGGCCGAAGATGGTCAGGTGCATGGTGCTGCAACCGTTCATGCCGGCCCCGGAGGCGGCCACCTCCTCCAGCAGGAGTGAGGCCTCCAGGACGCCGAGTCCGCCACCGCCGTACTCCTCGGGGACGGCGATCCCGAGCCAGCCGGCCTTGGCGAAGGCGTCGTAGAAGCTCCAGGGGAACTCGGCCCGTTCGTCCTGCCGGGCCCAGTACTCGGGGCCGAAGGAGGCGGCCAGTTCGCGGACGCCCGTACGGATGTCCTCCTGCTGCTCGGTCAGCTCGAAATCCACGTGGCCCCCTGGAGCGCAACCCTGCACAACTATGGAGAATGAGGTTTCCCTATACGTAGAATAACGTTCGCAGTCGGGGAGCGGAAGAAAGGGTGGGCCGTGAACATCGCGATGCTGCTCGACATGGCCGTGGCGGGCGATCCGGACCGGGTGGCGGTCGGGACGCGTGGCTCGGGTATGACCTGTGCGGAGCTTCGGCGCGCGGCCGGTGGAGTGGCGGCTGTCGTCCATCGGTCAGGGGCACGGGAGTTGGTGTTCGCCGGGGTCAACGGCCCGGACCTTCCCGTGCTGTTGTTCGGTGCCGCACTGGCGGGCGTGCCGTTGGTACCCGTCAACTACCGGCTCTCCGCAGACGCGTTGACCGGTCTACTCGATCACACCGACGCGCCGCTGGTGGTCGCGGACGAGTCCCTCGTGGGTGCGTTCGCCGGGGCCGGACTGACGGTGCGCACCCCCGGGGAACTGGTGGCGGAGGGACTGGCCACCGAGCCGGCCGAGGGTCTGGAGGGTGCGGCGGACGACCCGGCCGTGCTGCTGTTCACCAGCGGGACCACCGCCGCGCCCAAGGCGGCCGTGCTCCGCCACCGGCACCTGACCAGTTACGTCCTGCAGACCGTGGAGTTCGCCTCCGCAGCCCCGGACGACACCGTCCTGGCCTCGGTCCCGCCGTACCACGTCGCGGGCGTGGGCTCGGTGCTGAGCAGCCTGTACGCCGGCCGCCGCATGGTGCACCTGGGCGCCTTCGAGCCGGGCGCCTGGCTGGAGCTGGTCCGTTCCGAGGGCGTCACCTCCGCGATGGTGGTGCCGACCATGCTGGCCAGGGTCGTCGAGCATCTGGACGGCCGTCCGGCCGAGGTGCCGACGCTGCGCGCGCTGGCCTACGGCGGTGCCCGCATGCCGCACACGGTGCTGGAGGCGGCCCTGCGGGCCTTCCCGGGCACGGGTTTCACCAACGCCTACGGACTCACCGAGACCAGTTCCACCATCGCGCTGCTGGGCCCCGACGACCACCGCGCGGCGCTGGCCTCCGACGACCCCGAGGTGCGCGCCCGGCTGCGTTCGGCGGGCCGCATGGTGCCGGGCGTGGAGGCACAGATCCGGGACACGGCCGGGGCCGTGCTGCCCGCCGGGGTGCCCGGCGAGCTGTGGGTGCGTGGTCCGCAGGTGTCCGGGGAGTACAAGGGGGCCGCCGCGCTGCTGGACGCGGAGGGCTGGTTCCGTACCCGGGATCTCGCCCGCTTCGACGACGGCGGCTACCTGTTCGTCGTGGGACGCGCCGACGACACGATCATCCGGGGCGGAGAGAACATCGCTCCCGCCGAGGTGGAGGACGTCCTGCTGGGCCATGAGGCCGTGCGCGAGGCGGCGGTCGTCGGGGTGCCGGACGAGGAGTGGGGCGAGCGGATCGCGGCCTTCGTCGTCGTCCACGAGGGCTCGGAAGTCGACGCCGAGGGGCTGCGGGCCTGGGTGCGTGTCCGGCTGCGCGGGTCCAGGACACCCGATGTGGTCGTCTTCCGCGAGGAGTTGCCGTACACACCCACCGGAAAGCTGCTGCGGCGCGAGCTGCTGACACTGATAGGGAAGGGCTGACGCCGTGACGTCGTTCGCTGAGCTGCACGACCTGACGGGCAAGGTGGCGGTGGTCACCGGCGGTTCGCGCGGGATCGGGCGGGCCATCGTGCAGACGCTGGCGGAGGCCGGCGCGGATGTGGTGGTCGCCTCCCGGAAGGGCGAGGTGTGCCGGGCGGTCGCCGAGGAGGTGCGGGCGTCGACCGGGCGGCGGGCCGTCGGGATCGCCTGCCATGTCGGCCGGTGGGACGACTGCGAGCGGCTCGTGGCGGAGTCCGTGGCGCGGCTGGGCGGCCTGGACGTGCTCGTCAACAACGCCGGGATGTCACCCCCGTACGAGAGTCTCGACGCGGTCGGCGAGGAGCTGTACGACAAGACCCTCGCCGTGAACCTGAAGGGCCCGTTCCGGCTGGCGGTCCTCGCGGCGACGCACATGGCGGACCACGGTGGCGGCTCGATCGTCAACATCGGCACGGCCGGGTCGCTGATGGCGAGTGTCCACGAACTGCCCTACGCCTGTGCCAAGGCCGGTCTGAACGCGCTCACGGTGGGGCTCGCGGAGGCGTACGCCCCGAAGGTGCGGGTGAACGCCATTCTTCCCGGGCCGGTGCTCACCGACGCCCACCGGGCCTGGGCGGCCGAGGACTTCGACACCTCGTTCGTGCCGCTGGGCCGGCTCGGTGTGCCGGCCGATGTGGCGCCGTTGGCACTGCACTTCGCCAGTGCCGCGTCCAGCTTCACGACCGGGGCGATCGTGCGGGTCGACGGGGGCATCACGCGGAGGGTCTGAACCCCGTACGCCATACGGAAGGGCGGCGGCTCCGATCGGAGCCGCCCCCCCGACCGCCCCCCCCCCCCCCGCCCCGCCGGGGTGGGGCGGGGCGGGGCGGGTCTCCGAAGCGGCCCCGCACACGAAACCC
>NZ_JBEZLP010000083.1:0-3483 GCF_040652195.1 Streptomyces sp. NPDC048278
CCACCCGGAATTCTTTACCCGGATTTCCTTGTTCGGAGCCGTCCCTCTCCGCGGGCAGGAGGACGACGAGGGAGAGCTCCTCGTCCTGGGCGTCCCGAGGGCACACGTGTGCCCTCGACACATGCCGGCGCCATGGCACCCGCGTGCCCGTCACCCTCCCTTTCAGCCAAGGAACTTCGCCATGTCCCAGATCTCCGCTGCCTGCTGCCCGATCCTTCACGACGGCACGCAGTGGGCCGCCCGCCACATGCCGATGCTGGCGGCCACCATGCAGAGCCACGCGTCGGCGTTCGCCGGCCGCCGTATCGGCATCTGCCTGCACATCGAGCCCAAGACCGCCGTCCTCGTCGGCTACCTCGCACAGGCAGGCGCCGAGATCGTCCTCACCGGCTCCCCCGGCACTACCCAGGAGGACACCGCACAGGCGCTGCGCGACTACGGCATCACCGTCGTGGGCCACCGCTCCGACGGTCTCGCCCAGCATCGCGAGAACATCGCACGCGTCCTGGACGCGCAGCCCGACCTCATTCTCGACAACGGCGCCGACCTGATCGAGGGGGTTCTGGCAGGCGGCGGCCTGCCGGGCCTCACCGGCGCCACGGAGGAGACGACCACGGGCGGCCTGCGCATCCGCTCCTGGGAGAAGCAGCCGGACTTCCCCGTGATCGTCATCAACGACAGCCGCCTCAAGCTGCTGGTCGAGAACGAGTTCGGCGTCGGCCAGAGTGTTGTGCAGGGTTTCATGAACGCCACCAACCTCATGATCCCCGCCGCCCGTGCCACCGTCGTCGGCTACGGCCCCTGCGGACGGGGCGTCGCGGACACCCTCGCTCACCTCGGCGCCCGCGTCTCGGTGGCCGAGACCGACCCCTACCGCGCCCTGGAAGCCGTGATGGCCGGGCACCAGGTCGGCAGCCTCGTGGACCTGCTGCCCCGGACCCAGCTGCTCTTCCTGGCCACCGGGCACCCCGGTGTGATCGGCGCGGCGGAACTCGCCGCCCTGCGGGACGGAACCGTCATCGCCGGCGTCGGGCACATGCCCTGGGAACTGGACGCACACGCGCTGGCCGAGCACACTGCCTCCGTGCACCGCTCCGGCCCCAGCGGGCAGGAGCGTGCCGTGCACAAGCTGCACGACGGCCGCGAGATCATCGTTCTCACGGGCACCAAGATGATCAACCTGACCGCGGCCAAGGGCAATCCCATTCAGGCCATGGACCTCGGCTTGACCCTCCAGGCCTGCAGTCTCGCCGCCATCACCACCGGCCACGACCAGCCTCTCGCAACCGGCGTGCAGGCCGTGCCCGCCCCCATCGACCGCCGGGTCGCCACCGATCTGGTCGACGTGCTGAGCACTGTCTGAAGCACACAGCCTGATCTGCTCGCGCGGGGCTGTCCCGAGACAGCCCCGCGGAACGGGCAACCCGTCCCGTGAAGATCCACCATCCCGAAGTTGGGGCCTGGCACACCTTCCGCAATCGCGGGCAGGGTACGGCAATGAAGCTGCCCGCGCCGGACACCGGCCACTCGACCAGCCGGGGCGGGCGGTTCCCGATGACCGCCGACGGGACGTCTCCGACCTCCTTGACTGTGCCGCGCGCCGCCAGGGCAAGAGCGGGACCCTGTCGGCCAAGATATGCCCGACGAGTGCTCCACTGCCCGGAATGACGTATTTGAAGGATTTACTTCACTTATGTAGTATAGTGCTGAAAGTTCCGGGTGCAGGGGTTGCGCCCGAGCCAGGGCGACGGCGCGACCGTCCGGCGACAACCGCCAAAGCACTGACAAGCGAGCAGCGGCGGTGTCCGCCGGCGACGGACCCGACCGCCTCCCGAAGGACAGGGCTCCGACGCCCCGGGCCGACCATCAGGAGTAATGCGTACAGATGTCACCCAGTACCTGCATACGACGTCTCGCCGTCATGAATCCGTGTGACCGCCAGACGACACTGCGGCAGATAGTGGGGGCCCTGCGCCCGCAAATCAGCAGACCGACCGCCTTCCAGACCCTGGTCGACGTCATCAAGAGCCTGATCGCGACACTGGCCTCCTGGGAGATCACCGGGACATGGCATGACGGAACGCAGCGCTATACGGCCATTGCCATGACTTTGCTCATGGTCAACTCCGCAACCGTGTACGGATCGGTGACGCAGGCGGCGCGTCGATCACTCACACGAGTGGCAGGTGTGGCTGTGGCCGTCAGCGCCGCGCCACTGATGGGGTCCGCCCTCAGCGGGGCGGCAGGCGTGCTGATAGTTGCCGTGATCGCCGGTGGACGTCGAGCATCGAACGACTGGCTCCACGTGGCCACGACGGCACTGTTGACCCTTACTGCCGTGACAGCTGCCCCACTCGGGAACACCGTTGCATCGACCGCTCAGATACTGACCGGCGCAGCAGTGGGCATTGCCGTCAACGCCCTGGTTCTGCCTCCGGTGCACGCAGACGAATCCGATGCCGCAGTCCGAGAGCTGGCGCTCGCCATGGGGGCATTTCTGCGGCAGATGGGACGCGGCCTGCGCGAACACGAGCATGCCATGCATGCCCAGGACTGGCGAGAGAGAGGCCGTGATCTGGAGGACCGCCTTGCGGATGTGAACACGCGTCTCCTGCAGGCCCAGGAGAGCCTCCGCTGGAACACACGAGTCCTCCTGCATGAAGGACGACCCATCGGCGCGGGCGACGAGGCGTTCCAGGCCCTGCACGCAGTCGCGCTGCAGGTACGCGGCATCGCTTGGACATTGGTTCACAACGAACCTTATACACATGGGCAGTTGGGCCAGCAGTTCCTGGAACATTACGCCGGAACACTCGAATGCGCAGGTCGGGCGGTCGACGCCTTCGCCGCCCCCCAGCGGATGATCGACTCGGAGGGCGCCGGGCCTCATGAGCAGTTGCGCGAGGCCAGCAAGCGCGCCCGGGAGTGGCACGAGACGATGACCCGCCTCGTAGACGAGGGGGCGCTGGTCGAGCCCCGTTCATGGCATATCTACGGCTCGCTGATGACCTACCTGGAAGGACTCATCATCGATCTGGAGCACGCCTACAAAACAGGGAATCCGTCCATGGCCTGACACTCAGCCGTACGGGGCTGGCCGGCCGGCGCCGTCTGAGCCAAGCCGGATCGCGGTGGACGCCAGACGATCATGTCCGGTTCCCCGCCTTTGGTCTCTGGATCCTCCCGGCGACGAACCCCAGGGAGAAAGAGGCATCAAGGCCAGAGATCCCGTCCACCGCCCACCGGGCACTGCACCCGGTTCGAGCCGCCTGGCGGTTCCTTGTGTCGCGCTCGGTCGGAACACCCTCCTCGGCGGTCTCATCGAAGGCGATCCTCTGGCCTTGCAGAAACCGATTGGCCATCAGCAGAGCATGAGAGCCGACCGGCTCTGAGGGGCCTCGCGTTTCCCGGACAGGCTTCTGGCCGTTCATTTCACGCGGCGATTCGCAACTTCTCGTACTCGGCGTGGACTTCGCGCGGAGG
>NZ_JBEZLP010000084.1:0-3476 GCF_040652195.1 Streptomyces sp. NPDC048278
TTCATGGGGTGCTCCTTCGATTCCCGCGACGGCCGGACCCTACCGGCCGTTCCTCCCAGAGCCTCCTCCGCCACCCCGCTCAACTGCCTCGGCCGAGCGGCCGGTTGTCACTCCCGAGCCCCGGCCGAAAGAACGACGGTGAACCGTCCGCCGCCGCAACCGCCGATGGCCGCTCCCCGAAGGTCCCGTATCGCTGTGCGGGCTGAACAGGGGTGACGGTGGTGAACAGCTCACGTGAGCCCACCGGGCGACCCGGCGGTGTCAGTGGATCGGTGACACGAGGACGCTGCCGACCATCAGCAGGCAGTACCAACCGGTGTACAGCTGGTAGGTGCGGTGGTCGCCGACCGGATCGCGGAACCGCAGTACGCGCACCGCGGTGGCCCAGCCGACACAGGTCAGTACCACCTCACACGTCAGGGGCAGCACGTGCTCGGATGCCGTGCCGAAGATCCAGAAGTGCACGGCCACGGGCAGCGCGCCCAGTCCGACCGCTGCGGCCACCCGGGTCGGCCCCTCACCGATGACCATCGGCAGGGTGCGGCGGCCCACTTCCCGGTCGCCGGTGATGTCGCGCAGATCCTGTATGGACATGATCAGGTTGAACAGGAACGTGATGGCCGCGATGAGCCGCCAGCCGTACGGCGTCAGAGGTCCTGCGATCTCCCAGGCCGCCGCGAGCTGGGCGAAGGTCGCGATGACGATACAGAGATTCTTCCCGTACCAGCGACGCGCGAAGCCCAGCTGGTTGTAACAGACGGTCATGGTGATCCACAGCGCGGCCCAGCCGGCAAGGCCCAGGCAGTAGCCCAGTGCTCCGTACAGGACGAGCACGACCCACCAACGCCGCCAGGCACCGGTCACCGAGACGACTCCGGTGACCAGTGGGCGATGAGGCTTGTTCCGCCGGTCTTCCTCGATCCCCGTGGCCTGGTTGGACAGACAGACCAGGTACAGCGCCAGCCAGAAGTAGAGCAGCGCACATGCTTCCGCGCGCAGGAGATCCGGCCAGGGCAGACCGAGGCTGCGCCAGGCCGTGCAGGTGAACAGCATGGGGGGCAGCAGCATGGCGCTCGCGTCTCCCCCGGCGAAGCGCCAGCTCAGGTCGGCCTCGAACCATGCCCGGCGCGCCGCGTTCCTCCCTCGAGAAGGCTTACTGGGCGGTAGCGGGTCCGGGCGCCCCTTTCCGCGCGTGTGATGTCCCGGGCCTGTCCCGGCCCACGCACTCGCGCTACCGACCTGGTCCGCACCCCGCCCCTGCCGCGGCGGTACGGTGGCACTCAACTGCCGCTCCCTGGCCGGGGTTCCACCATGACGGGCGTGGCGGGAGGAAGCAGCAACAGACGGGGCACCGGCCGTTCGGCGCACTGCTGGAACCGCAGCCTCCAGCGGCTCAGCACGGTGACCAGGGCGATGGTGGCCTCGGTCGTGCCGAAGACGTCCCCCAGGCATTTGCGGCGACCGGTGCCGAATCCCAGGAAGCCCTGGCGCTGCGCCGTTGTGACGCGCTCGGGACTCCACCGGTCCGGGTCGAAGGCGTCCGGGTCGGGAAACAGGCCGGCGTCGCGATGCAGGGTGTAGTGGCTGAAGAAGACGTCAGCCCCGGCTGGTATGCGGCCTTCGTCCCAGGCCACCTCTGCCGTGGTCGCCCTGCTGACCAGCCACCCCGGCGGATACAGTCGTATGGCCTCGGTCAGCACCCGCTGGGTGTACGGGAGTTCGGTGAGGCTGCGGTGGTCCGGCGGTCGGCCCTCCAGCACTTCCTCGATCTCGGTCAGCACCCGTTGGGCGACGAGCGGATGCCGGTCGAGGAGGCGAAGGGTCCAGACAAGGGCCGCTGCTGTCGTTTCCACCGCCGCCGACAGGATCTGTACGACCTGGTCGAAGACCGCTTGTTGTGGATCGTCCTCCTGTTCGCAGGCCGCGATGACCATGGACAGCACGTCGCCGTGGTCGGTGCCGGTGGTGCGGTAGTGGTCGACCACGTCATCGACGGTGCGGCGGGTGCGTGCCACCTGCCGGTCGTAACGGCGGTTGACGGGGAGCGGGAGCCGGGGGAAGAGCCTCCCTGGAATGACCATGCGCCAGTACAGCCCTTGCATGATGTCCGCGTGCGATGCGGCGATCTGGGCCGCCGCCGGGCCGCCTTGCGGTGCCGAGATCAGAGTTCTGGAGGCGACCATGGCGGTCATCCGGTGCGTTTCCTGGTCGAGGCGGATCACCCGTCCGGGACGCCATGAGTCCACGACCTCTTCCGCCACGTCCCGCATGACCTCGGCGTAGGTCTGAATCCGGGACCGGTGGAACGCGGGCTGCATCAGCGGGCGCTGCTGCGCGTGCTCGGCGGCCGGGCAGTTGACCACTCCGTTGCCGAAGAACCTGCGGGACGTCTCGTAGAACGGCCCGCCCTTGTCGAAGAGGTAGTGGTCGCCGTGCAGGCGGCGTACCAGGTCGGGGCGGGTGACGACATAGGCCGGACGGCGTCCGATGCGGATCTGGACCAGAGGTCCGTATGCGCTCAGCCCCTTGAGGAATCCCAGAGGAGACCATGCGAGAAGGGGGAGGTGACCGAGCAGGGGAACCGCCCCTGGGGCAGTGCGAGAAAAGCCGGCAGATGTGACCATATGGTTGCCACCATCAAAGTCGGGGATGATTGCGCGTCACAACCCAACACCTTCCAAGACGTGGGAATCGCCCGAGAAGCATTCGGATGGTAAGACACAGCCGACCGTCCATCCACGTGCCGCAATGACCGCGCGTGGCCTCCTGACAGCCGACGGAAATGCGCATCCCCGGGGTGAGGGTGACCGCGCACGCCCGGCTGTCGGAACGGCCGGAAGGTACAGTTCACCAAGGTGTTCTTCCTGTTCAGAGGCCATCCCGCGGAGTCCGCCGATCCAGCGGGCGGGGTCGCGCACCAAGCCGACAGCAACCTCCGCCAAGCGGAAATCGCTATGCCTCCGACCTTGTTACCCCACCCCCGCGCCAACTCGAGATCTGCCCGTTCTTCCACCGACTCCGCGACAGGTGGACATTCTCCACCGGATTTCGGTTTATTCCCTCGCCGCCTCGTGCGTGGATCTGCGTGAGCGCCTTCTCTGTCTCCGCATCACCGCCACTTCAGGCGACAATCCCCTACAGTTTCGGATCGATAACGAAGGGCCGTGCGGTGTGCGCGGGGGCGGGGCCTGTGGCGTGGGGATGGCAAGGCGGCGACGGGCTCGTCCCACTGCTGTGTGTCGCCGCCCCCAGCACCTACCGGACCAATCAAGGATCGGCTGTGCAGCACCGCGTGTTCGGCTTCGCGGCCACCGCCGACCAGCTTGCCTGGCTCGTAAGTGAACCATGACAACGACGGTGACCGAGGAGAGCCGGCCGGTCCGATGGACTTCGAGGAGTTCTACCAGTCGTCGTACCCGCGACTGGTCGGCCAGCTGTTCTCGGTCACCGGCAGTCTTGAACAGGCCGAGGACGTC
>NZ_JBEZLP010000085.1:0-2579 GCF_040652195.1 Streptomyces sp. NPDC048278
GGCTGGTGTTCGCCGGTCGGGTGGATGATCAGGTGAAGATTCGTGGGTTCCGGATCGAGCCGGGTGAGGTGCAGGCGGTCGTCGCCGCACACCCCGCAGTCGCTCGCGCAACCGTCGTAGCCCGCCCGAACACTCAGGGAGAACTCCGTCTGGTCGCCTACGTCGTACCCCACGACGAGACACTGCGCATGACAGACCTGGTGGCCGAAGTCGAGGAGTTCACCGCGACTCGTCTCCCCGGGTACATGGTGCCGTCGGCTGTCGTGGTGCTGGACGAGTTGCCGTTGAATGCGAACGGGAAGGTGGACCGTGCGGCTCTGCCGGCTCCCGAGGTCGCGGCGGGTGGCTCGGGGCGTGCCCCGGCCGACCTCCGCGAGGAGCTGCTGTGCGCGGCCTTCGCGCAGGTGCTGGGTGTGGAGTCCGTCGGTGTGGACGACGACTTCTTCGCCCTGGGCGGGCATTCCCTGCTCGCGGTTCGGCTGGTCTCCCGTGTCCGGGTGCTGCTCGGCGAGGAGGTCGGGGTCCGGGCTCTGTTCCAGGCGCCCACGCCCGCGGGGCTCGCAGCGCACCTCGCTGCCGAACGGAGTGGTCCCGTACGTCCGGTGCTGGTGGCGGCCGTCGAACGCCCGGAACGCACTCCGTTGTCATACGGGCAGCAACGCCTTTGGTTCCTTGCCCGGTTGGAGGGGCCCAGCCCGACGTACAACATCCCGACCGTACTGTCACTCGCGGCCGAAGTGGACCGGGCGGCCCTGACGGCGGCCTTGCAGGACGTGCTCGGTCGGCACGAGGTGTTGCGGACGACGTTTCCCGAGGCAGAGGGAGAGCCCTATCAGCGCATTGTCCCGGACAGTGAACTGGACTGGGGTCTGGAGGTAGTGGATCTGGCCGGTGCATCGGCCGACGAGGTGGCAGCGGCGATCGGGGAACGGGCTCGGTATGCCTTCGACCTGACGGCCGAGTTGCCGGTCCGTGGGTCGTTGCTGGAGGTCGATGCGCAGTCGTGCGTTCTCGTCCTGGTGGTGCATCACATCGCGGGGGACGGCTGGTCGATGGGGCCGTTGGCGCGGGACCTCTCGGCGGCGTATGCGGCGCGGTGTGAGGGGCGGGCGCCGGAGTGGGCGCCGTTGCCGGTGCAGTACGCGGACTACACGCTGTGGCAGCGGGAGTTGCTCGGCGACGGGACGGACCCCGAAAGCCTCATGTCGCACCAGGTGGACTACTGGCGCTCGGCGTTGGCGGGCATACCGGAGGAGTTGGAGCTGCCCTTCGACCGTCCCCGCCCAGCGATCGCCGGGCATCTGGGGCATGTGAGCGAGCGCAGGGTGAGCGCCGCTGTGCATGCGCGGTTGGTGGAGGTGGCGAGGGCTGAGGGTGTGACGGTGTTCATGGTGTTGCAGGCCGCGCTGGCGGTGCTGTTGTCGCGGTTGGGTGCGGGGGAGGACATTCCGATCGGCTCTGCGGTGGCGGGCCGTACGGACGAGGGGCTTGACGATCTCGTCGGGTTCTTCGTGAACACCCTGGTCATCCGCACGGACCTGGGTGGCGATCCGACGTTCCGTGATGTGTTGGCGCGGGTGCGTGAGCGGAGTCTCGGGGCGTTGGCGCATCAGGATGTGCCGTTCGAGCGGTTGGTGGAGGAGCTGGCGCCGGTCCGTTCGCTGGCGCGGCATCCGCTGTTCCAGGTGATGCTGACTCTCCAGAACGTCGACGGCGCGACGCTCGACCTGCCTCGACCCGAATCTGCACGCTCGGCGCCGGCAGGGCCCGCAACGGCCGTGTCGAAGTTCGATCTCGACGTGACCGCGGGCGAGTTGTTCGACGAGCAGGGTGGTCCGGCCGGGCTGCGGTTCGTGGTGCGGGCGGCGACCGACGTGTTCGACGCGGGGTCGGCCACGGCACTCGCCGAGCGTTGGGTGCGGGTGCTGGAGCAGGTGGTGGCCGCGCCGGAGGTGCGGCTCCATGCGGTGGAGGTGCTTGCGGAGTCGGAGCGGTGGCAGGTAGTCGCGGGCTGGAACGACACCTCGGCTGCGATGGCGGATGAGTCGGTGTTGGAGTTGTTCGAGGGGTGGGTGGGGCGGTCGCCGGGTGCGGTGGCGGTGGTGTGTGGGGATGTCGAGGTGTCGTACGAGGAGTTGGACGCGCGAGCGGATCGGCTTGCCGGGTATTTGCGGGGGTTGGGGGTTGGGCCGGAGTGCGTGGTGGGGTTGTGTCTGCCGCGTGGGGTGGAGATGGTGGCGGCGGTGTTGGGGGTGTGGAAGGCGGGGGCGGCGTATGTGCCGGTGGATCCGGAGTATCCGGCGGAGCGGGTCGCGTTCATGCTGGCGGACAGCGGGGCGGCCTGTGTGCTGGCGCAGCGCGAGGCTGCCGGCCCGGTGCTGGCGGACGTGTCGGACGTCGGGGTGGTGTGGCTGGACGACGCGGAGACCGCTGCCGAGATCGAGGCGCTGGAGCGCACGGTGCCCGAGGCCTTCGGTAACGCTCATGGGCTTGCGTATGTGATCTATACGTCTGGTTCGACGGGGCGGCCGAAGGGTGTGGCTGTCGGGCATGGTGCGGTGCGGAATCTGGCGGGGGTT
>NZ_JBEZLP010000086.1:0-1292 GCF_040652195.1 Streptomyces sp. NPDC048278
CTGAGGGGCCTCGCGTTTCCCGGACAGGCTTCTGGCCGTTCATTTCACGCGGCGATTCGCAACTTCTCGTACTCGGCGTGGACTTCGCGCGGAGGGCGGTAACCCACCGCAGAGTGGAGACGTTTGCGATTGTACCAGAATTCGATGTAGCGAGTGATGTCCTGCCGGGCGGCCTCGCGGGTCAGGTAAGTCACCCTTGATACGCGCTCGTTCTTCAGGGCGCCGAAGAATGATTCGGCCATTGCGTTGTCGAAGCAGATCCCGGTGCGACCGGAAGACCTGCGGAGTCCGAACCGGTCGAGCGTCTTCCCGAACTCGGCTGACATGTAGTTACTTCCGCGGTCGGAGTGAAATATCGCACCTGCCGAGAGCTGCCTGTTCCGTGCCGCGTTGCGGATTGCCCTGGATATCAGTGGGGTTTGATAGTGGTCGTCCATCGCATAACCGATGACTTCCTTCGTGCAGCAGTCGATGACCGTTGCGAGGTACAGCCAGCCTTCCCCGGTCGCGATATAAGTAATGTCGCCGACGAGCTTTTTGCCGGGCGCGTCCGCAGCGAAGTCGCGGCCGACGAGGTCCGGCACCTCGCCGGCCGCAGCCCGAGTGAGGCTGAACCTCTTCGGCCGTGGCAGGCAGGGCACCAGGCCCAGTTCGCGCATGAGGCGGCGGGCCAGCTCTACGCCCGCGGCGACGCCCCAGCGGTGCAGCTGAGCCTGGATGCGCCGGTGCCCGTAGGTGCTGTCGGACATGTCGAAGGCTTTCTCGATGAGCAATTTGAGTTCTTCACGCCGCTGAGCTGTCGCGGATTCCGGGCGGGATCTCCAGTCGTAGTAGCCGGATCTGGAGACGCCGAGCCGGTCGCACATGAACTCGACGCTGTATGCGTACTTCTCGGTGTCGAGCCGCATCTCGTCGATGAACTCGTACTTGCTTGCTACCGGGGATCCTTCGCGAAGTACGCTGCGGCTTTTTTCAGGAAGGTAACTTCCATCTCCAGCTCACGGTTGCGTCGTTCGAGTTCCTTCAGACGCGCCCGCTCGTTCACCGTCAGTTCCGCATCGGGGGCCGGTTCCCGCTGCTTCTGATACTTCTTCACCCAGCCGCGTAGCGTCTCCGAGTTCAGCTCAAGCTCCCGGGCGACTTCGGAGATCGTCTTGCTGGACCTCAATGCGATCTGGACGGCTTCCTCGCGGAACTCCGGTGAGTACTTACTGGGTGGCGCCACTTCTTCCTCGTTTCCTTGTTCAGGACAACCCTATTGGATGCCTGTCCGGAAACTTAGTGGCCCCTCA
>NZ_JBEZLP010000087.1:0-1287 GCF_040652195.1 Streptomyces sp. NPDC048278
GTGATACCGATCTGCTGGCTCATCGTGGCCAGCCCGGTCGCCATGCCCTGCTCGTGATCGGGCAGCCCGCTCGTCGCGGTCACCATGAACCCCACGATCAGCAGCATGTTGCCCACCCCGCCCACGAACGTGGCCGGCAGCAGCAGCCCCAGACTCGCATGCGTCGTCCCCAGAGCGAGCAGCGCACCCGTCGCGACCGTCTGCACCAGCGCACCCGTGACCAGCGCCGCCCTGGTGCCCGCCCGGCCGATGAACCTGGGCGCCATCACCCCGCCCGCGACCGTGCCCAGACCCAGCACCCCGAACGACAGACCCGCCGCCAGCGGCGAGAACCCCAGCACCTTCTGCAAGTACAGCGTCATCAGGAACACCAGCGACGTCTCCGTCACGAACGCCAGGACCCCGGCGATGTTCCCGAACGCGACCGTGCGCCGGCCCAGCACACTCACCGGGACCAGCGGCGCCACCGCGTTGCGTTCCACGAAGTAGAACACCACCAGCAGCACCACACCCGCCGCCAGCACCCCCAACGCCACCGGATCGCCCCAGCCGTGCTCCCCCGCCCGCGTGAAGCCCAGCACCACGGCCAGCAGACCCAGCGTCACCGCGAGAGCACCGGGCACGTCCAGCCTCGGCCGTTCCGCGGGACGCGACTCCGCCAGCACCATCGGCGCGATCACCAGCACCGCAGCCGCCACCGGCACGTTGATGAAGAACGACCACCGCCACGACAGCAGGTCCGTCAGCACCCCGCCCAGCACCGCACCCGTGGTGAACCCCGCCGACATCAACGCCCCGTTCAGCCCGAGCGCCTTCTGCCGCAACGGGCCCTCCGGGAACGACGTCGTCAACAGCGACAGCCCCGCCGGCGTCACCGCCGCCGTCGCCAGCCCCTGCAGCACCCGCGCCACGATCAGCACCTCAGGACTGCCCGCCAGCCCGCCCGCCAACGACGCCAGCCCCAGCACCGCAAGCCCGCCCACAAACAACCGCCGCCGCCCGAACAGATCCGCGATGCGCCCGAACAACAGGGTGAACCCCGCCGCACACAACGCGAACGCCGTCGCGATCCACTGCAGATTCCCCAGCGAGAACCCCAGACCCCGCCCGATCACCGGCAACGCCACATTCAGGATCGAGAAATCCACCGCCAGCATGAACTGCGCCACCAGCAACACCACCAACGTCAACCGCATCCGCGACGACAACCCACCCGAACCACCCCCACCCACACCAGACCCCACCGACCCCACCGGCCCATCCACCACACCATCCACCACAGACATG